>CALJDR010000017.1 GCA_938023515.1 uncultured Flavobacteriales bacterium
GTCCGTGCCCGGACAGGGCAGTTAGGAAGGACTTGCGGTAAAAGCCGACGATTACTGCCGAATATTGTCCCTACCTGCCCACTCCGGGCGCGGAGCCGACTTAAAACGGGCTATTATCGGTATTTTCATCCTTTTGCCCCATCATCATCAGGTAGGACTTCAAAAGGTCGTCTATCCGTCCCGAAAGGATACCGTCGGTGTCGGAGGTTTCATAGCCTGTCCGTAAGTCCTTTACGAGTTTATAAGGTTGCAGTACGTAGTTCCGTATCTGCGAACCCCATTCTATCTTCATCTTTCCGGCTTCGATTTCCGCACGCTTGGCCTGACGCTTTTCCAGTTCCATCCGGTACAATTGCGAACGGAGGAGTTGCATCGCCTTTTCCTTGTTCTCCAGCTGCGAACGCGTTTCCGTATTCTCGATCACGATACCCGAAGGAGCATGGTGCAGGCGCACTCCGGTTTCGACCTTGTTCACGTTCTGGCCCCCGGCGCCCGAAGAACGGAAGGTATCCCACGAAATATCCGCCGGGTTGATCTGGATATCGATCGTATCGTCCACCAGCGGGTAAACGTATACCGAAGCGAAGGACGTATGCCGCCGGGCTGCCGAATCGAAAGGGGAGATGCGCACCAGGCGGTGCACACCGTTCTCACCTTTGAGATAACCGAAAGCGTATTCCGCGTCGAATTCCAGGGTAACCGTTTTGATACCCGCCACGTCGCCTTCCTGGAAGTTGAGTTCGCGGATTTTGGCCCCGAAATTCTCGCCCCACATCAGGTACATGCGCATCAGTATCGAAGCCCAGTCGTTGCTTTCCGTACCGCCGGCCCCGGCCGTGATCTGCAGGACGGCGCTCATGGCATCTTCCTCGCCGGAGAGCATATTTTTGAACTCCAGGTCTTCCAGGAGTTTTAGGGCTGAATCGTAGTGGACCTGAACTTCCTCTTCGGTCGCGTCTTCCTGCTTGTAGAAATCGTAGATCACTTCCAGGTCGTCCGCCGCTGTTTTTACGGCTTGGAAATCGTCCACCCAACGTTTTTCACTGCGTAAATGCTTCATCAGCTTTTCGGCCTCTTTAGCATCGTTCCAGAACGAAGGATCCTGTGTTTTCTCCTCGTCGGCTTCGATACGGGTGAGCTTTTTCTCGATCTCGAGGTATTTGCCCAAGTCGGCAGTGCGGGTTTGTATGTCTTTTACCTGTTCGGCTGTAACCATTTTACTTCTTTTATCCTTGAATTATATAAAAACGACGGCCGCGGCCCCAGGGGGTCGCAGCCGGAAATATCGATGTGTGCAGTCAGCGAAAACTGTCTATTGCCATATCGTAGCCCTTCAGGCCGAATCCGCAGATACAGCCGCGGCAGGCAGGGGCGATGAAGGAGTGGTGGCGGTATTCTTCCCGGGCATATACGTTGGAGATATGGAGTTCCACCACAGGGGTCGTCACGGCGCGGATCGCATCCGCAATAGCCAGCGAGGTATGCGTATAGGCTCCGGCATTCAGTACGATACCGTCGTAGGAAAATCCCGTTTCGTGTATTTTGGAAATGATGTCTCCTTCCGAATTGCTCTGAAAATACTCCAGCTGAACATCTTTGTATTTGTCCCTCAGTGATTTGTAATAATCGTCGAAGGATTCGCTCCCGTATACCGAGGGTTCGCGCTTGCCCAGCAGATTGAGGTTCGGTCCGTTCAGGATAAGTATTTTCATCGTTTTGACGGTTTGTTTGTGCAAATATAAAAATCTATTTGCTAATTTTAACCGCCATAAGCCAATTTGTCATCATGGGGCAGTGGGAAACCGCCATAAAAAACTTTTCATACTACCTGCGCATCGAACGGGCGCTGAGCACCAATACGGCCTTGTCGTATGCGCTGGACCTGGAAAAGCTGCGCAAATACGCCGGGGAACATTTCCTGGGGAAACTGCCATGGGAGCTTGTTTTTGAGGACTTGGAGGGGTTTATCCGGGCCTGTGCACAGGAAGGCTTGTCTGCCAAGTCGCTTTCGAGGTTGGTTTCGGCTATAAGGGGGTTTTATAAGTTCCTTTGCCTGGAAAATTATACCGAAAAGAATCCGGCCGTATTGTTGGAAGTCCCGAAGACGGGCCGGAAACTGCCGGAAGTGCTTACCGTGGAGGAAGTCGATCGGCTGATCGGCGCGATACGGCTGGACGAACCCCAGGGCGAGCGCAATAGGACGATGTTGGAACTGATGTACGGCTGCGGGCTCCGCGTGTCGGAACTGACCAATCTTCGCCTGTCCGATCTGTTTTTTGCCGAAGGTTTTATCCGGGTACTGGGAAAAGGCAGCAAAGAACGTTTTGTCCCGGTGAATGGGCGGGCGATCCGGTTAGTACAATCTTATATAGATACCGTGCGGCCGCATAGCAGCGTACAGAAGAAATCGGCCGATACTGTATTTCTTTCCCGTCGGGGTTCGGGACTTACCCGGGCGATGGTGTTCACGATCATCAAACAGGCTGCTGTCGATGCCGGCATCGAGAAAAATATCAGTCCGCATACGTTACGGCATAGTTTTGCGACGCATCTTTTGCAGGGAGGCGCCGACCTGACGGATATTCAGGCTATGCTGGGGCATTCGTCCATTACGACTACAGAGATCTATACGCACATCGAAATATCCCGCCTGGTCGATGTGGTGGAACGGTACCATCCGCGTTCTCATACCTTAGGTGCAGAGTAGAGCGTTTTACCAGGAAATAATATTTTTATAGTTCTTTTGTGTACCGTTCCAAAATCTATTTTACATAATATAAATTATATTCGGAAATAACAGGCGGATTTTCTGCCGTATTGTGTTGGAATTATCAAGGGATTGCTGTAAATTTCTAAAGCATTTCGCCAGCCTGTGAAAAATCTACTCTGCGCAAAAGCCACAGCAAAATTTCTGAAAGATCGGATCGAAAAATACTAAGCGATGAAAAAAGGAAGATTGGAAGCGTTCAGTGACGGCGTACTGGCCATCGCCATCACGATCATGGTTCTGGAAATGAAAGCGCCGGAAGATACTTCTTTCCGGGCGCTGTGGCCGGTAATCCCGGTTTTCCTTAGCTACGTGCTCAGTTTTATTTACCTGGCAATTTATTGGATAAACCACCACCATCTGTTCCAGGCTACCCAACAGGTCAGCATTAGCGTGCTGTGGGCCAATATGCACCTTTTATTCTGGCTGTCGCTGATACCTTTTGTGACCAGCTGGATGGGTGAAAACCACCTGGAACCCGTTCCTGTGGCGTTTTACGGCGGGGTTCTTTTTATGAGCGCCGTGGCTTTTCGTCTGCTGGAGCGCACCCTTATACGCTCCCACAACGAAAGAGCTCCCATTACCCGGACACTCAATGACGGCCGGGGCCGGAAAGAAAAGCTGTCGATGATTGTCTATTTCCTCAGTATTCCGATGGCTTTTGTCTCTATCGCTGTGTCGATCGCCTGTTATGTGGTCATGGCTGTGGTTTGGATTATCCCGTCCCGGTCGCTTGAAAAAGCTATTGATGAAACCGCAGAATAATTCCATACTACTTGCATTTTATGAAACGGCAGCTTTTTAGGGGTACATAAATCGTAAAAATTTTGAGTGTTCAGCGATTTGTTCGTATGTTTGCCCGGAAAAATACGGATGTATGACAACAAAGCCGCTGGAGCCTATGATGAGCCAACGTTATAAATTTTCGTCGGATGTCGATTATATGGAGAATTATTTCGCGATATTCAATGATATCGACGATTCTCCGGAAGCGAGATCCCCCCACAAGATGGATGGCCTGATGTTCGTCGGCTGCCTTTCGGGGAGTATCGAAATCATGTCGGACCTGAAAAAGTATGTACTGCATGCCAACGATATGTTGATCGTATTGCCCGGGCAGATCGTCCAGCTCGAAAGCAAGAGCAAAGATTTCAACGGTCGTTTTCTGTTCATGTCCAACGAATTTTTGGCCAATATTAGCCTGCGCAAACGCAATTTTTCGGCTTTTTTCGTGATCCGGGACAACCCCAAGATCCATTTTTCCAAGGAAGATATCGACAAATTCGCCTCCTACCACGATTTTATCCGCTCGCGGATGCGCAATACGAATTTTACGTACCGCCTGGATATCATTCAGCATTTGGTAGCAGCCTTGTTTTTCGAGTTCATCTCCATGGAAACGTACATGGCCGATAAAAAGGCCAAGCTCAACCGCAAGGATGAGATATGCAGCGAATTCCTCAACCTGCTGATCCGCCATTACAAGGAAAGCCGTTCGGTGTCGTTCTTTGCCGATAAGCTTTTTATTACGCCTAAGTACCTTTCGGCCACTCTCCGTGCGGTTACCGGGAAAAAGGCCGGCCAGCTGATCGACGATTACGTCCTGCTGCAGGCTAAAGTGATGCTGAAGTCGACTAATATGACCGTCCAGCAGATCAGCGAAGAGCTTAGCTTTGCCAATCAATCGTTTTTTGCCCGGTATTTCAAGCATTTATCCGGCGTTACCCCCACACAGTACCGCAATCAGTAAATTTTTCAGGTTTTACCGGAAAACAGACCATAAAAAGGGAATTTTTTGATAACCTCCCGATGCACAGGGTTGTATCTTTACATAAACATATGTAATTTATAATCAGGTGTGTTATGGGAGATCGTATAAAATTCAGAATTAACCAAGATTTTGCGGATTTTTCCGACTTTATCCGCAAAATTCCGCAGGATGATTATCCGGTGGATAAAATCTTCTGCTGCAATCGGAACACGGTGATCAAGACGACGGTGAACGGGCAGTCTTTCGTGGTCAAGAAATACAAGCGCCCTACCCTTTTCAACTGCTTCATGTATACCTGTTTCCGCAGGAGTAAGGCGAAACGGGCTTATCGGTATGCCGGCCGGCTTCTGCGCCGTGGAGTAGAAACCCCTGCTCCGGTCGCTTATATCGAAGTGAAAAAACGCGGCTTTTTCCATACGGGTTACTTCATTTCGGAGTATCTGCCCTATCCTACCCTGGCGGCGGCAGAGAATCTGAACGAGACCGAAAAACAATGGCTGACGGAAGATTTTATCCGGTTTACTGCCGCCCTGCACAAGGCCCGGATGGTACCAAAGGATTATAATCCAGGTAACATATTGTATTACAGACAGAACTGCCGTTTCTATTTTGCCCTGGTCGATATCAACCGCTTCGATTTCCACAATAGTGCCATGGTGCGTTGCCTCGAATCCTTTACCCAATTATCGGGGTTGCGGCTTACCCAGGCCATGAAACTGGTGGCCCGGTATTGCGATGTTCGCCGGTGGGATCTGGACCGAAGCCTGCGGATATTCCTGTTCATGTGGAAGAAAAACAGGTTTAAAGCCCGGATGAAACAGGCGGTAAAAACATTTCTGGGAATACTGCCCTGATACCCTTTTAGCTATAACTAAGCCGCCCGGACATTTGTCCGGGCGGCTCTATTTTGTCGGATTCATTTACATTTTTATGAAGCCGTATCGAACGACTGCATATGGATGAGTTTGGCGTACATACCATCGGCAGCCAGTAGTTCTTCGTGCGTACCTTGTTCTACGATCCGTCCGTCGCTCATCACCACGATCAGGTCGGCATTCTGGATGGTGGACAGCCGGTGTGCCACCACAAAACTCGTATGGGCATTCATCAGGTGTTCCAGAGCGTCCTGTACCAGTTTTTCGCTCTCGGTGTCCAGTGCCGAGGTAGCCTCGTCCAACAGGAGGATGGGAGCGTTTTTCAGTACGGCCCGGGCGATGCACAGGCGTTGGCGCTGTCCGCCGGACAGGCGCAGTCCCGAATCGCCGATATTCGTGTCGAATCCTTCCGGTAATTTTTCGATGAACTCCAGGGCGTTGGCTACTTTTGCCGCCTGAAGTATCTCCTGGTCGGTGGCATCGGGTTTGCCCAGCAGCAGGTTGTTTTTCACCGTATCGTTGAACAGGACCGATTCCTGGGTCACCAGCCCGCAGAGCCCGCGAAGGTCTTTTTGTTTGTAATCGCGGATGTCGTGCCCGTCTATGCGGATGCTTCCGCCCGTTACGTCGTAAAAGCGGCAAATAAGGTTGGTGATGGTCGATTTCCCGCTCCCGGACTGTCCGACGATAGCGATCGTCTTTCCTTTGGGTACGCTGAGCGAAAAGCCTTTGATAGCCTCTTTTTCCCCGTCCGGGTATTTGAACCGCACGTCCTGGAACTCGATGCAGGAATCGAACGTTTTTTTGTCCAGTGCATTTTTCTTGTCAGTGATCGAGACCGGCGTGTCGATTATTTCGTAGATACGCTGTGCGGCGGCCTCTCCTCGCTTGATATCCGCGATAGCCAGGGCGATATTCTTGGTGGGCTGGAGAATCTGGTAAAACAGGGCCAAGTAAGTGATGAATATCGGGGCGCTCAGAGCTGCATCCTTGACGATCAGCACGCCTGCATAGCCCATGATAGCGATGATGATGGCCGATCCGATCATTTCCGACAGCGGCGAAGCCAGTTCGCGCCGACGGGTGATACGGGCCATTTGGTCGGAGTAATCGTCGTTTACGCCGTCGAAGCGTTTTTTGGACAGCTTCGAGGCATTGTACGATTTGATGACTTTCAATCCGGACAGGTCCTCTTCCACCTGCGAGAGGAGTTCCCCGTATTTTTTCCGGGCCTTTTGGGACGGGTCTTTCAGCGATTTGGAAATACGGGTGATGGCGTATGCCGTAAAAGGCAGCAGGATGACGATAAAGACCGTCAGTTTCGGGCTGAGCAGGATCAGGGATACGAGAATACCGATAACCATCAGCGGGTCCTGTATCGTGCGGGACAGCGAAGAAAACACGGCCCACTGCACTTCCGTTACGTCCGAAGTGATGCGCGAAAGGATATCCCCTTTACGCTGCTCGGAAAAGAAGGAGATATTCAGGGCCAGTATTTTGTCGTGGATCTGTTTGCGCAGGCGCTGCTCGATGCCGATGTTGATGTACGAAAGGAAAAGGCCGGCGAAATACCGGGATACATTTTTGAGCACGAAAAGCGAGAACCCGATAAAGCATACCCAGAACAAAACCCATTCCAAGCCGTTGTGTTCGATGAAATAGGTGGTCTGGTAATTGAAAGCTTCGCTCAGGTAATCCTTTACCCCGTTCATCCCATCGCTGGCGAACACGCTTACCCCGTCCACACTCCATACGGGTTTGGTATGCACTTTTTCGGTCTCGCCGAAAATAAGGCTCAGTACGGGAATCAGGGCATAGGTAGATAATAACGTAAAAAGAACGGTAAGTATATTGAATACTACCGTTCCCGTTATTAGTTTCTTAAAATGCCCCAGGTTCTTGAAAAGGCGCAGGGTGTATTTCATGCGGAAGGTATTACTTTCCGCAAAAGTACTCAATTTTCCAGTGCCAAAGGTATCACTTCGTCCATTTTTTTGACGTAATGGAACGTAAGCCCCTTCAGGTAATCCGGTTTGATATCCTCGATGTCCTTGCGGTTGTCCTCGCAGAGGATGATATCGGTGATGTTTGCCCGGCGGGCGGCCAGAATCTTTTCCTTGATACCCCCTACCGGAAGTACTTTTCCGCGCAGGGTGATCTCACCTGTCATCGCCAGGGCCGGTTTTACCTTACGCCCGGTGAGTACGGACACCAGCGAGGTGAGCATCGTGATACCCGCCGAAGGGCCGTCTTTCGGGGTAGCCCCTTCCGGCACATGGATATGGATGTTGTACTGGCCTATTTCCTCGGCGTCCAGACCGAAGTTTTCCGCGTGGGACTTGATGTATTGCAGGGCGATGGTCGCCGATTCCTTCATCACGGTACCCAGATTGCCGGTCATCGAGAGTTCCCCCTTACCTTTGGATTTGGTGGACTCGATATACAGGATATCCCCGCCCACCGAGGTCCAGGCCAGGCCAGTCACGACCCCCGGAGTGTCTATCACTTCCGATTTGTCCGACTCGCGGGCCACACCGAGTATCTTCTGGGCCTGCTCGAACGAAATATCGGTATCGAACTTTTCCTTGGTCACGAATTGTTTGGCACAGTACCGCACGATCTGGGCGATCCTCTTATCCAGCTGACGCACGCCGCTTTCCCGGGTATATCCGTCGATGATGCGTTCCAGCACCTGGTCGGAAATGGTGATCGGGTGTTTCTTCATCCCGTGCTCTTCCAACTGTTTGGGCAGCAGGTGGCGGACGGCGATCTGTACTTTCTCTTCCATCGTATAGCCGTTCATCTCCACGATTTCCATACGGTCCAGAAGCGCCGGCTGTATGGTGGAGAGGCTGTTGGCTGTAGCGATGAACAACACCTTGGACAAGTCGTACCCCGTTTCGAGGAAGTTGTCGTAGAACGTATTGTTCTGCTCGGGGTCCAGCACCTCCAGCATCGCGGACGAAGGGTCTCCCTGAATGCCGACGGACAGTTTATCTATCTCGTCCAGCACGAACACAGGGTTGGACACCCCGGCTTTTTTCACGGACTGGATGATACGGCCCGGCATGGCCCCTATATAGGTCTTGCGGTGTCCGCGTATTTCCGCTTCGTCGCGCAGACCGCCCAGGGATATGCGCACGTATTTACGACCCAGCGATTCGGCGATGGAACGGCCGAGCGAGGTCTTACCCACTCCGGGAGGGCCGTAGAGGCACAGGATAGGCGCCTTCATATCGCCCTTGAGTTTCAGCACGGCCATGTACTCGAGGATACGTTTTTTTACGTCCTCCAGTCCGTAATGATCGCGGTCCAGTATCTTGGCCGCGCGGGCCAGGTCGAACTTATCTTTTGAATATTCCTCCCACGGCAGGTCGAGCATCAGCTCCAGGTAATTCCGCTGTACGGAATAGTCCGGAGTTTGCGGGTTCATGCGCTGGAGTTTGGCCAGTTCTTTTTCAAAGATCTTGCCGACCTCCTCGCTCCATTTTTTGGTTTTGGCTTTCTGGCGCATATCCTCTACTTCGGTTTCGGCCGAATTTCCGCCCAATTCTTCAGCGATGGTCTTCATCTGCTGATGCAGGAAGTATTCGCGCTGTTGTTGGTCGAGGTCCTCACGAACCTTAGACTGTATATCGCTGCGCAAGGTAGCGCGTTTGAGCTCGAAATTGAGGAAACGAAGAACGGTAAGGCCCCGCTGTTTGATATCGTCCAGGCTCAACAGCTCGTATTTCTGCTCTACCGGCAGGCTCATATTGGCCGAGATAAAGTTTATCAGGTACCGGCGGTTCTTGATATTCTCCATGGCGAATATCATCTCGGAAGACATATTGGTGTTTTCCGAAGAGAGTTTGCGCATGGTTTCCTTGATCTCGTCCAGGATGGCGGTCATCTCCGAAGAATCCGCGTCGAATTCGGCTTCGTCTTTCACAATAATAGAAGCACGCAGATAGGGGTCTGTCTGTACGATGGCTTCGACTTCCATTCGGCGGCGCCCCTGAAGGATGACCGTATAGCTGCCGTCCGGCATCTTGAACGATTTCAGGATGCGGGCCACTACACCGGTCTTATAAATATCTTTCTGTTCCGGATTTTCTACCCGTGCGTCCATTTGGGTGGCTACGGAAAGGATGCCCCCGCTCTTTTCGCAGTCTTCCACCAGGCGTATGCTGGAGGGGCGCCCTACGCTTACCGGCATGATCACCCCGGGGAAGAGCACCATATTGCGCAGGGGCAATAAAGGCAATACCGAAGGGTAAGTTTCATTCGCTGCCGTTCCGTCGTCTTCTTCGGACGAGGTCATGATCGGTATGATATCCGAATCGGGCGAGAGAATCTGTTCCAGTGACAATTTGTCCAGTTTTATCATGATTTTTTCCTTTTCTGTATGGTTTGACATGGTTTTGCGTCAAAATGTCAGCACGCAGGCGTCCTGTCTTGCTTTACCTCCTTCGTGGTCTTTATGCCATAGGCCTTTTCAAGGCTTTTGACGGTGTTTCGCATAGGTGCGGATCGTTTCGACACTATCCAAAGGGCAATAACCGTGCCACCGTCCCTTATCGGAAAATAATTATCATTTTAGGTGGGAAATCCGGTATGATCATTAACTTTATCGCCGGAAGATCCATTTTTTTAAACTAATGTTCCGAATGAAAAAAGCGATCCTTACAATTACTTTGGTTAGTCTGTCGCTGGTCTGCGGATACGGCAGAGATGTTACTGCCCAGCCCGGCCTTAAAGCAGAAAACTCTGTTTCAGATTCAAACGAACTCCAATCCGGGAATAAAAAGAAAACAATGAAAATGCGGATACCCGATGTCGGGTTCCGCTCCTACCTTCAGGAATTGGGCTTTTCTTTTATCGGGGACTGTATCGACCCGGACGATCCCGCTACCGCCCGGCTTTTAGCCGAAACGACGGAAATATTCGTAAATGGCTGCGGTATTTCCGACCTGACGGGGATAGAGTATTTTTCCAATCTTTCAAAATTGGATTGTTCCGCCAATAAACTGACACGGTTGGATGTGTCGAAAAACACGAAACTAAAAATACTGCTATGCGATACAAACTGGCGGTTGGGCCAATTGGACATATCGAAAAATAGAGGACTTGAACGGCTGGATTGTGGGTATAATGGTCTTTCGCAATTGGATGTGTCGAAAAACATGAAACTAAAAAACCTGCAATGCTATAGCAATCAGCTGGCGACGCTGGATGTATCGAAAAATAGAGAACTTGAACGGCTGGATTGTGGGTATAATAATCTCACACAATTGGATGTGTCGAAAAATACGAAACTCACAGTGCTGGATTGCAGTAACAATAACCTGGTGCAACTGGATGTATCAACGAACAGAGAGCTTACCGCACTAAGGTGCCGATACAATAAATTAACGCAGCTCGATGTGTTGATGCTATCTAAACTTACCATCCTGAACTGCAGTAAAAATAATTCGCTGACACATTTGGATGTGTCGGGCAGTCCGGCGCTCAAATATTTGGATTGCGATGGGTGTGTGCTGACTGCATTGAATTTATCGGGTCGCGCCGCGCTTGTCAGGGTGTATTGTTCTTCTAATAAACTGACACAATTGGATTTATCGGGATGCACCGCGCTTCTCAGGATGAGATGTGAAGATAATTCGTTGACGAAATTGGATTTATCGGGATGTCCTGCGCTTATTGAGTTGGATTGTTCTTCTAATTTGTTGGAGCGGCTGGACATGTCGAAAAATCCTGCGCTTACCCGGTTGAACTGCTCCACGAATAAGCTGATACAATTGGCGGTATCGAAGAATACTATGCTTGCAGACTTGGATTGCCATTCCAATTCGCTTATGCAACTGGATATATCGGGAAATACTGACCTTATCGAGCTGTTCTGCCCCCACAATTCTCTGCAGGAATTGGACGTGTCGAAAAATACGAAGCTTAAGCGGCTATATTGCGCCGACAATGCCCTGATGCAACTCGATGTATCGATGCGCCCGGAACTTTCCGGATTGGACTGCTCTTCCAACTATATGAGGCATCTCGATGTATCGATGAATCCAGGACTAACATGGTTGGACTGCAGCCGTAACGCCTTGACGCGGTTGGATGTAATGAATAACATTCACCTGTATGGGCTGAGATGTCAGGGGAATGCTCTAACGCAGCTGGACGTATCGAAAAATACGGAATTGGAAATATTGATATGTTTCGCGAATAACCTGACTCAATTGGACATATCGAAAAACACGGAACTTTTCACCCTGGAATGCGACAATAATAACCTGTCGGAGCTGGATATTTCGCAAATTAAGATGCAATCGAAGATCATTACACTCCCCAAAATAGAGAACGATGACAATCCCAAGAGCGATCTTTCGTGCGGCAATCAGGCTTCAGGCGAACTGATGCTCTATCTTACTCCGGTACAGAAGGCGAAGTGGGATTCTTTCTGGAGCAAGCAGACGAATAAGTATAGGAGGAGCGACCGGCCCGTGCAAAACACCGGTGTAAATCCTGTGGTGCAGTAACCTTTGCGGCAACCATGACAAAAAAAGGCACAAAAATATGTTGTGAATACGAAAAGGCGTACCTTTGCACTGCAACATTAACTATCGGATTCCGATGGATATAAAAGAACTGTTCACATTCGCGCTCACCGTGTTCATCGGCTATTTTGCCGTGATGAACCCGCTGACCAAAGCGCCGGTGTTCGTCAGCCTCACCCGCGGGGCTGGTATTGAGAAGGAACACCGCGTCGCCCGCAAGGCAGGGATAGCAGCATTCATTATCCTTGTTACTTTCGTACTGCTGGGCAAATACATATTCTTCGTCTTCGGGCTTACCATACCGGCCTTCAAGATCACCGGTGGTATCGTGGTGTTTTTTGTAGGTTTCGAAATGCTGCAGTCCAAACGCTCGTCCATCAACAACCCCCGGGCCGTGAATTTCGACGAGAGCATCTCCATCTCGCCGCTGGCCATCCCTATCATGGCGGGGCCCGGCACGATCATTACCGGGATGAACTTCGTGACCAATGCCGACTGGCTCCACATCGTCATCGTGGTGCTGATGTCCGCCCTGATCTGCTATTTGAACTATCTGGCGTATTATTGGAGCGGTTCCCTGATGAAGGTACTGGGCGAGAACATGATGGTCGCCATCCACAAACTGATGGGTCTGGTATTGGCCATCCTGGGTACAAACATGGTGCTGGACGGTATCGATATCTTTATTAAGTCCGGATTATTGTCTGCGTAAACGGCCTTTTCGATTTAGAAAAGGCTCGTCTGGGTATCCGTATCTTTTTTTTCTTCTTTTTCCGTATCCGGCGCGTTCGGTGCGTTGGTTTCAGCGGACGAATTTTCCGTCCCTTTGACCAGTTCGTAAAAATCGGCCTCTGAGATTACTTTTACGCCTAATTTCTCGGCTTTTTGTGCTTTGGCAGGCCCCATCGCCTCACCGGCTATGATATAGTCCGTGGAAGCGGAAACGGCCGATACGTTGCGTCCGCCGTATTTCTCGATCATTTCCTTCAATTCCTCGCGCGAGATGCTGAATTTTCCGGATACCACGAACGATTTCCCACCCAGTACGTCCGACTGCGTTCCGGCCGTCTTTTCAGTGGAGAGATTCAACCCGTAAGACCTTAGTCGTTCGATGATCCCGCGGTGTTCCTCCCGGCTGAAGAAATCGAGGATACTGTCCGCGATTTTGTCCCCCACTTCATCGGCTTTGATCAGGTCTTCTTTCGAGGCCGCTATGATCGCATCTACCGAACCGAAATACCGCGCCAGTTTCTTGGCGGTCGTATCCCCTACGTAGCGGATGCCGATAGCGAACAGAACTTTTTCGAAGGGGATCTTTTTCGACTCCTCGATAGCCTGCAACAATCGTTCGGCCGACCGCTGCTGGAACGAACGTGTGCCGGCGGTATCGGTCAGTCCATGTATGTCTTCGTATTTCAGGGTATAAAGATCGGCGTAATTCTCTATTAAGCCTTTATCGACCAAAAGGCTTACGTTCTGTTCTCCCAGCGATTCGATATCCATAGCCTTGCGGGAAGCGAAATGCTCGATACGCCCCTTTACCTGCGGCGGGCAATGGTCTTCGTTCGGGCAATAATGGTTGGCCTCGCCCTCGGCCCGCACCAATGGGGTTCCACAGGCCGGGCAATTTTTGATGTAAACGACCGGTATGGAATTCTCCGGCCGTTTGGGCAGGTCTATCCCCACGATCTTAGGGATAATCTCTCCGCCTTTTTCCACCAGTACGGTATCCCCCACCCGGATGTCCATCTTTTCGATCTGGTCGGCATTGTGCAGGCTGGCGCGTTGTACGGTAGTTCCGGCCAATAGGACCGGGCGCAGGTTGGCCACCGGGGTGATATTTCCGGTACGCCCCACTTGGTACGAAATGCTTTCCAGTACCGTGGCGGCCTGTTCGGCGGAAAATTTATAGGCCACTGCCCAACGCGGTGATTTGGCCGTATAGCCCAGCCGCGCCTGCTGGGATTTGTCGTTGACCTTTATCACGATGCCGTCCGTCTGGTACGGCAGGGAAAAACGGCGCGTGTTCCATTCGTCTATGAAGGCGTGAACCTCGTCCATATTTTGGGCCAGACGGCTGTACGGAGGTACCTTGAACCCCCATTGACGGGCCTTTCCGAGGCATTCGAACTGGGTAGGGATAGTTATGGTATCTTCTATCACATAGTACAGCAGGCAGTCCAGTTTGCGGGCCGCCACTTCGGCACTGTCCTGTAGTTTGAGTGTGCCGGAAGCCAGGTTGCGCGGGTTGGCATACAATGGTTCCCCGTCTATATCCCTTTGTTCGTTCAGTTTGTCGAATTCATCGATAGGCAGGATCACTTCGCCCCGGATGTCGAACATCTCCGGGTAATCTGAACCCTTCAGCCGCAGAGGAATGCTGCGGATCGTCCGGGCGTTGGCGGTGATATCGTCCCCTTGGATGCCGTCGCCACGGGTTTCGGCCCTTTTCAACCGGCCGTTTTCATAAGTGATGCTGATGGATGCCCCGTCGTATTTTAATTCCAGGACATACTCTATTTTTTCGTCGTCGCCTAATTCTTTGCGAACCCTCCGGTCAAAATCCTCCAGTTCTTCTCTCGAATAGGTATTGTCCAGCGAATACATCCGCGAGCGGTGGCGTACCGTGTCGAAAAATTTGGTCACTTGCCCTCCTACGCGGTGCGTGGGGGAATCCGGATCATCGAATTCGGGGTGCTGTTTCTCCAGGTCGGACAGCCGGCGGAGTTTTTCGTCGAATTCTTTGTCCGATATACTGGGGGTATCCAGTATGTAATACCGGTAATTGTGCCCGTCCAGCTCTTCGCGCAGGGATTCTATTTCTTCTTTGGCCTGTTGGGGAGTCATTTTCTCAAGTCATATTTTAAGGAGCCAATTTACGAAATATCCTTGTTTTTTCTGCCCTTTTCTTTCTCCGTGATAGGCTAAAAAGCTACCTTTGCGAAAATATATCCGGAATATGACTGGCCTGAAACGGATCTTGTTTACCTTCGTTTGGATAGCTTTGCCGCTCGTCTGCTTTTCGCAGCCGGTGAGATTCGCGTTTTACAATGCCGAAAATGTGTTCGATACCCTCCGAAACCCGGCTAAGGAGGACGCGGAATTCACTCCTCTGGGTGAAAAATCCTGGAACGGAAAGAAATATTGGACTAAGATCGGCCATACGGCCCAGGTCATAGCCGACCTGTCCCCCGGTATCCTCGGAATGGCCGAAGTAGAAAACGATGCCGTTCTGTCCGACCTGGTGAAAGAAGTCAAGAAAAAATGCGGCCGCACCTATGCATTTATCCGCCTGGAAAGCGGCGACGAACGCGGGATCGACCCTGCCCTGCTCTACGATCCGGTGATATTCTCTCCGGTTGGGAAAGAAATGCTCCGCAGCCCGTTAAACCAGCGTGGCATCCTTTATGTCAAAGGCACGATGAAAGCCGCCGGAGATACCCTGCATGTATTCGTGAACCACTGGACATCCCGGTATATGGGGCAAAAGGCGACCGAGGCTGCCCGCGTCGATATGGCCCGCTTGTTGGCGCAGACCGTCGATTCGATCCTTGCTGTTCAAAAAAACGCGAAAGTGATCGCTTTCGGCGACCTGAACGATACACCCGATGAAAAGTCCGTACAGTATTTACAGGCCTATGCCCCTGCCTTGAAGGCCCATAACACGGTAGATACCCCCACTTATTATTACAAAGGGGAATGGCTTTCGTTTGACCAGATTTTTACTAATTTTGCGGTTGAGTCGTCCGCTACCCGGGTGTTTACGCATCCGTATATGCTCGAAGAGAACGGAATACCTTTGAGGACTTTTAGCGGCCCCGTGTACAAAGGCGGATACAGCGATCATCTGCCTGTTTTCATTGATTTGTTCTTATAGTCATAATTAACTAAAAACAAGCATGAAAAATAATTTACTCGCTGTATGGATCGTCCTTTTCGCTTTTGTGGGGGGGATCCATGCACAGAATAGGGATTCATTGACATTAGTCAATGCGAAATGGGATACAAAGCAATTGGCTGAAGGAGTCGAATGGCGCCAGTACCATTTTAGGGACAATGAAAAATTATTCGGAGCCAATGAATATATCAATATTATTGTGGTCGACCAACAGAAGGCTAAAGTCCGTTTTGCACTGGCAAATAAGAAAAATGAAAAAATGCGGCCGAGCGATGCCGCCAAATCGATAGGGGCTATGGCTGCGATCAACGGCTCGTTTTATAATACCCAGCCACCTTATAACCCTGAATCTTATCTTAAGATCGATGGGGAATTGCTTTCGGCACCGATGAATTACGGAGATTGCATCATTATCGATAAGAATGGGCATTTGAAGGTAGAATGGACTAATGCAAGCGCCCTTGTGGAGCCGGACGTATTGGGCTCGTGGCCCAAACTGGTCTCTGCGGGAAAACAGATTTTCAAAGAAGAGGATCGCCATCCCCGCACGGCTATAGGAACAAATGGAGACAAAGTATTTCTGGTGACTGTGGACGGCCGAAACCGTAAAAATTCTGAAGGAGTAACAATAAATGAACTGGGATCGTTACTCCGGTGGATGGGGGCCAATGAAGCGCTCAACCTCGACGGAGGCGGTTCTACTACGATGTATATCCGGGGGGAATCGAATGACGGTATCGTAAACCATCCGAGTGACAGCCTTTTCGGATTTAACCATCGGGGGGAACGGAGCGTGTGTAACTCTATTTTACTGCTCGATAGCAGTATGGCAACAATGCAATAAGAACCATTAAATAAAACCAAAATGCTAAAAAACAAATTATTACTCTCTGCTTTCCTGCTGGCAGCTTTTGCCGCAGGAGCGTACGCCCAGGCCAATGATTCGCTCACTTTTGTCAAAGCGAAATGGAACAAAGAAAAAGTGGCCAAAGGGGTCGAATGGCGCCAGTACCATTTTAAGGGCGATGAAAAAATATTCGGCGCCGAAGAATTTGTCAATGTACTTGTAGTCGACCAGAAAAAAGCCAAGAAACGCTTTGTGATAGTCAGCGAAGAAGGCAAATTATGCCGCACAAGCGACGCCGCCAAGGCTGCCGACGCTATCGCGGCCATCAACGGTTCTTTCTACAATACCCGTGCTCCCTACAATCTGTCTCTTATACACATCTCCGAGCCCACGAGACTCGACGTCATCTCG
>CALJDR010000018.1 GCA_938023515.1 uncultured Flavobacteriales bacterium
TATCGTCGGCAGCGTCAGATGTGTATAAGAGACAGCTATTGCAGCCCTCGATTTGGGAAAAACCAGTTTTCTGGACCACCGCGATCCGGAAACGGTGAAATGGCTCAGTGGGATGAAATACGATATTTAAAAATGAAAAAGAAAGTATTGATTTTATCCGCCAGCCCGCGCCGCGGCGGAAATTCGGATTATCTGTGCGACCGGTTCATGGCCGGGGCGCAGGAGGCAGGGCACGAGGTCGAAAAGATATTCGTGCGGGACAAAAAGATCAATTTCTGTTCCGGCTGCGGGGTGTGCAATACTACGCACCGCTGCGTGCAAAAAGACGACATGGCCGAAATCCTCGACAAGATGGTGGCGGCCGATGTCCTGGTGCTCGGCACTCCGGTCTATTTCTATTCGATGGACGGGCAACTCAAAACGCTGATCGACCGCACCGTGCCCCGGTACACCGAATTGAGCGGAAAAGCCTATCTGATCGCCACGTTGGCCGATACCGGCAAAAGGTCGGGCGAGGGGACGGCCGTGGCTTTCCGCAGCTATCTCGAATGCCTCGACAAGGTGGAAGAAGCGGAGCTGATATTCGGTTACGGGGCTTGGAACGTCGGGGATATCCTTGGGAATCCCGCGGTGGAACAAGCCTATCAGGCCGGTAAAAATGTGTAATAATCTAAAACTGTAGAAACATGAAAATGATCGTATTCTCATTGATCGCGATGATGTCCGTCTTCCCGCTTCGGGCCGTCGGCCAGTCGTCCAAACCGTCCGGAAAAACACTGGTGGTCTATTTTTCCCGCTCCGGCAATACCCAGGCGGTAGCCGAGCATATCCGGGCGTTTACCGGGGCCGATGTGTTCCGCGTAGAGCCCGTCAAACCTTATCCCCAAGATTACCGGCAGTGTACCGATGCAGCCAAGGAGGAACTGGAAAAACAGGCCCGCCCGGCGATCAAAGGCAAGGTCGAAAATATCGGACAGTATGATACGGTATTTATCGGATACCCTATCTGGTGGGGGGCATACCCGATGCCGGTGGCTACGTTCCTCGAAAGTTACGACTTGAAAGGCAAGACGGTTATCCCGTTCTGTACGCACGAAGGCAGCCGCGAAGGACGTAGTTTTTCGGATATCCGCAAGGCTGCTCCTCAGGCAACAGTAGCCGAAGGACTGGCTATCCGCGGCGGTCAGGCATCTTCGTCTCAAAAGGACGTTCAGGCGTGGCTTCGGAAGGTCGGGGTTATCGAGGAATAAATCCAGTGTCCATTGCTTTGACCCGGGTAAGGGATCCCCGGATAGCAGGAACTCCCGGCGGTAAATGCCGGGAGTTCTTTTTATGTGGGTGTTTTATCGTTTTTTGTAGCAGGCGTAAAGGGCAGCGTACATTTCCCCCAATAGATCTTTCGGGTAGTCCATCAACAGGAAGGCCAATTCTTTGCGCTTGGTTTGCCAAAAATCTTCCGGATATTCCTTCCCATGGGCCAGTACTTCTAAAAGCGCATCTATCCACTCTTTTACGGGGGTGAGGATCGGAACGATAGAAGAGTGGGGCTTGCGGAAGGCATTTTTGCACAGGTCCAGGTAGCGGATGAATTTTTCCGAAGGAGTATATTCCATCAGGGCAGTACCCTTTTCGCAGGAACATCCGTTCATCAGGCGTTTGTCGACAGCCATCAGGTTTCCTTCCCGGAGTATTTGTTTTTGAAACGGGAAATCGAAAGTGGCTGTTCCTTCCAAAACAAATAATATGGTAGTGTTGTCCAGAGTGGAAAATGTAGCGGCTCCACCCTCGGGATAAATAGAAAAAGTGAAGAACCCATTGTGGAGAACCTCTTTTTCCGGAAAAAATGCACTGTAGTTCATTATTCTTTACGCAGGCGTTATACTTTTTTGCTCGGGTCCCGATCGGAAAAAATTTCCTGCCAAATTTGAGCTATGCAAATGTAGCTTTAATCGTCCGATTGAACCAAGAATAATTTGCGTTTAATAAAAAATCGGATTATCCATGTCTTTTAAGATACATGATTTCTAACCGCCTGTTTATGTGTGGGTTATTCACGGATAAGAGAATTTTTGTTAAAGCCAGATTTTTAATGCAAAAATCGGACGTTTAATCCTGCTCTTTTGGAAATTATATTCCTGGTAATCAGTTTTTTTTCGGATGGGGCCGGAAGTGAGAATGGAAAGTCCCCGCAGCGGGCACGCCGTACGGGGACTTGGAAAGGAAAAGTGTTCTTAAAGTACTTCGAACGTAAGTTTTTCCATGTATTTCTTGCCGTACATATCGGTGGCTTCCACTTCCGCCAGATAAACGCCGGGCTTTTCAAATGCCGGTATTTCCGATTTCCACAGGTGGTACGACTTTACCGGGCCTGACACTTTACGTCCCGGAAGTTTATAAGCAGGATCGTTCCACAGTTTGTTCAGGCGTACGAATACGGGGTCTGCCTCGAGGGTCTTCTTCATTTTCACCCATTGTCCGCCGTTTATGCGGTAAGAAAGCTCGGAAAGGTCGTTGCCGTTGTAGAAATTGGCGTAGATCGCCGTGCCTTCCCCGGCTTTCAGGCTGTCACCGACGGAGAGGCTCATGTCTTTGAAATCCGCCTGGCGGCTGGCGTGGTAGGTGTGAGTGAATTCGTTCCCTTTGATATCGAAAGTGAAATACCCCTGCGGGCTGCCGTCGCGCATCATGGCGTTGGGCTGGCCGTACGGATCGGGAAGCCCTTTGTACCAGTCGGCACAGGTGGCACCGGCGTTGATGTGCAGGTGGGGTTTTTGGCCCATCCAGCCGTCTTCTTCCGTGAAGAAAGTGGGACGGATATAGTGCGTGTGCGCCGAAAGGGATACCGTGTGCTCGAACGGGCTGAGAAGCTCGAAAAGGCGCTGCCGGTCGGCATCGCGGAATGTTTCGATACCAGGGGTGGTGTCGAAAAGCTGGATGTGTCCGGCAAAGACGATCAGGTAGTCTTTTGGGACAAGCTTCAGGTCGTTCTCGATGAAGGCGAGTTGTTTTTCCGTCAGGCCGCCTGTATACTGCGATTTGCCCGTAGGGTTGGGCAGAATGACGTCGTCTGCCACGATGACGTGCACTTTCCCGTAATTGAACGAATAGGTCGCCGGGCCGAAGAAGTCCATGTAGGTTTCGGTGGTCAGGGAATCGTCCGGGATGTTTTTGTCCTGGTTGTGGTCGTGGTTGCCGGGCAGGGGATACCAAGGGATTTTGATCAGGCCGATGCGCTGCATCACGGGCTCGAATACTTCGAGTTGGTTGTAAGCGATGTCGCCCAGGATGATGCCGAATTTGAACTCTCCGGCGCGGTCGATCAAGGGTTTTACCACTTCTTCGCCCAGGTATCCGGCATCGGTGCGGTCGCGGCACTGCGGGTCGCCCAGTACGAGGATGCTGAAATTATCGGACTCGTCCGCCTTGTAAAGGGCAAAATTGACTTCCTTGGGCAGTTTCCCGGTGGGAGCTATTCCTTGGTACTTCATCCCGGTGGAAGAGCCTTCCGGGCGATGCAGGTAATAGGACTGGGATATTCCATAGGCGTCGCTCGGAGTGGAATATCCGGTAGGTTTGATAACGAATATTTCGCAGTTTCCGGGTAAAGGGAGTTCGTAGCGGCCGTCCTTGTCGGTGCGGGCGACTTCCCGGCCGTTGCTCACGGCAACCCCGGCAATGCCTTTTTCGTGTTTGTCGAAAACGCTGTTGCGGTTGGTGTCTTCATATACATATCCTTTTACGGATTGTTTGGAAGCTGAAAATGCCACCAGCGGCAGCAGGAGCAGAACGAGGGTGAAAATACGTGTTCTCATACGATGTATTGCAGTTTGTCTGATTTTTAGCAAAGGTAACCGGGATATTCGGGAAGACTGTTACGGGGCCGTTAATTGATCTTCAACAATGCGTAGCGCGTATTTTCCCTATCCTAACTATTGGTGACCGGGCCCTCTAAAATAGCAATTTCCGGGGATATGAGGGCGTTTTTTAGGGGCTTATATTTGTACAATACCAAGCAAAACAGTGAATAAAATGAAAAACATAGGTATTTTTTACGGCTCTACCACTGGGACGGCGGAAGAGCTGGCCGGGCAGATCGCCGCAAAACTGAATGTCGATAAATCCCATATACACGATGTGGCTTCGGCCGGCGTGGCAGATGTAGACCCTTACGAGGTGCTGATACTTGGCACGTCTACATGGGGGGCCGGGGACTTGCAGGACGACTGGCAGGATTTTGCCTCGAAACTGAAATCGAAAGACCTGTCCGGGAAGATAGTAGCCTTTTTTGGCTGCGGGGATTCGTACTCCTACGATACGACCTTTTGCGATGGGGTGGGGGAACTCTATCAGGATCTGCAGGGTACCGGATGCGCATTCTGTGGGGCCTATGCGCCCGAAGGGTATAATTTTTCGGGTTCTACGGCCGTAGTGGATGGAAAACTTGTGGGACTTCTCGTAGATCAGGTCAACGAAGAAGATAAGACCGAAGAGCGGATGGAAACATGGCTTTCGGCCCTGAAGAATTGTTTGTGACTTTGCGTAGTGTGAACCGGATGCGGGAAATTCCCTGCGCCGGCTGTAAAAAGGAAAAGGGAGCGCCGTAGGCGCTCCCTTTTTTATCCGAGGGTAGGCCTTTTATTTCTTGCCTTCCTTCGCTTTCTTGGTTTCTGTTTTGGCTCCTTCTTTAGATTTAGAGCATCCGCATCCTGCCATGGCTACACACCTCCTTTATTAGGTTCCTTGATTAGTACTATATATAGTACAGCACATTCCGTGCCAGAGGATGATTCCCGGTAAAGTATTTTATTTGTAGGTCCTTGGCTGTCTGTAGGCTATCTATAGAGCCGTGGACAAAATGACACGGACGTCGTGTCACTGCCAAAATATCAGTAAAGTTCGGTGAACTCGTAGGGATTGCCGCACCCTTCGAGGTAGTGCAGGAAGTCTTCGGTGCGGATGACCACCGTAGCGGTATTGTCGTTGGGGTGGAAGCTGAGCGAAGGCTGATCGAGCAGGTTCTTGTCGGCAAAGAGGTACACATGGTTTTCCGGATCGTTGATCAGCCCGAAAGGGGAGACCGAGCCGGGCAGCAGGCCGAGGTATTTCTCCATCCGTTTTTCCGAAGCGAAAGTCAGTTTCCCTTGGTGCAGGCGCAGTTCGAGGTCGCGGATGGCCAGGTTTTTGGAACAGTCGAAGATCACCAGGTAGTGCCGGTCGCCTTTTTTGTTGCGGAAGAACAGGTTTTTGCAGTGCATCGACCCATCTTGGTGCCAGTATTTCTCGGCGTCCTCGATCGTGGGGGTCGCCGGGTGGTCGTAGCTGGTAAAAGGAATGGAACGGGCCGAGAGATAATCGTATACGTTTTGCTTGCGTGACATTTTCTGCTGCGTTTTATCGGAATATTCCGCGTTTTTTCCAGTAACGGATCATCAGGTAGCCGAAGAGCATGCCGCCTAAGTGGGCGAAATGGGCGATCCCGCTCTGAATACCCGAGATACCGCTGACGAATTCGAAAATACCGTAACCGATGACAAACCATTTGGCTTTGATCGGGATTGCAAAATAGAGGTAGATCTTCGAATTGGGGAACATCATCCCGAACGCCAGGATGATACCGAACACGGCGCCGGATGCCCCTACTACGGCGGCATGGGCGGTCCAGTAGTATTTGGAGATCAGTTCGCCGTTCACCGGCACGCCGGCCTGGGCGATCAGGTCGTTGGCAATGTTTACATCGGAAGTATGGCGCAGGGCGGTAAGCAGGGATTGCGGCGCGCCTTCAGCCAGCAGTTTACCGGCTGCTATGCTGATTTCCACCTGGTTTACCAGCAGGTACAAAACCCCCGCCCCTACGGCGGTGACCAGATAATAGACCAAAAAGCGGCGCCCGCCCCAGATGTTTTCGATCACGGCGCCGAACATCCACAGGGAAAACATGTTGGAAAAAAGGTGCAGGAAACTTCCGTGCATGAATACGCTGGTGAGTATCTGCCAGAAATGGAAATCGGGCGTGCCCGGCTGGTAGAGCGCCAGCGAATCGAAGAACGGGCGGAGCGGGGTGTTGGACAGGACATAGGTCGCCAGGTACATCAGCCCGTTTATCACCAGCAGGTATTTTGTCACTTCGGGCAGCATCTGGTAGCGTCCCGGTTGGAATGTATTGTAACTCATAGTACGTCAGTCGAATTTTTTTTCCAGTTCGTCCAATCCTATTTTGATGAAAGTCGCCTTGCCGTTGGGGGCCATGGAGGGCTCCTCGCATTCAAAAAGGTCGGAGACCAGACTGTCCATTTCTCCCTGGGACAATTCTTCGGGCTTTTTCAGGCGGATGGAACGCGAGAGACTGCGGGCGATGCTCCGTTGCATCTCGTCCGAGGTAGGATGTTCCGCTTTGTAATCGTCTATCACCCGGTAGATGAGCGTTTCAGCCAGTCCTTCGCCAATTCCCGGGGGGACGCCCAGTACTTTTACGGACTCTCCGTTAAGGGGGGCAAAGTGGAATCCGGCGGCAGAGAGTTCTTCTTTTATTTCCTCGAAAATGGGCACTTGCCAGGGGCTGAGCGCTACGCACACCGGGAAAATGATCTGCTGGGACAGTGACCCGCGGGCGGAAATGCTCCGCAGGAATTTTTCGTATAGGATCCGCCAATGTGCCCTCACCGGGTCGACCAGCAGGATGCCGGTCTTTATATGGGACAGGATGTAGCGGCCATTGACCAGGGAATATTTGTTTTCGATCCAGCCGGCCCCATCTTCCGCTTCCGGCTCACCAGGGGACGGTTCGAAAAGGGTCTGCTGTTTGTCCAGGAACGAACTTTCTGCTTCGATATCTTTCAGTATCTCCCAAGGTGTACCCGTGCGGGCGGGAAAAGGAGAGGAGTCCGATACGGCGTACCGCTGTTTTTCCGGTTTTTCCCTTTCCGTATCCTCGGCGAAAGGATTGTACGAAGGGTCAAATACGATCTGCGGGCGCGAGGGGTTCTCGGACGGATGGTCGAGTACGCGGTTGATGTCCTGGTTTTCCGTAAAATCCAATGTCGGAAGCACGCTGTATTGCCCCAGCGAGTGGCGGATAGCCGCCCGGAGGAACGAGTAAATCGTACGTTCGTCATCGAAACTGATCTCGGTCTTGGTTGGGTGTATGTTGACGTCTATCCGCGAAGGGTCGATATCGAAATACAGGAAATAGCCGGGATAGTGCCGTTCGGGGATGAGGCCCTGAAAGGCAGAGAAAACAGCGCTGGACAAGTAGGAACTTTTTATGAAACGCCGGTTGACGAACAAGAACTGCTCGCAGCCTTTTGCCCGGGCGAATTCTGGTTTGTAAACGAAGCCGGTTATTTTTACTACGTCGGTATGCTCCTCTACCGGGACCAGTTTGTTGTCCGTATTGGCCTTGAACACCGAGACGATGCGGCGGCGCAGGTTGGAGGGGTGTAATTTGTAGACCAGGTTATCGTCCCGGTAGAGTTCGAATCCCAGTTCGGGATGGGCCAGTGCTACCCGGACGAATTCGTCCGATATGCGGGCGAATTCCAGGGAGTCGGATTTCAGGAAATTCCGCCGGGCCGGGATGTTGTAAAAGAGGTTCTTTACGGAGAGGGTCGTTCCGACTGCCCCGGTAATATTCTCGGTCTTTCTATACTCCGAGCCTTCTATATGGATCCGGGTGGCCAGTTCGTCCTCTGCCTGCCGGGTGGTGAGTTCCACCTGGGCTACGGCGGCTATCGAGGCCAGGGCTTCTCCCCGGAAGCCTTTGGTATGGAGGCGGAAAAGGTCGTCGGCCGAAGATATTTTGGAAGTGGCGGGGCGCAGAAAACTATTCCGCGCATCGGCAGGGCTCATGCCCCGGCCGTTGTCGGTTACTTTTATAAGTTGCCGGCCTCCCTGCCGGGCAGTCACGATAATTTGTGTAGCCCCTGCATCGACCGAGTTTTCCATCAATTCCTTCACTACCGACGATGGACGCTGTACTACCTCGCCCGCCGCGATCTGGTTGGCGATGTTGTCGGGTAGTACTTTTATAATGTCGCTCATGGCAGGAATATTTCCAGAATATTTTTTAGTCGTTTATGGGGAACTATCGGGAAAAAAGGGGTTAATTTTCGCGGCGGATCTTATTCCAATCCGTTACGAAAGGACATTCTTTCCAGTCTTCGTTTACATGAACGAACACTTCTTTTGACTTCTTACTGACCCATTCTCGCAGTTTGCGGTCTTGCAGGTCTTTTTTTGCCAGGTTCTTCAGTTTATCGAAGTCCTTCGAGTAATCGGCCTTGTGCGGCAGGGAATGCTTGCGGACGTAGTAGATCGCATAATAGTCGCCCGAGCGCATGTCTTCGATAAAGACCGGGTCCGAAACCTGTCCGGTCTGCAGGCTGCTGACGGCATAATAGAGGTTGCGGTCCAATTCGGAGACGGCGAATGTGTTCTCTCCGGTCCCGATATTCATCATATTGCCGTTGTTGTATTTCGTAGCGTCGTCTTCCGAGAATTTCTTGACAGCATCGTCGAATTTCAATTCTCCGCTACGTACTTTTGTCACGATACTGTCCATAAGGTTCTGGGTCTTCTGTAAGTCGTCCGGCATATGTTTGGGTTTCATCAAAATGTGCCGAAGGTCTATCTGTTCTCCATGACGGCGGATAACCTGAATAAGATGGTATCCGAATTCCGTTTCTACCGGGTTGGAAATCTCTCCTTCGGCCAGGTTGAAGGCTACCGCTTCGAACGGTTTTACGAACTGGCCTTTGCCTACGTTGTTATAAATACCTCCATTGGATGCGCTTCCGGGGTCATCGGAATACAGGATCGCCATAGTCCGGAAATCGCCTCCTGCTTCCAGGTCCTTTTTCATTTGCTGAAGCCTTTCTATAACTTCGTTCACGGCCTTTTCACTGGCTTTCGGCCGGATGATCAGAGTCGCCAGTTCAAATTCTTCGTCGAATTCCGGCAAAGAATCTTTCGGGATTCGGTTAAAGAACCGACGCACGTCTTCGGGGGATGGGTTTAAATCGCCGACCAGTTTTTTACGCATGGCTTCCGCAAATAATTGGGAGCGGACGATAGGGGTCAGGTCGGCAACAAAAGTTTCTTCATCGGGCTTTTGATAAAGGTCCAATAACTTGCTCATAGAACCCGCTTGCTGGGTGAGCATCTGCATTTTTTGGTTTACAGAATTGGAAATGTCGTTTTCCGAAACTTCGAGACTGTCTACCTGCCCTTGATAGGCGAGGAGTTTTTCGGTAAGCAGCTGTTCGAGAATGTGGCATTTGTCGCTTTCATCCATATCGATCCCATTCATCTGGGCCTGTGTGTAGGCTCCTTCAATATCCGATTCGAGGATCGCATCGTTGCCTACGATAGCCGCTACACCGTCTATTTTATACGCCTGAGCAGACCGCGGGGCAATCGTGTCTTTCTTTGCCGCCGATGTGTCTTTCGGCTCTGCGGCCACTACCTGTTGGGCCAGTACCGGCAGCGACATCGATACGGTCGCGGCAACCACGAAAAAGAGTTTATTTATCTTCATTCCGATTAAATATTTCAAATTTATTGTTCTCTTCTGCTTGTTTCTTGAGTTCACTCTCCGCCTGACGAAGCGTTTCAGCTTTCCTCCGATTGAGGATGATGCCTTTTATCTGGTGGCTTACGTATTCCATCGGAGCTTGGGAGCCCCGGCGGACAGCGCGCATGATGCGGCCTAAATATATGCCATCATTATTTCTTACCACGAATGAATAGCCATTTTTCTGAACGGCGCTGGCTGCGAAATCTTTGTCCGTTTCGTATTTGTTCTGGATAGTTTCGACTTCCGTCCATTCGTCCTTGATAAAGGGAGCATTGTACGATTCCTCCTCCATGGTCTGCTCCACATTGCGGTACCAGTTCCAGGGAGTTTCTTGTTGCGGAGTGCTGCTTTTGGCTTTCCGAGCGGGGGCAGGAGCCTTGTCGCGTGCGAAAGCAGCCCGCAATTTTTTCAGAAGTGCGTCATCACAATAAGTTACCGGCAGGTAGGACCAGCATACGATATCCTTGTGAAGAATGAAATTTTCCGTGTTTTCCTCATAGTATTTCCGTATTTCGGCCTCTGAAACCGATGTATCGAGCTGTTCGGAAATAATATATTGTTCATAGCGGCCCGTAAGCAGGAGCTCTTTGAATTCGGCCAGTTCTTTTTCCAGGTCTCCGGCCGGCATGCTCATTTGGGTGGCGTTGAGAATAAGCTGGCGGGTAACCCAAGAATCGATATACCGGTCGATGATGGCCGTGCTATCCTGTTTCGAAGCACCGGCCGGCACAAGATTAGGCAAATCGCTTTTGTACAGATAAGAGTCATATACCCGGGCTATAACGGGATTTTTATCGTCTTGCCGGAACGACAGGTAATTTTTGATGCGGGTACATGAAGGTAATGCCGCCGTGATTATGCATGCGGAAAATAGGATCAAAAGAAGCCTGTTGGTTTTTACCATGTCCGTATTACTCTATGCCCCGGGCTTTTTTCTGGGCGTTGACCGCTTTGACGAGATTTTTCACCTGTTTTTTTATTACCTGCACATCGTGGCCTTCCCGTAAGGAAAGAGGATATCGTTCTGAACATAATGCCAGGTAATCGTCCTGGACTTCCATCGCTGCTTCCTCGTATGTCTTACGGGTAGGGGGAATGATCTCCAGAATATTGAAAACGAAATAACTGCCGTCTTCCGTGATGATGTCCGATACGCCCTGTTTCAGGTCAAAGTCCTGTTTGAACGCGTTTTTGGCCAGTTCTGTGTTTTCATAACCGTCTGCTACAGAAACAAGCCCTTTGTTCAACTGGGATAAGATTTCAAGGTATGATTTACCCTCTTGCATCATTTGCCGAATCTTCTCGGCTACTACGGGGTCCTGACATTTTATCGCTTCGTAATGTACCCGCTGCTCCCACATATATTTATCGGGGGAGTTGTCGTACAGGGCGCGCAGCGTGTCGGGATCGACTTTATCGAGCTGGTCTTGTGCGTATTGGCTTATCAGGGAATAAATGATCGATTTGTTCCGGAAATCTTCTATCGACGACTTTACCTTTGAGTCGGTTTCGGGGAGAGACTTCACATACATGCTTAACGCCAGACGGGATACGAAATCATCGAATTTATGTCTGACGATTTGCCGAAGTTCGGCATTTTCTCCGTAGTTGTCCATGTTGTAGATGAGCGATCCGTAGAAATTCCCAGCCGTATAAGAACTGTCTCCCAAAGTAAAAAGTTCTTCGGCTGAGTTTTTGATCATTCCACTTTTCCATTCCCCCAGCAGGAAGCCCATGTTCGAAAGGGTCTCGAAGGTGGTTTCATATTGCTGATCGTTCACTTTCAGGGGGTAGGCAGCCAATTTACTTTTGGCATAAGCCTCCTGGTAAGGGGCATACCGGGCATCGGCTATGATGAGGCGGTCCAGAAAATCTTTACGAGCCGGATAATCGTCGTTCTGTACTTTACCCAGCACTTTTATGATCTCCCAGCCGGTAGGAGTGGCTATGATACTGGTATTCTGTCCGGGCTCCATCGCAAAAACCATTTCTTCTATTTCCGGCAATAGTTCCCCGATGCCGTAAAAACCAATATTGCCGCCGTTGGCCTGGGAAGATGCATCCTCGGTATAATTCAATACCACTTTGTCGAAAGCTTCCCCTTTTTTAATTCGGGCATATGCTTCTTTAATATCCGTCAAAGACCGAAGGTCTAAAGAATCGGATCCTTTCCGTACAACCATGATATGGGCCAGTTCCACTAATCCGCGTGCGGGCCGGCGTTCGGCCGTATAGACAATATGGTAACCGAAATCGGTGCGTACCGGGTTGGAAAATTCACCCGCAGGGGTTTTATAGGCGGCTGTTTCCAGGGCATAAGGGAGTTGAAGTACCGTTATCCAGCCGAGATCGCCGTCGTAATGGTCTTCGTTGATCTTTACGGCCAGGGTATCGAACGGCGTGCCTGCTTTCAGGGCTTGGTACACCGAATCTATGCGGGCTTTAGCGGCCAGGGAATCCTTTTCAAAGGCGAATTTGGAAACGGGGACAAGGATATGTGAAACACGCAGGTCTTCTTTGGCGCGCTCCGCGGCTTCCCGTCCCAGGTGTTCGACAGCTTCGGCATCGTAGTAATAGGGGGCGGTATATATCTTCGTATAGTTTTCCATGGCTTTGCGCAGGGACGAAAGAGTGTCGATGCCTTGTGCACGGGCCTGGTTGAGCATGACGATGTCGTTGGCGAAAGTTTCAATAAAACTTTCCGGGGTAAAAGCTGCTTTATTGTCCGATTTGAGATAGGCCTCGAAATAGGGGTTGAAAAAATCGCGGGGATAGTACATCTTTCCGTCCACCGACAGGAAGGGTTGTTCCGCTTTTTGGGCCATTGTCGCAGCTCCGCACAGGGTCAGTATGCAGGCTAAAAAGATCTTTTTTGCTCCGGGCATTGTCGTACGTGTTTTTTTCTGGGTAAAACCAGAAGCAAATGTAGTAAATAAATGAAAAAACGGCCGCTTTTTCAGAAGAATAAGCGGTCCGTTTAAGTAAAAATTATTGCTTTTTAATGCTTTTTTAACGGGAGTAATTGGGGGCCTCCTTGGTGATGGTGATATCGTGCGGGTGGGACTCCCGGATGCCCGACGAAGTGATCTGTACAAAGCGGGCTTCTTTTTGCATCGTTTCGATGTCTTTGGCTCCGCAATAGCCCATCCCGGCGCGAAGCCCGCCGATGAACTGATGCATGGATTCCGACAAAGTACCTTTGTAAGGGACGCGTCCTACGATGCCTTCCGGTACAAGCTTGCGGTTGTCGCTCTCCGCATCCTGGAAATAGCGGTCCTTGGAGCCTTTTTCCATCGCTTCGATAGAGCCCATGCCGCGGTAGGTCTTGAATTTCCGGCCTTCGTAAATAATAGTCTCGCCCGGGCTTTCCTGGGTGCCGGCCAGCATAGATCCCAACATGACGCTGGAGGCTCCGGCTGCAATGGCTTTAGGGATATCCCCGGTGTATTTCACGCCTCCGTCGGCGATGATGGGCACTCCCGTTCCTTCGATGGCGGCAGCGACTTCCATCACAGCCGAGAACTGCGGGTAGCCCACGCCGGCCACCACACGGGTGGTGCAAATGGAGCCGGGCCCTATGCCTACTTTCACAGCGTCCGCGCCCTGTTCGACCAGGTAACGGGCCGCCTCGCCTGTGGCGATATTGCCTACTACGACGTCTATGTGGGGGAATTCTTTTTTTACGTTACGCAGGATATCTACCACATTGATCGAATGTCCGTGTGCAGTATCGATGACCAGAGCATCCACTCCGGCCTCAACCAGCAGGCGGGCGCGGGTGATGTTCTCTTTGCCTACTCCGATGGCAGCGGCCACACGGAGGCGGCCGTACTGGTCTTTATTGGCGTTCGGATGGGTCTTTACTTTCGTGATGTCCCGGAAAGTGATCAGCCCGTGAAGAATCCCGTTGCCGTCGACCACAGGAAGTTTTTCGATCTTGTGTTTCTGAAGGATCTCCTCTGCCTGGTCCAGTGTGGTGCCGATAGGGCAGGTGATCAGCTGGGTGCTCATGATGAGCGAGAGGGGCTTATCCGCTTCTTTTTCAAACCGCAGGTCGCGGTTGGTCACGATGCCGATGAGTTTTTTGTTTCCATCTACAATTGGAATGCCGCCGATTGAATAATCGTGCATGCATTTTTTTGCGTCGGCCACCGTGGCGTCCGGATGGAGCATGATGGGGTTCAGGATCATTCCGCTTTCTTCCCGTTTAACGGTTGTGATATGGCGCGCCTGTTCCTGGGGGCTCATGTTCTTGTGAATCACTCCGATGCCTCCGTCCTGGGCCATGGCAATGGCCATGGCGGCTTCCGTAACGGTGTCCATGGCAGCAGATACTACCGGTGTGTTGAGGGTAATGTTGCGTGAAAAACGGCTGCGGATGGAGACGTCCTTGGGGATGACCGAGGAATAGGCGGGGACGAGCAGAACGTCGTCGTAGGTCTGTCTCTTATACACATCTCCGAGCCCACGAGACTCGACGTCATCTCG
>CALJDR010000019.1 GCA_938023515.1 uncultured Flavobacteriales bacterium
CGAGATGACGTCGAGTCTCGTGGGCTCGGAGATGTGTATAAGAGACAGGACAAAAGTCTATGGCAAACCGGCCGTACCGGTACGCGGCGGGGGTAGCATCGGCGTGGTGCCAATGTTCGAAAAATACCTGGGGCGCAAAACGATCCTGATGGGATTCGGACTGGACACCGACGCGATCCATTCCCCCAACGAAAATTACAGCCTCTCACAGTTCTTCCGCGGCATCGAGGCGATCACCCTTTTCTATAAAAACTTCTGCCAATGAGGATACTGATCGATATCGCCACACAGCGGCTCACCCTTTATAAGGGGAAAGAGATAGTCCGCTTCTACCCCTGCTCTACTTCCCGGTACGGCATCGGCAACCTTTCGGGATCGAACAAGACCCCGCTGGGGCTGCATACCATCGTCGAAAAATACGGGGACAATGTCCCCTTAGGCGGCATCTTCTCTTCCCGGCAATTCACGGGAGAGATCGCTGCCATCAACGAAACCCAGCTTCCTTCGCCCGAAGACCACATCACTTCGCGCATTCTACGGCTGGCCGGATTGCAGGAGGGAGTGAACAAAGGCGGATTGGTGGATAGCTACGACCGGTACATTTATATCCATGGCACACCGGATGAAGGGCTTATCGGTTCGCCGGCCTCTCACGGCTGTATCCGGCTGAAGAACGCCGACGTGATCGAACTGTACGAGCACGTACCCGTAGGCACTGAAGTGGAGATCATTTAGTACCCACAGAAGATATTCCCATCAAAAAATCCCCGCCAAAAGCGGGGATTTTTTGATAGAGAGCCTATTCTTGTCTGTACCGGGCCAATATATCCGGCATATCCTTAAACGAATATTTTGACAGGTCGAGCCAGAAATACGGCATACCTACTTTTCCGGCCGCCTCGGCGTTTTCCCGTATATCGTCCACAAAAAGAGTCTGGGAGGGAACAAGGCCGTTTTCCCTAAGCACCATCTCAAATATCTCCGGCTCAGGTTTGCGGTAACCGGTAAGCTGGCTGTAATACACTTTCTCGAACAGGGATTCAAAATGGGCCAAAGCAGCCTCATCCCTCTGCGCAAGACAGTTTATATGAATATCATCGGTGTTGCTCAACAGGAACAGCCGGTATTTTTTGCCCAGTTCTTGCAGCAGGTTCAACCGCTCTTTTGGGACATCCCGGAGCATGGCGCACCAGGCATCTTTGATCTGCAAATCCGTAATTCCGGGCGGCATATGTTTTTTCAGAGAGTCTAAAAACTGCCGTTCCGTGATCTTTCCCCGTTGGAACGCCTGGTTGGCTTCCCCCAGATCGTCGGGAACCGCGTGCAACCCCAGGCGCATGAATGCCTCGTAAGTGGCCCGTTCGTCCAGATCGAGGAGTACACCTCCGAAATCAAAAATAAGGTTCTTGATATTAGCCATATAGTTTTCCTGCCCGTCTTTTTTTATTTTGCGATTTGCAAGGTAGTGAAAATTGTCGTAATATTGCACCGTTCCTGACAAAAGGACGGACCCATAGCTCAGTTGGTTAGAGCGGCAGACTCATAATCTGAAGGTCGGGGGATCATGACCCTCTGGGTCCACTCAAAATCAAGCGCCTACAAATATTTGCAGGCGTTTTTATTTTTATTTCTCGCAATTTTCTAACAGGTGGTCCGCTATAATATCGGGCCGCGGACAAATGCCACACTCGATGTTGTCATTGATACTCTTCGGCGATCTGAAGCAAAAAAAATCTATACTGATCGATTACGCAATTACAGTTCATTGATCGACCACAGCATACATTGTACTTCATTATATGGCACCAACCATATTGAGCGACATAATTTAACATTACGAACCCATCTAAAACGACTATCCCGAAAAACCATTTTCTTCAGTCGGAGCACAGGGATCTTATCTGCAATCTTAAAGATTTATTTCTGGGGTTAAACCTGAAGTGTATGTAATGATTAAGACAATAGCCCTAATCTAAAAGTTGAGGGAGGTATAATTCATTATGTTTTTGTCTGTCTCTTATACACATCTGACGCTGCCGAC
>CALJDR010000020.1 GCA_938023515.1 uncultured Flavobacteriales bacterium
TCAGTGGTAGAGCACCACCTTGCCAAGGTGGGGGTCGCGGGTCCGAATCCCGTTTCCCGCTCGATTTTTTCTGCGGAAATAGCTCAGTGGTAGAGCACCACCTTGCCAAGGTGGGGGTCGCGGGTCCGAATCCCGTTTTCCGCTCCACTAACAGAGGACGGGCTTGAATTTTCAAGCCTGTTTCTCTTTCCGGGCTCGGGTGGTGGAATGGTAGACACGAAGGACTTAAAATCCTTTGGACAGAAATGTCCGTGTGGGTTCAAGTCCCATCCCGAGTACGAGTAGCCTTGTGATCGATTGATTCGCAGGGCTATTTTGTTTTTGAAAGGTTTGGCGATGGAAAACATCCCTTCTTTGTTATTTCTTCCAGTTTTTAGAAAAATCCGATAAATTGGTTGGGAAAAATGGTATGTTTACAGACGTGATTTATAGGTTTGACCGACCAGTCGAATTCGCTGACCTGCGGAAAAATACCTATCCGGAGAAGCATTCAATAAAATACTATTAAACGATCTGAAAATGATACGGAATCCCGAAATCCAGTTTGAATCCCCGGAAAAGATCAAGCAGTTCCAGCAGGAACGCTTAAAGGAGGAATTGGAATACCTGAACGGCTGCTCCCCGTTCTACAAAAAGATGTTTGCCGAGCGGAATATCGATGTTTCTAAAGTAAAATATATAGAAGATTTGCGGGAATTACCGGTCACGACCCGGCAGGATCTCCAGGTACATAATAAGGATTTTATCTGTGTTCCCCGCAATGAGGTCGCCGATTATATAACCACTACCGGAATGTTGGGAGACCCCGTTATGTTAGCTTTGACGGTTGGCGATATCGATCGTTTGGGGTACAACGAATCCCTTTCTTTTTCTACGGCAGGTATTACTCGTAACGATGTCTTGCAACTGATGACCACCCTCGACCGAAGGTCGATGACCGGATTGGCTTGCTTTATGGGAGCCAGAGAGTTAGGTTGTGGGATAGTACGGGTAGGCAATGGGCTCCCTGAATTGCAATGGGATACTATTCATCGGGTAAACCCGAGCGGATGTGTGGTGATCCCGTCTTTTTTGATCAGGATGATGGACTATGCCGAAGCGAACAGCATGGATTACAATGACAGCTCCCTGCACAAGGCGATTTGCGTGGGGGAAAGCTTGAGGCTTCCCGATTTTTCGTTCAATGCGTTCGGGCATCATATCCATGAGCGTTGGAGGGAGTTGTCACTTCATTCTGCTTATGCTTCCCCTGAAATGCAAACATCTTTTACCGAATGCGACCGGTTCGAGGGTGTGCATTTGCCGCCGGACCTGATCATTGTAGAACTTCTGGATTCGGATAATAATCCGGTGGGGGAAGGGGAACCGGGAGAGGTCACCATCACCACGATTGGGGTACGGGGAATGCCGCTGCTCCGATTCAAAACAGGGGATACTTGTTTTCATTACGGACAGCCATGTTCCTGCGGGCGTAATACTTCGAGGCTGAGCCCTGTTGTCTCCTGCAAAGGGCAGGTAGTGAAATTGAAAGGAACAGCTGTTTATCCGGCTGTACTGTATGATATCCTGGATAATATTGCGGGGATACGGAACTATATAGTAGAAGTGTATACCGGCAAGTTGGGGCTGGATCGGATACTGATAAAAATAGGGTGCGATATTCATAGCGAGGAATTTGCCAAGCAGATAAAGGATACGTTCCGTGCCCGGATAGGGGTCGCCCCGGGGATCGTATTCGAACCGGCGGAATACATAGCCCGTTTGCAAATGCCGCCGATGAACCGAAAACCGGTAAAATTTGTGGACCTACGGGAAACGAAGTATGACTTTTTTTAAAGCCATACAGATGGGATTGGTTTTATCGTTTTTCCCCCGCAAAGGAAATAGGCTGTTTCGATCGGATAGAGGCTGGTGAAACCGGATCAATTCTGCGGGGACTTCCGAGATGATTTGATGACTCTCAAAACTTTAACTTTTTATTATTTCCCATTTTTGTGTTGTCTTGGCCGGTTTTTAGTTGAAAAACAAAGAAACCCGGAAATTAAAATTTGGCGCGGTCGGATTTTGTTTTACATTTGCATTGACACTGGTGTCAGACAATATAGTAAGACAGTAAAGTGAGATATACCCTGAAAAGCCGGGGCACATAAGACAACCGAATAAACCCAAAGCAGTGATATGGAAAATTACAAAATAGGATTGGATATAGGTTCTACCACGGCCAAAGCCGTAATGGTAACCCCCGAAGGGCAGATCGTTTTTTCTTCGTACCAGCGCCATATGGCGGATATTCCCGGGGCTGTGGCGGCCCTTTTTGCCCGGATGGAAAAAGAACTCCCGCTGGTGAAAGCACGGATATCGGTTACCGGTTCGGTCGGGATGGGATTTGCCGAGCGGTTCGACCTGCCATTCGTGCAGGAGGTTTCGGCTACTGTGCGGGCTGTGCGCGAGCGCTATCCCGATATCTCTACCGTGATCGACATCGGCGGAGAGGACGCTAAGATCGTTTACCTGAATGCGGCCGGAGGCGCGGATATGCGTATGAACGGGAACTGTGCAGGAGGTACGGGTGCGTTCATCGACCAGATGGCTTCCCTTTTGGGGGTCGAAGTAGAGGATATGAATGCGCTGGCCGAAAAGATGCAGAGCATTTATCCGATCGCTTCCCGCTGCGGGGTGTTCTCCAAGACCGACGTGCAGAACCTGGTGAGCAAGAACGTGACCAAGGAAGATATCGCCGGGTCTATTTTCCGGGCCATTGCGGTACAGACAGTCGTGACTCTCTCGCACGGGGTGCAGGTGAAGCCGAAGATCCTTTTCTGCGGTGGCCCGCTCAACTTTATCCCGGCCCTGCGCAGGGCTTTTCTCGATTATATGGAACTCGGCGCGGAGGATGTGGTGACGCCCCCCGATGCCAACCTGATACCGGCCCTGGGCACGGCTTTGTCGTGCACGGAAGGCCAGACACGGACGATCGGGGAAATACGGGAGATGCTCGAACGCGGCGGAGACCCCGGAAAGATGAAGCAAACGCTCCGCCTGCCTGCTATATTCACCGATGAGCAGCAGTACGGTGAGTGGAAAAAAGAAAAGGAACGCTTCGCTATAGGCCGTTCGGAGCCCAGAGAAGGGCGGAACGAAGTTTGGTTAGGGATCGATTCGGGTTCCACCACGACCAAGATCGTCGTGGCCGATGCCGAGGATAAGGTGCTGTTCTCCTATTATGCTCCCAACCAGGGTAATCCCATCCAGGCGGTGAAGGCCGGTCTGGCCGAACTGGCGGAAAAATTCCGGGGAAAAGACCTGCGCATTATGGGCAGTTGTTCCACCGGATACGGGGAAGACCTGATAAAGGCGGCGTTCAACCTGAATCATGGGATCATCGAGACCATCGCGCACTATGCGTCCGCCCGCAAGATCACGCCCGATGTGTCGTTCATACTCGATATCGGCGGGCAGGACATGAAGGCGATGTTCATCAAGAACGGGGCGTTATATCGGATGGAGATCAACGAAGCGTGCTCATCCGGATGCGGGGCTTTCATCGAGACGTTCGCCAAATCGCTGGGTTATACGGCGGCGGAATTTGCCGGCCATGCCTGTCGGGCCGAGGCTCCGTGCGACCTGGGTACGCGCTGCACGGTGTTCATGAACTCGAAGGTAAAACAATCCCTGCGGGAAGGGGCTTCAGTGGGCGACATCGCTGCCGGGCTGTCCTATTCGGTGGTGCGCAACTGCCTGTACAAGGTGCTGAAAATAAAAGGACCCTCGGAACTGGGCGATAAGATCGTCCTGCAGGGGGGCACGATGCGCAACGACTCCATCGTGCGCACGTTCGAATGGCTGACCGGGAAAACAGTATATCGGAGCAATATTCCGGAATTGATGGGTGCCTACGGATGTGCCCTGTATGCGAAAAACCATTTCGAAGGACAGGACGGGGTGACGCTGGACGAATTGCTGTCCCTGGCGGAATATGCCACGCGCGAACTCCATTGCAAAGGCTGCGAAAACGCCTGCCGCATCCAGAAATATACTTTCACCGGCGGAAATGTATTCTATTCCGGCAATAAATGCGAGAAAGTCTTTTCCAACAATGGCTGCGGCAGCGTGACGGGACGCCTGTCTCTTATACACATCTCCGAGCCCACGAGACTCGACGTCATCTCGT
>CALJDR010000021.1 GCA_938023515.1 uncultured Flavobacteriales bacterium
CGAGTCTCGAGGGCTCGGAGATGTGTATAAGAGACAGTGAATGTACGCTTCCCAATACAGCATCTGTTCGGCACGTCCGGCCAGGGCATGCCACGGATGCGGGATCAGGTCGTATGCCTGCCGCAGCGGGACAGCTTCCAATCCTTCGGGGCTGTTTCCCTCCGGAATATTTGCGGCCATGCAGGGTGTTCCTTCGTGCCCGGCAAATTTTACCGGGATCGCCGCTCCTGCGGGATGTCCTTTTATATACGGTATCTTATAGGTGCTTCCGTCCTTTTTCAACATCAGTTTATCCCCCGAAAATAAAAACCAATAGGCTCGTCCGTCTTTATCCATCGTTTGCTTTGCTTCTTTAAGTAGCTTTACAAATATACGAAACGGAGCCCAGAGGATGTTTTTTAAAAAACCCGGATATTTTTTAATTTTTATTTGGTTTATAAAATAAACTACTTTACATTTGTCGTGTAGTAGAAAACAAAGCTCGGAAAATCAATCAAACAAACACAGTCATGGAAAATACAACTTATCGGGAACCGTCCCAAACCGGACAACGCCTCAGGCGGAATATCGCCAGATATCTGGTCATTTGCTCGTTCCTCACGGCACTCAACCTCTTTACCGGAGGCGATCTTTGGGTGTTGTGGGTATGGAGCTGTTGGGGGCTCGCCCTGATCCTGCAAGCCATTCTTAATTTTATCCCTGCTCTGGCTGAAGGAGAACAATGTGATACCGACCCCCGCCGGTCGTTCTACAAACACCTGTGTACTTATGTTTTTGTCATGGGTATGCTGGCATTGGTCAACTACCTGTACACTCCGTCTTATCCGTGGGTGCTTTGGCCGGCCGCCGGATGGGGCCTTGGCCTGGCTTTGCAGGGAATAGATGTGTTTATCCCGAAAAACAATCCCGTAAAATAAACCCTTTCGAATAATCATGGAAGACAAAAAACTAAATTCTCAGGAAAGTATCGATCTGATATCCCGGATGATACGAAATACGCAGAACAACCTGCAAAAAAATGCAGGATCGTACAGTATTTTTTGGGGCTATGTGACCCTCGTGGTTTCCCTGGCCGATTATTTCCTTTTGACGACCACCGGGGACTACTGGGTCCATTTTGTCTGGTTTGCCATACCGGTGATCGGGTTTCCATTGTCGTTTATTTTAAGGCGTCGTTTAGGCCCGGTTTCCGTCCGTACATTTGTCGATGTAGTTACGTATAAATTATGGATCCCGCTGGCAGTAGCGCTTTGTACTTTTCCTTTCGTCACCGGATCCCGGGCGCTGACCGTCGTGTTGATGCTGATAAGCCTGGGCATTGCCCAGACGGGCCTTATCGTAAAATATCCGGTATTCACCGTTGCCGGTTTCATTGGTCTGGCCGCCGCATTAGCACTGTTGTTCATCGGCGGGCCGGGTCAGATCTTGGTATTCGCCTTTTTCAGCGTCGTCGTGCTGATAATACCGGGCCATATACTGAACCATAAAGCCGCAAGAGAACATGTTCAGAGGGCTTGATCCGCTGTTGCATTCGGAACTGCGCCTGGCGGTAGTATCCATCCTGATAGGGGTGGAGAGTGCCGATTTTTCCTACCTCAAGGAGCAGACGGGCGCTACTTCCGGGAACCTGTCGGTACAGATCGACAAACTCTCGCAGGCCGGATACCTCGAAGTCGAAAAGACCTTCCGGGGAAAAATGCCGCGCACCGTGCTGCGGATTACCAATCAGGGGCGGGAAGCCTTTGTCCGGTATGTGGAAGCACTGAAAGACTATATCGGACCGCCCGGAACTCCCGGAGGTGTAAAACCCTGATGAAATAATAGGCTATAGAAACGGGCGCTGTCATTTAAATGACAGCGCCCGTTCGTTTGCCGGTCGAATAATCGTTTATACCTCGTAATCGACCACCGTGCGGATGGTGATCAGCGGCTTGAACCACTCAAGGAAAGCCAGGTGCACCGGGTGTACGGCATAATCCTGCAGGCCAGCCCGGTCGTCGAATGCGGAAGTGAGCACCAGGTCGGCCGAAGGATTGTTTTCGGCGAAATCGATCCCCACTTCCATTGCGCGCAGCGAAGGGCATACCCCCACCATGGCCTCCAGCTCTTTTTTGGCCCGGGCCGGGGCGTCTTTTTTGGCTTCGGGCTTTAATTTGAACATGACGATGTGTTTTACCATTTTTTAGTTGTCTTTTTTATTGTTATTATAATTCTTCCACGGAATTAATCGTTAATTTTGTTTTCGTGATAAAACGATAGCTAATATACGATGAAAATACACGACTTCAGCCACGAAAAATCGATTTTGAGCACCTATATCGCACAATTGCGCAATGTAGAAAAACAGAAGGACCGGATGCGCTTCCGCCAGAACCTCTGCCGCATCGGGGAGATACTGGGCTATGAGTTGTCCAAGACCCTTGCTTACGATTGCCGCGACGTAACGACGCCCTTGGGGACGAAATGCTGTGCTACGCAAAAGGACGAGGTCGTGATCTGTTCCATCCTGCGCGCCGGGCTGCCCTTGCACAACGGCTTGCTCCACTGTTTCGACGATGCGGAAAACACGTTCATTTCGGCCTACCGCCGGCACCAGGAGGGTTCGCATGAATTCGACATCGTAGTCGAATACCTCGCCTCCCCTTCTATCGAAGGAAAAGTACTGGTCATTGCCGACCCGATGCTGGCCACCGGATCATCCATCATGGCAGTGTTCGAAGCGCTGAAAAAACGGGGGACGCCCAAGAGCATCCATGTAGTTTCGGTGATCGGTTCTACGCTGGGTGTGGAGAATATTGCAGATTTCTTTGCGTCGTACGATTCCCAAATGTGGATCGCGACTGTGGACGATGGGTTGAACGACGACAAATATATCGTGCCGGGCTTGGGCGATGCGGGCGACCTGGCATTCGGGGAAAAACTATAAGAAGAGAAATATTTTTCGATACCATCAAAAAGGGCGCGGCTGAAAGCCGCGCCCTTTTTGAGGATTGCCCGTCCGGGAAATTACCGGGTGGTAGGGTCGTAATATTTCACGTCGTACATCCGGAAGAATGCATCCGAGAAGCGGGCACCCCACAGGTCGTACCGTTCGAACTGGTCGGGCATTTTCCGCAGGAAATTATTCCAGTCCTTTTTGTCCGGCTGGGACCATTCGTTTTCCGACAGGGCGGAAAGCCGTGGGAAGAGGGCCGTTTCCAGTTTGCTCGTGGTGGGATAGTACTCCGTCCACAGGCAGGCTTGTGCGCCGATGATGTTCTTTGCCTGCTCGGGGGTGAGCTCTTCGGGGATAATATTGTAGTTATACACCTTATCCAGCGGCAGATAACCCTGATGGGCTACCTGGGTCTGGTTGCGGGACTGCATATTGTTGTAATAGGAGAATCCCGATGGGGTCATGATCACGCGGTGTCCCGATTTGGCAGCCGTAATACCTCCGCTTGTTCCCTGCCAGCTCATCACCATGGCGTCCGGGGCCAAACCGCCCTCGAGGATCTCGTTCCAACCCACGACCGTCTTTCCTTTTTTGGTGATCACGTCGCCTACATAGTGGATAAAATAGCTCTGGAGTTCCTCTTCGTTTTTCAGGTTGTGTTCTTTCATGAACTGCTGGGCCTGTTCGGACTCTTTCCACCATTTCTTGGCACATTCGTCGCCGCCTACATGGATGTACTGCCCGGGGAAAATGTCGCACAGCTCCGAAAATACGTCAGTCAAAAAAGCAAATACTTCCGGCTTGGGAGCCAGCACGTTGTTGAATTTGTTGTAAATACCCCAAGTCTGGGCGGCTTTGTGTTCCTTGTCCGGCTCGGTGCTGAACTCCGGGTGTACGGCCAGCACAGCCATGCAGTGCCCCGGGATGTCTATCTCGGGAATGACAGTGATATAACGGTCGGCGGCGTATTTCACCACCTCCAGGGCTTGTTCCTGCGTGTAGTATCCACCGTAGGGGCGTGCCTTATACGTGCCCGGATAGAGACCGAGTATCTCGCCTTCGCGGGTCGAACCTTCTTGCGTGAGCTCCGGATGGGATTTCATTTCCAGACGCCACGCCTGGTCATCGGTCAGGTGCCAGTGGAAATAATTCATCTTGTGCATCGCCAGGTAGTCGATGTATTTTTTGACGTATTCGACGGGGAAGAAGTGGCGCACCACGTCCATATGCATTCCCCGGTATTCGAAACGAGGATAGTCCTTTATCTCCACCGCCCCGATGATAGGCAGGATGCCGGCGCGGGTGGGCAGGAGCTGGATGAGGGTCTGCATGCCGTAGAAGACACCCGGGCCGTCGTTCCCTTTTATCACGATCTTTTCCGGAGAGACTTTCAGGGTATAGCCGCCCGATATTTCCTTGTTCTTTTCATGGGACAGCACGATGATGTCGTCGCCCGTATCTTTCTTGGCCATGGCCAGCTCGTAGCCGAAATGGCGGTTGAAGTAATCAATGAAGTATTTCGCCGATTTTTCCGCTTCCTTGTCGGAGGCGTATATGCGCGTGGCACGCGAAATGGTGAACTGGCCTTCGGACTGTTTTACTTCCACAGGCTCCGGGATGATGCTCAGCGGGGCAGGCTTGCTCCCTTGCGCGGATACCGCGGCCGCCAGCAGCATAAAAAAGCTTAGAATAGTAGTACGCATGTTTAGAATTGTTTTTTGTGTGTATGGGGGTGATATGAAATTCACGACACTTCTTGCAAAGATAGTCGATAAATCGGTTTTCGCGGCAAATACCGTATCTTTGCCCATAGTGAAAACACAAAAAAATATCCGGATGTTAAATCCTGCCGACATACAACCCGTTTCCGGGGATTTCACCTGCCGATGGACCAGCCCTTCGAACATAGCTATCGTCAAATACTGGGGCAAAAAGGACGGTCAACTCCCGGCCAACCCTTCCGTGAGTTTTACCCTCGACGCCTGCCGTACCGATACCTCCCTGAAAGTAAAAACCCGGGAAGATCGGAACAGTAAATACGCTGTCGAAGTGTATCTGGACGGGGAAGAAAAGCCCTCCTTCGTGCCTAAGATAGAACAGTTCTTCGACCGGATAGCACCGTATGCCCCATATCTGGCTGATTATGCGTTCACTGTGCATACATCCAACAGTTTTCCCCATTCATCGGGCATCGCCTCGTCCGCTTCGGGGATGAGTGCGCTGGCCGTTTGCCTGGTGGACTTTGAAAATGCCTGCGGGGCGGATTATACGCCGGACGAATTCCTGCGCCGGGCTTCTTTTTATGCCCGTTTGGGTTCCGGGAGTGCCTCACGGAGTATCTACGGAGGAGCGGTCGCCTGGGGAGAATCCCCTGCTATTCCCGGTTCTTCGAATCTTTACGCTGTGCCGCTGCCGCCGGAGAATATCCATCCGGTGTTCCGCGATTTCCGCGATATTGTCCTATTGGTGGAAAAAGGCAGCAAGAGCGTATCGAGCAGCGCCGGCCACGCTTTAATGAAAGGACATCCGTTCGCACCTGCCCGCTTTTCACAGGCCGGGGAACATACGGCAAAACTGTTGGATATTCTGCGGGGCGGCGAAGTACAGGATTTCGGGGCGCTGGCCGAAAGCGAAGCCCTGACCCTGCACGCGATGATGATGACGGCTGATCCATACTATATACTTTTCAAACCGGCTACCCTGCAGGCCCTGCAAAAAGTCTGGGATTTCCGCCGGGAAACGGGACAGCCGCTCTATTTTACCCTCGATGCGGGAGCCAACGTCCATCTCCTGTATCCTGCAGAGGCCGAAAATACCATCCGCCAATTCATTGCCGATGAGCTTTCTCCTTTGAGCGGCGGCAGTTTTATAGACGACCGGGTAGGCACGGGGCCCCGGAAAATAGGATAAAGTTTTTCCCGCTCCTTTCTCTGCAGTCCAAAAGGCCGGGGAGGGTGGATTATTATCGATTTTCAATAAAATCGCTGATTTTTAACAGGTTATTTTAATTTTTTAAGTTTTATTATCCTTAATTTTGCATTAATCAAAACAACCGGAACTTAAAACCAAATAAAATAAAGTCATGAAAAAAGCATTTTTATCCTTAGGGATCGTCTGCATGGGGCTGTTCGTGTTCTCGTGCGGCACTACGAAAAAAGCGATGAGCCCTGCCGAACTCGACGGGCAGTGGAACATCGTGGAAGTGAACGGTAAAGCTATCGAAAAGGGCGAAATGCCTGCCCCGTTCATCGGGTTCGACTTTGCGCAGAAGCGTATTTTCGGCAACAGCGGATGCAACCGGATGATGGGCACTTTCGAAGCCGATACGCTGACCCCCGGAAAACTTTCTTTCGGCCCTATCGCCGGCACCCGCATGGCCTGCCCCGATATGACGACCGAACAGAGCATCCTGGATGCCCTTTCCCAGGTAAAATCGTATGAATCGGTGGCGTGCCCGAAAGATCCTGAAGCTCCCTGCAAAATAGCCTTGTGCGACCAGGGAGGCAAGAAAGTTCTCGAACTTGAAAAGAAGGCCGAAGAGCCTGCCGTAACCAATGTCGACGCCCTGGACGGAACGTGGGTTATCAAGACTGTGAACGGGACTGAAGTGCCCCAGACGGAACGCCCCGCTTATCTGGGCTTTAACATTGCAGAAAAACGCGTTTACGGCAATCCCGGCTGCAATTCGATAGGCGGTTCCCTCGAGGCCGATGTGAATAAACCGGGCGAACTGGCATTCGGCCAGATGATCTCGACTTTGATGGCCTGCCCGAACATGGAAACCGAGAGCGCTGTGCTCAAGGCCCTGAACGAAGTCAAATCTTTCAAGATCACCGGCGAACAGCTGGCCCTGTACGATGCGGGAGGTACGGAAGTGATCACGCTGCAAAAAGACCTGACCTTGGGCGAATAAACCCACAGGTGTCATAAAAGAACGACCGGCATACCGGTAAAAAGTGCGGGATTTTTTGAATCCCGCACTTTTATTTTCTACTTTTGTCCACAGCAACCGACATTGCACAACAGGTATCTATCCCTACAAATCTATCGAAAAAATGAAACACTTGAAACTTGTCCTGATCGCGCTGGCCGTGGTGATCTGCAGCGGAGCCTGGGCACAGAGCGTCGATACGGTCGCCGTATGGAGCTCGTCGATGAAGAAAAACATCAAGAACGTAGTTATCACCCCTGCGTCGTACAAGACCGACAAAAGCGCCCGGTTTCCGGTGGTGTACCTGCTGCACGGGGCCGGAGGTGATTTTTCCAACTGGATCAAAAAAGCGCCTTTTTTGCCCGAACTGGCTTCGCGCTACAATATGATCATCGTATGTCCGGACGGCAATACGCATAGCTGGTACTGGGATTCTCCGGTGGATTCCACCAGCCGTTACGAAACGTATATGACCAAGGAGCTCCTTCCCTACATCGACAAGAATTTCCGTACCATCGCTTCGCGGGAAGGGCGCGGTATAGCCGGTCTTTCTATGGGCGGACAGGGGTCTTTCTTCCTGGCATTCCGCCATCTGGACCTGTACGGGGCTTGTGCGTCGATGAGCGGCGGGCTGGACATCCAGTCGTTCCCTTCGAGCTGGTATATGGAACAGATGCTCGGCTCGCAAGCCGAATATCCCGAACGCTGGGCCGAGTACAGCATCATGAACCAACTGTACCGCCTCAAACCGACGAGCATCCGCATCATGTTCGACTGCGGGACGGACGATTTCTTCTACCCGGTGAACAAACGCTTGCACGAACTGATGGAATACCGTCGGATCGAGCACGATTTCGTTTCCCGTCCAGGCAACCACAGCTGGCCCTACTGGACCAATTCCGTGAAATTCCAATTGGTGTTCTTCGACAACTATTTCAAGGATATGGCCGAAGCCGCCAAGAAAGAAGCTGCGAAGGCAAAATAAGATTTCTTACCTGCAAACAAAGAGCGCGGCCCCATCGGGGCCGCGCTCTTTGTTTGCAGAAGCGATGCGTTTTTACTCCGGTTGATGGGCCGGACGCAGCAGGTCGTTCACCGTTTTGACCGGATTGAACGTTTCGGCCGGAACTTCCACGAATACCGTGTTCCAGTCGCTCATTGCCCCGTTCCACAATCCGGGACGTTCCAAAGCCTTGATATCGCGACCTTCGAGGCTTTTCTGGGAAATGAACCCGGCCTGCGGATCGACGAAAAGATCGAGGTCGAATTTCCGCCCGTTGAAATCTTTCGTAGCGCATACCAGGTCTACCGGATTGAAATGGGACGAGGAATCCATGATATACTTCTTGTTCTCGTCGGTGAGGTCTATCTGAGCGCTTTCCACGATCTGCAGGGCCGTTTCCCCGTCTTTCCCGCGCACCCAGAATGGGCCGCCGCCCGGTTCCCCTTCGTTCTTTACCATCCCGCATACCCGCAGCGGACGGTTGAGCACCCGCGCCAGATGTTCCTTTTTTTCCGCCCGTTCCAGCGAATGGTAACTTTCGGGCAGCTTATAGCACAGGGACCATTGGACGAAATCCTCGATATGCTGCAGGCTCCCGTCTGAGGACTCGAAATCGAAGCTCCGCAGGTATTTGTATATATCCTCCTGAAGTTCCAGCAGATAGCCGGCCAAGGCCTGTTTGTACAGGATGGTCGTTTCTTTCAGCCGGTCAGGGACTACGTTGTCGATGTTTTTGATAAAGATTACGTCGGCATCGATCTCCCCCAGATTTTTGATCAGCGCCCCATGCCCGCCCGGCCGGAAAATCAGACGGCCTTCGGTATCCCGTATGGGATTGTTTTCCATATCTACCGCAATAGTGTCGGTAGATGGGCTTTGGGTGGAGTATTCTGCGTCCACGCTCACATGGTTCACTCGCTCCGCTTCGGGGGTTACCGAGCGCATCAAGGCCTCGAACAGAATCTCGTGTTCGGGCGATACGGTGAAATGGATCCGGACTTTGCGCCCTTCGCCGATAGCGTACATCACCCCCTCGGCCAAGTGTTCCTCGGCGGCTTTACGCGCCCTGTTCGGGTATTTATGGAAAGAGATCAATCCTTTGGGCAGTGTCCCATATCCTAATCCTTCACCCGAAAGAACTTTTCGGACGATGTCCACATAATCCCCGTCCGCGAGTCGTTTCTCGATATCGTCACCCGCCGAAGCATAGACGTTCGCCAGTTCGTCGAAGAAAGCGAAACGCCGGATGTTCTTGAAAAATGCGTCGACGCCGCTCAGTTTCTTTTGGGCGATGAATTCGTCGAACGGCAGCCCCGAAGAAGGAAAATCGTCCATAAAAACGAATAAGTCCTTGAACATGCGGGTGGCCGCCCCGCTGGCCGGGACGAATTTCAGGATGTCCAGTTTGGGGGCTTTTTGTTCGTAGAGGCTGCGGTAGTGCTCGGCCCGCTCGTCGCTCAGGCGTGCAATACCGTTGCCCACAGTAGCGGCAGCGGTGATGTCCAGCGGCGGGAATCCGTTGCGGAAACATTCCACCTGTCTTTCTATTTCTTTTTCGGAGAGGCCTTTCTCCCGGATTTGTTCTATATCCTGGTCTGTAAGCATGACTGAGGTTGTCTGTTTATTTCGAGTTCGTTTTCTTGATCTTTCCCTTTTCGATGCCGCAAATGGAATCGTACGCATCGAAATAATAGCGGATGAGGTTTTTCCAGTCGAATTCCACCGAAAAATCCTCCGCCCCGCTGCGTATCATCAGGCGTTCGCGGGAAGTGGAGGTGGCGAAGCGGAGCATGTAGTTGGCCAGGTCCTCGGCGGCTTGCCCGAACGAATGGTTGCGCCGGTGGAGGATCTTGACGCCCCGGGATTCATCGCCCGAAGTGAAGTTTTCGACGTAATCCCCGAAGCCGGCCAGATCGGAAGTGACGGCCGGAACCCCGCTGGCGATGCTCTCGCAGGGAGTATAGCCCCATGGTTCGTAATAACTGGGAAATACGCCCAGATGGCATCCGCGGACGAACTCGCTGTATTCCATCCCGAAGAGCGGGTTGTCCGGAGAAATGAAAGCCGGATGGTAGACGATTTTCACCCGGTCGTCCTTTTTATTGACCATCCCCGAAGTCCGCAGAAAACCGAGTATCTCGTCTTTGTAGTCGTCGATGATGTTGTGTGTCACCACGGGAGGGAGCGTGTTGGTCTTCCACGACTGCAATGTACGCTTGATGCGGAATTGAGTGGTTTCGTTCACAAAGGAATTCATGTCCGGCAGGTCGCTCGTACGCGCGTGGGAAGCCAGGTATTCGAACAGGTCCTCTCCCATTTCCGTGCCCAGGCTCTGGGTGCTTTTGCGTAATTCCTCCATCACGCCGCGGGCGTTGAGTACGTCCGGGTTGATGCTGTGTACCGGCCGGTTGGTGATGAAGAACATGACCACCGTGATGTCCGAACCGATCATTTTCAGCTTGTAGTTCAGCCGCGCCAGGGCTTCGAGCGTGATGTCGAACCCTTTGTTCTTGTATTCGTACCGTCCCGAAGTAAAGAAATACAGCGTGCGGGACAGGTCGAACGAATAGGAACCGAAGAAATGACCGCGCACGAACTGATGTATCTTGGATTTGAGTTCCTGATGCAAAATCTCTACTTTGTAGAACGAGGAAAATTTATTGATGTTCAGTCCGTTCGGGGTTATATGGCTCGGTTTGCGGCCCAGCAGGTGCTCGCATTCGGTATCCATCACGCGGCTTACGGTGGAGAAAGCATCCGCCGTCCCTGCCGCCGCCCGTTCCAGCTGGGCTTCGGTGAGAATATTGAAATACACCGCTTCTTTCAGCCAGTCCACGTATGGCAGGCGGGCGTAATAGTTGGGGTCGTTGAAAGCCAGATAACGTCCTAAAAGGGTGGCGTGGGTCGTAAAAACCGTCTTATAGGGCATCTTCTCGCTGCGGATGAACGGCAGGGGCGCTCCCGACATCCATTCGTGGAACTGGAGCATCACAGGTGCATCGAAATACGATTTTCTCTCCGCCAGTTTTTTAAAGAAAGTATAGACCGCAAATCCGAAGGAGATCACGTCGGAGGCCAGGGGGGATGCGCTACCGGAATCCACTCCGTGTTCTTTCCACAGGAAATATTTGAAATCGGCTGTACGTTCGGCTACCCCGGCCACGTTGAACAGGATGGTCTTGGGCTTTCCGGTGATCAGCCAAGTGCCGTAATGCACGTCGAACCCTTCGTCCCACATTTCCCGGATCGTTTTCCCGACTTCGTCGTCCGGCAGGTCATTGTATTCGAATTCGGCGCGGGCCTTGTCCGAATAAGGGCCGATGGCGTGGTAATTGACGGAAAAATATTCGGATACCGACGGCATTTTGGAACGGAGCACCGTATAAATGCCGCCCATCTGGTTGCACACTTCCCACGATATCTCGAAAAGTTTGCGGGAGTCCTTCGCCTGCAAATTCTGCATAATAGTACCGTTTTTTCGTTAATAGGATATGTAGCCGATACCGCCGTGCGGCCCCTTCAGGCAAGGGGAAAGTGACGGTAGGCTAAATATCCGAAATATTTTTAATAGTACGCTTTTTTCTGTCTTAATTATTTGACCGCGGGGAGAGGTTTTTCTAAAAAAGCTACAAAAAAAGCGGCCGCACTTTTAGTGCGGCCGCTTGCGGCCTATGTAAAGGGCCGAAAATTATTCTTCCGAAGAGGACTCGCGGTTTTCTCCGTAGGAGTTGCCCCGGTCTTCGCGCGGACGGTCTTCGCGTCTGTCGTCGCGTCGGCGGTCGTCACGTCTGTCATCTCCCCGGAATCCGCCGCGGCGGTCGTCTCCACCCCGGAAACCTCCGCGGCGGTCGTCACGTCTGTCATCTCCCCGGAATCCACCGCGGCGGTCGTCTCCACCCCGGAAACCTCCGCGGCGGTCTTCGCGCGGACGGGCAGGGCGATCCACCCAATCGGCCGGTTTTTCCTTCATGGCGCGAAGGGATACCTTCAGACGTCCTTTTTCCTTGTCTATTTCGATCAGGCGAACATGGATTTTGTCGCCTACGTGAACGTAGTCTTCGGCGTTATCCACGCGCTTCCAGTCGAGCTCCGAAATATGGAGCATGGCATCGCGGTTGGGGCCGAGTTCTACGATGGCGCCGAAGTCGCGTACATCCGTTACCGTTACGTCGAATTCTTCGCCGATCTCCGGTTCGAAAGCGATCAGTTTGATCATGTTCTGGGCAGCCTCCATTCCTTCGGGCGAAGTGCCGAGAATCTGTACTTTTCCGATGTTGCCATCCTCTTCGATGGTCACGGTCGTTCCGGTCTCGGCCTGGATACGCTGTATTACCTTGCCGCCGGTGCCTATGATGCCGCCGATAGAGTCTTTGGGAACTTCCAGGGTGACCATCTTCGGCGCGTGATCCTTAACGGTGGGACGCGGTTCGGAGATCGCTTCCTTGATCTTGCCCAGGATGTGCATACGGCCGTCGTGAGCCTGTGCCAATGCTTTGGTGAGCACTTCATAGGAAAGCCCTTTTACCTTGATGTCCATCTGGCAAGCGGTGATACCGTCCTCGGTACCCGTTACCTTGAAGTCCATATCGCCCAAGTGGTCTTCGTCGCCCAGGATGTCCGAAAGGACGGCGAACTGGCCGGTTTTCTCGTCGGTGATAAGGCCCATGGCGATACCCGATACCGGTTTGGTGATCTGGATACCCGCATCCATCAGGGCCAGCGTACCGGCGCATACCGTAGCCATCGAGGAAGATCCGTTGGATTCCAATACGTTGGATACTATGCGTACCGTGTAGGGGCAATCGGCAGGGATCACCTGCTTCAGGGCCCGGTAAGCCAGGTTCCCGTGGCCTATTTCCCGGCGGGATACTCCGCGCATCGGCTTGGTTTCACCGGTGGAATAGGGAGGGAAGTTATAGTGAAGATAAAAGTTCTGTTTGTATTTGAACGATACGCCGTCCACTTCGTTGGCGTCGAGGCTCGTGCCGAGGGTTACGGTGCCCAGGGCCTGCGTTTCGCCGCGGGTGAACACGGACGAACCGTGAGGGGCGGGCAGTGCATCCACTACGCACCAGATGGGGCGTATTTCGGTCGTTTTGCGACCGTCCAGGCGGATCCCTTCGTCCAGGATCAGGCGGCGTACTGCGTCGCGCTCTACGTCGTGGTAGTACAATTTAGCCAAAGCGACTTTCTGTGCCCGTTCTTCTTTGTCCATCCCTTCTTCGGGCAGGTTCTGCTCGATGAATTCACGGATGATCTCGTCGAATTTCTCGGAGCGTTCCTGTTTGCCCAGGCCCATTTTGGCCACGGCATAGGCTTTGTCGTAAGTAGCTTTCTTAACTTCTTCGCGAAGCTGTTCGTCGTTGGTCTCGTGGCAGTAAACGCGTTTTACGGCAGCTTTAGGCACTTCGGCGGCGAGAGCCTTCTGGGCTTCTACCTGATCCTTGATAGCTTCGTGGGCGGTTTTAAGCGCTTCGATCATTTCCTCTTCGGAAACGAACTTCATCTCGCCTTCCACCATGGCGATGGAATCCATCGTCGCACCGACCATCAGTTCGATGTCGGCCTGTTCCATTTGATCCTGCGTGGGGTTGATGACGAACTGTCCGTCGATACGCGCTACGCGAACCTCAGAAATAGGCCCGTCGAACGGGATATCGGATACCGCGATAGCGGCGGAGGCAGCCAGTCCGGCCAGCGAATCGGGGCGGGTCTGTCCGTCGTATGAAAGCAGCTGTACGATCACCTGCGTCTCGGCATGATAGTCGGAAGGGAACATCGGGCGAAGGATACGGTCAACCAGGCGGGCCACCAGGATCTCTTCGTCGTTGGGGCGCATTTCACGCTTCATGAAACCGCCGGGGAAACGTCCTGCTGCGGGGAATTGTTCTTTGTATTCTACGGTAAGGGGCAGAAAGTCAGCGCCTTCTTTGCCTTCGGCGGCGGAAGTGACGGTAGCTAACAGTACCGTGCCGCCCATGCGTACGATCGCGGAACCGGAAGCCTGTTTGGCCAGTACGCCGGTCTCAATAGTAATAGTCCGACCGTCTTTCAGCGTAACGGTCTGGGATAGTGGTTGTGGAACCTGCATAATCTAGTTTTTTTAGAAACCCTTTTGTTCTCGAAAAGGGAGGTAACATTTTACCTTAATTATTTACTCCTTAAATTATTCCGGGCAAAGATAGCTAAAAATTCGGGGCCTTCGTTAAATATCTCCAAAAAAGAGCGGTTATGAGGAGGTATCGCACAACAGCGGTTCGGGAAAGAGGCCGTTATGGCCGTTTTTCGGAGGAATGTCAGCCTTTGCGGGCGGACATACTGTGATGGGAATAATCTTCCCATAAGGCGAGCGCCGAAGAAAAATCTTCCGGCATCGGGCTGGAGAATTCGAGGTATTTTCCGGTGGTGGGATGGACGAACCCGAGAAGTTCTGCATGGAGAGCCTGCCGGGGCAGGGCTTCCATTGCGCGGCGGACGAATAGTTTGTAGGCCCCTGAAATGGTCCCTTTGAGGATCTGGTCCCCGCCGTACCGGGAGTCGGAAAACAGGGGATGGCGATTGAATGTGAAGTGGGCGCGTATTTGGTGTGTGCGGCCTGTCTCCAGCCGGCATTCCACGAGTGTAACGTATCCGAAACGCTGGGCCACCCGGTAGTGTGTGACAGCCGGTTTTCCGGCTTCCCCGTCCGGGAATACCGTCATTTGCAGTCGGTTGGAAGGGTTTCGTCCGATATTTCCCGTATAGGTGCCTTCGTCCTCGTTGAAATCGCCCCATACCAAGGCTTTATATCGCCGGCTGATACTATGATCGTAGAACTGGCGGGCCAGATGCGTCATCGCATACTCCGTTTTGGCTATGACCAATAGTCCGCTGGTATCCTTGTCGATGCGGTGCACCAATCCCGGGCGGTCCATAGCGCCGGCCGTGGGGAAATGGTCGAAATGGTACGCTAAGGCATTGACCAGTGTGCCGGAATAGTTGCCGTGGCCGGGATGGACGACCATGCCTGCCGCTTTGTCCACCACGATCAGGTCGTCGTCTTCGTAGACGACCTTCAGCGGGATGTCTTCCGGCACGATGATCCCCTCACGGACCGGGGTAGGCAACACCACCCGGATGACATCGCCGGGTTTTATCTTGTAGTTGGGCTTGACAGGAGTGTCGTTCACCAGTACACTGCCGGCGCGGATGGCGTTCTGCACCTTGTTGCGCGTGGCGTTCTGTACTTTGACGACCAAGTATTTGTCTATCCGGAAAGGCTCCTGCCCCTTGTCGGCCACGAAGCGGTGATGCTCGTACAGTTCGTCCTGCGGCTCGTCCTGAAGTTCGGCCGCAGCGGGAAGGTCGAATTCCTCCTCGGGCTGTTGTATATCCATAAGATTGTTTCTTGTTAGGGCTGGTCGGCGGTTAAAAATCGTCTACGCCCAGCGTATCCACGGCTACGGCCGCCTGATCTCCCTCGCCGGCAATGATGTCAATCACAGTCGATTTGGGCAGTTTCTGCCCCGGGTGTACCGAATGCCCCCCTACGGACAGCCCGAGTACCACGTCGCGGCCGATGTGCGGCTGGTAAATCACTTCGCCCACCGTAAAGCCCGAAGCAGTCAGGCGCCGGGAGACATTGTCTATCTTGTCGTTCTCAAAATCCACCGGAGGTATCGTAGCGTTTTCCCAGGACGAGCGGTTGATCTTCAGGTAGATCTTGCGTCCCTGTTTTACGGCTGTCCCGGCCGAGGGATCCTGGGACAGTACAGCCCGGGGGCGTTTTCCCGATTCGTAACGCGACGAGTCGATGATCTCCCACTTGAATCCCATTGCTTCAAGGGTTTGGACGGCCAATGTCGCGTCCATGCCCTTCAGTTCGGGGGTAGGGTAAGTCTCGTCATGACGGGTGTAGCTGTCCAGCCAATACATGAATCCCACCATCAGCACCACGACAATGACAGCGGCGCCCAGGATATTGAGCACGTATTTGTTTTTAAAGAAATCCTTCAGCATAGCGTGCTGGGGTTATGGTGTTATTTTAGGCCCGGAGGGTAGCTCCGAACTGTTTTTCAAAGGCGCCCATGAGTTTTTTCATGGCGGCGTCGATGCGTTTTTCGTCGAGGGTCTTTCCCTCATCTGCCAGGATAAAACTCATGGCGTAGGATTTTTTGCCTTCCGGGAGGTTCTTGCCCTGATATACGTCGAAGAGGTTCACGCTTTTCAGGATGCTGCGCTCGGCCGCAAAAGCCGCGTTGTAGAGCTCTTCGTACGTTACTTTCTCGTCCAGCAGCAGGGCCAGGTCGCGGCGCACCGAAGGGAACTTGGGCAGGTCGTGGCACGTAATGCTCGTGCGGCGGGCGATGTCCAGTACGTTCTCCCACAGGATATCGCAGAAGAATACTTCCTGGGAAATGTCGAACGCTTTGAGAATCTTCCGGGATATCTTGCCGATATACGCTACGAGTGTTTTTCCGCTGTGTATCTCGGCGCCTTCGGCGAAAATATCACCCCCGTAAGGTTTGGTATGCAGGTCTTCGACACCCAAGCGGGCCATCAGTCGGTCGAAATCGGCCCGCAGGTCGAAATAGTTGGCTTCCCGCTGTCCCTGCCGCCAGGACTCGCCGGATGCTTTTCCGGTGACTGTCAGGGCGACGTGGTTCACTTCCACGTATTTGCCGCCAAATTTATTGTATACTTTGCCCAGTTCGAACAAGCGCAGGTCGGTATGGCGGAAACTGATGTTCCGGGCTACGGCTTCCAATGCGCAGAAAAGCAGACTCTGCCGCAGGGCGTCCAGATCGGTGCTCAACGGATTGAGCAGTTTGACGGTCGCCGACGGGTCTATATCCGCCGTAAGGGCTGTATAGGTGCTTTTGGTCAGCGAATTGGACATGATCTCGTGATATCCGCGGGCGGCCAGCAGGTCTCCGGCCAGGTTGAACAATCGCTCCGGGCTCCGTTTATCGTCCGGAACGATAGCTGTACGCAGGACATGGCTTACTTCTATTTTGTTGTATCCGTATACGCGCAGGACGTCTTCCACCACGTCGGCTTCGCGCTGGACGTCTACCCGGTAGGCGGGGACTTTCAGTTCCAGTGAATTGCCGTTGTCGCGGGCGATCTCTATTTCGAGGGCCGCGAGGATTTTTTTCAGCTCGTCGTGCGGGATATCCTTGCCCAGCAGCTTGGCCACCTGATCGTACCGGAAAGTCACGTCGAACGGTTTTTTGACGGCCGGGTCGGGGCAAATGTCCGTAATGCCCGAAGCCACATGGCCTCCGGCTACCGAACACATCAGGGATGCAGCCAGTTTGAGTGCCTCCACCGTGATGTTGGGGTCGATGCCGCGTTCGTACCGGAACGAAGCGTCCGTCTGCAGGGCATGGCGTTTGGAGGTGCGGCGGATGGTGATAGGGTCGAAATAAGCGCTCTCGATAAAAATATCGGTCGTATCGTCCTTGATGCCGGATTCCAGACCGCCGTATACCCCGGCGATGCACATCGGTTTGTCCGCCGAGCAGATCATCAGGTCTTCGGCCGACAGTTTGCGTTCCACCCCGTCCAGGGTCACGAAAGTCGTGCCTTCGGAGCAGGTCTTCACGCGGATCTCCACGCCTACCTGCCGCAGGTCGAATGCGTGCAGGGGTTGCCCCAGAGATTGGAGGACGTAATTGGTAATGTCCACCACGTTATTGATCGAGTTCACCCCTACTGCATGCAGGCGGTTTACCAACCAGGCGGGCGACGGGGCGACTTTCACGCCTTTTACCACGATGCCACAGTAGCGCGGGGCCCTGTGGGCATCCTCCACCGATACTTTCACCGGGAAATCCGAGGTAGGGGCGATAGCCCGCTCGGGAAGGGTGATGGAAATGTTTTCTCCGTTGTATTTCAGCCGGGCGGCCAAGTCGCGGGCTACGCCCAAATGGCTCATCGCATCGGCCCGGTTGGGGGTAAGGCCTATCTCGAACACGGTATCCGTTTCCACATCGAATACTTCGGCGGCCGGAGTACCGGCTTTGATGCTGTCCGGCAGGATCATGATCCCTTCGTGGGATTCGCCCAGGCCGAGTTCGTCCTCGGCGCAGATCATACCCATCGACTTTTCGCCGCGCAGTTTGCTTTCCTTTATCTTGAACTCGCTGCCATCCTTGTCGTACAGCACGGCTCCGATCGTGGCTACCGGTACGGTCTGTCCGGCTGCTACGTTGGGCGCGCCGCAGACGATCTGCACCGGCTCCCCTTCTCCCAGGTCGACGGTGGTCACATGCAGGTGGTCCGAATTAGGGTGAGGCACACAGGTGAGGACTTTGCCGATTACGATCCCTTGGAGGCCGCCGCGCACGCTTTCCCATTTTTCGATACCTTCTATTTCCAGACCCAGATCGGTCAGTATTTCCGCCGCCGCTTCTTCGTCCAGGGCGAACGGAGCGAACTGTTTCAGCCAGTTATAGGATATTTTCATTTTCCGTGTTTTTTCTCTTTTTCAATATCTGTGCAAAGGTATGAATTAGAGGGCTTATTTTCTCCAAAAAAATAAAGGGCGGTTAAATTTCCGCCCTGTTTATTAACTGTTTGATTGACTTCAGTCGGTTTTTTTATCCGCGTTGCGGTTGTAGACCTTGATCCATACCCCCAGGTTGTCGGTCTTGTCGAGGATCTCTCCATACATCTTCTGGGCTTCCGTCCGGGAATAGAATCCCTGGTAGGCGATCATATACAGGCCGTTCTGGTAGCCGGCGTATTCGGCCGGGTAGCCCTGTTCACGCAGTTCTTTCAGCGCTTTTTCCGCGTTCTGTTTGAATTCAACGGAGGTGGCGATCACATAGAACGGCTTGTCCGGCACATAGGCCGTATCGAGCGCATCCGGGTCGACCGTCTTTGCCGGGAGGATTTTTGCGGCAGGTACGGCGGTGGTATCTTTCTTTAATGTATCTGCGGCGATTGTGCTGGATTTCAAGGTGTCTTTTGTTACGGCCGTAATGCCGTTGTCCGGCTCGTCTTTCCAGAAATACAGGTTAGCCCCTCCGCGGTACACGAAGAAGAACAGTCCCACCAGCACAGCTACTACCACTACGGCCCCGATAACGGCCCTCACGGGCTTGCTGTGGAACGGGCTGGGGCGGGAATCGTCGTCTTCGTCATCATCTTCCTCCTGGTCGTCGCCGTTGTCCGATCCGTTTCCATCATTGCCGCTGCCATCCACAAGAGGTATACCGGACGCCGTTTCACTGGATGCTTTGGCCTGCACGGATTCTTCTTCAATCAGCCCTTCGGCGGAGAAAGTTTCCATTTCGTAGGACTGCGAGCCTTCTTCGGCGACTTCTTTCTTTTCTTTATCGGTCATAAGGGCGCTGACGATACTGTCTATCGCTTGGTTGCCTTCGGCGTCGTCCTCTTTTTTCGCCCGCTGGGCGGCGGAGGTGATCAGTGAACGGAGGTCGTCCTGGTCGCAAACTTGGTATTTCTCTATCGTGGCCTTTTCGACCGCTTCCATCAGCACGGCATTGATCATGTCGCCGATGGCTTTGTTTTCGACCGTATTGTCTTTTATGCCGGCATAAGTGGCGGCATTGACCACCATCTGGAAGGCTTTTTTGACGACTTTTACCCCTTCTTCTTTTTTCTCGGGGTCCGCCGGTGAAGGCTCTTCCGGCAGGGGATTGCCCGGCTTTTCTTCGGGTTCTTCTCCTGCGGGGGTTATCTGAAGGCTTTCATGTTCGTAGGTGACCGTAGTCTTTTCTACCTTTTCTTCTTCCGGGGCGACAGCCGAGGTGAGCCCGTAATGTCCCCGCGAGAAATTCTTGACACCGGATTGTGTGAAAGACAATCCACCCTGTCCGTCGGGCCGTATCACGCCGACCCCTGCGATATCCACCGGATCGCCCTTTTCGAGGGTCGAAAGGTAAAAGTCGACCGCATGGGTGATCTCCGCCATCGCATCGGCGTAGGAGATGTCCCGCATATTGGAGATATACATGGCCAGTACCCCGTCGTTGACTTTCAGCGCCGGGTTGAAGGTGAACGTTTTACCGGCCGGGCGGTATTTTCCGCCGCCGCCTTTTTCCGGTTCGGGCTCGTCCATGGCGATAAAACCGCCGAAACCGGGGACTATCACACATTGATAGAGGTAGAGAGCGTTCTCTATATATTTGTCTATAAGCATAGTGTGTCGGTTTTTTTAGGTTTGCGGATTCCTTGGCCAGCGGCGCATACGGGCAGTATTCGCATTGCTAAGGGTAAAGGTAACGAAATTAATAAAATACGAAATACTTTTATCGAAAAAAATCGTACAGGCTATCCCCGGGCTGCCGGGGACAGGGCGTAATATTTACCTGGCAGCGCGTCGATCAACCCCTTGAGTTCCAGTTCCAACAGCAATCCCGAGAGGGTCTGCACGGGCATTTCCAAAGCGATGCACAATTCGTCCACATGCATTTTTTCGACCGGGCTGAGGCTCTTTACCACTTTCTCCTCCTCCCCGGACAACAGTTCGGACAAAGTCGTTTGAACGGTGTTTTCCCTTCCTTTTTTTCCGGTGGGGTTTTCGCAGGCCAATGCCAATTCCTCGATAATAATTTGCGGGTCGTCCGTGATGATGGCCTTATTGCGGCGGATCAAGGCGTTGCATCCGGCCGAACAGGGGTCCGATATTCGTCCCGGCACAGCGAAGACTTCGCGGTTGTATCCCTCAGCCAGTTCGGCGGTAATCAACGCACCCCCCTTGGCTTTGGCCTCCACCACGATCGTGGCCCGGGAAATGCCGGCCACGATGCGGTTGCGGGCCGGGAACAGGGCTGGCAGAGCTGCCTGTAGGTGCTGGTATTCCGTCATCACGCCGCATCCGGGTGTCGCACACATCTGGCGGGCGGTTTCCCGGTTCTGGGAAGGGTATAAGGGTGTGCCCAATCCCTGTCCCAATATGCCGATGGTAGGCAGGCCGTATTTCAACGCTGCCCGGTGGGCATGCACGTCCACTCCATAGGCCAAGCCGCTGACGATCACCGGGGAGAATGGAGCCAGGGCGCGGACGATCTCTTCCGTCACCGATGCCCCGTAAGGAGTAATGGAGCTGTCTCTTATACACATCTCCGAGCCCACGAGACTCGACGTCATCTCG
>CALJDR010000022.1 GCA_938023515.1 uncultured Flavobacteriales bacterium
CTTTCTCGGTTGTTTTCCCGTCGCCGAAGGTATTGGCGTCTTCGATGAACAGGCAGGCTCCGGCGCTGCGGTCTTTCAGGATGGCGATCCCGATGGAGGCCCATACCCATACCGGTCCGTGCGCCGTCACGTCTTTGTTGGCGCAGATCACGTGTGCGCCGGGCATCGGCGGAAAACGGCGTTGTTTCTCGTGGCCGTACAGCTTTTCTGCCGCTTCCAAAAGCGGTTTTACATTGTACACCGGGATGTCCGGGCCGCCCGGTTGGGACTGCATATACATCGGTTTTTCCTTCCTGCCGGCGATATCGTCGTGCTTAGCCAGGTCGAATCCCCATACGGCGCCGTTCTGTCCGCAGAAAGAGGATACGGTCAGCATGTTGATCTGTCCGATGTAAGCGTCGTTCTTTTCGCAGCGGTCGTACGAAACGATCACCTCCGTCACTTCGTCCAGATTTTCGACGTCGACGGTTCCTACCGAAAGTTTGAGGGTCGAGATATATCCCTGGCCGCTCGGGGCACCGGGGTTCATATATCCCATGCAGAATTTTTTTTCAGGGCCTACGGCCTGGTCGATCACTTTGCCGGCATCGTATTTGACGCCCGATACTAAGTCTTTCATAAGAAATGGTTTTAAGGTTATATATGAAATAAAATGTTTGGCATTGCGATTAGCGGAACTCGAACCGACAGGTAGTTGTATCGGGCAATGTAGCCAAAACTTTACCCGGGGTTATGCGACTCCGGGGCATCCGATACGGGGCGCTCTTTTTATCCGAAACTAAAGATTTCCGCAGTTTGGGTCGTCTGCGAAGACTTTAGGGAGGCTGTCTGGGTTAGTAATTCCGTTGAATGTGAATCAAATATACGAAGAAAATACTTCTCTTCATAGGGATTCACGCTAAAATAGCGTTAAATCCTACCGAATCTCAACCGGGATACAATCAAAAAAGCGCCCGCGGGTATCCGCGGGCGCTTTAAATAAGTCCTGTTTTATTTCCGGAAGATTACATCATGCCTCCCATTCCGCCCATCGGGGCTGCGGGCATAGCAGGATTGTCTTCCTTGATGTCGGTGATGGCGGCCTCCGTGGTGAGGATCATGCCAGCTACGGAAGCGGCGTTCTCCAGAGCTACACGGGTCACCTTGGTCGGGTCGATGATACCGGCCTTGAACATGTTGACATATTCTTCGGTTTTGGCGTTGAAGCCGTAATCGCCCTTACCGGTTTCCACCTTAGCCACAACGACCGAGCCTTCGCCGCCGGCGTTGTCCACGATGCAGCGCAGGGGTTCTTCGATCGCACGCAGTACGATCTCCACTCCGGTCTGCTCATCTTTGTTGTCGGCTTTTATCTTCTTCACGGCGTCTTTGGAGCGGATCAGCGCCACGCCGCCGCCGGGTACGATACCTTCTTCTACGGCCGCACGGGTAGCGTGCAGGGCATCGTCCACGCGGTCTTTCTTCTCCTTCATTTCCACTTCCGAAGCAGCGCCCACGTAGAGGACTGCCACGCCGCCGGCCAGTTTAGCCAGGCGTTCCTGCAGTTTTTCACGGTCGTAGTCCGAAGTGGTCGTCTCGATCTGCGCCTTTATCTGTTTTACACGGTCCTGGATCGCTTTGGAAGAGCCTTTTCCGCCTACGATGGTGGTATTGTCCTTGTCTACCGTTACATTGCGGGCTACACCCAGCATTTCGATGGTGGAGTTCTCCAGCGTATAGCCGCGTTCTTCACTGATGACGGTACCGCCGGTCAGGATGGCGATATCTTCCAGCATGGCTTTACGGCGGTCGCCGAAGCCGGGGGCTTTCACGGCACATACTTTAATGGTGCCGCGGATGCGGTTTACTACCAGGGTAGCGAGCGCTTCTCCGTCTACGTCTTCCGCGATGATCATCAGCGAACGGCCTGCCTGAACCACCGGTTCGAGGATGGGCAGGAGCTCTTTCATCGAAGAGATCTTCTTGTCGTACAGCAGCACGTAGGGGTCTTCCAGTACGGCATTCATCTTTTCGGTGTTGGTCACAAAATAAGGGGAGATATAACCGCGGTCGAACTGCATTCCTTCCACCACATCCACGGTAGTATCCATCCCTTTGGCTTCTTCGACGGTGATCACGCCTTCTTTGCCGACTTTCGAGAAAGCCTCGGCGATCAGTTCGCCGATGGTTTCGTCGTTGTTGGCAGAGATGGCAGCCACCTGTTTGATCTTTTCGGGGTCGTTGCCCACTTTCTGGGCTTGTTTCTTCAGGTTTTCTACGATCACAGCCACGGCTTTGTCTATACCGCGCTTCAGGTCGAGCGGGCTGGCGCCGGCGGCTACGTTTTTCAGGCCTTCTTTGACGATAGCCTGCGCGAGGACCGTAGCGGTGGTCGTTCCGTCTCCGGCCAGGTCATTGGTCTTGGAGGCTACCTGTTTGAGCATTTGGGCGCCCATGTTTTCCAGACGGTCGACCAGTTCTACTTCCTTGGCTACCGTCACGCCGTCCTTGGTGATCTGGGGACCGCCGAAGGCTTTGTCGATCACGACATTGCGTCCTTTCGGGCCCAGGGTTACTTTTACCGTATTGGCCAACTGATCGACGCCGCGGCGCAGACCGTCGCGGGCATCCAGGTTGAATTTGATATCTTTTGCCATTTTGTTCTGAATTTTTTAAGATTATTAATTTTTCCGTTCACAAATACGCCGTTAGATAATGGCGAAAATATCCGATTCGTGCATAATGAGGTATTTTTTACCTTCGAAAGAAAGTTCGCTGCCCGAATATTTCCCGTAAAGCACCTTGTCGCCGGCTTTGACGGTCATCGGTTCGTCTTTTTTGCCCTTGCCTACGGCAATCACTACGCCCTGCTGGGGTTTTTCCTTAGCCGAGTCGGGGATGATAATTCCCGAAGCTGTTTTCGTCTCTGCCTCCAGAGGTTCTACCAACACTCTGTCGGCCAATGGTTTGATGTTCAATTTTGCCATTTTTCTTTAAGGTATTTTTAGTTGATTCTTTTGTGTTTTTTGTGTTACGCCATTATACTTGCACATAGCGTGCCAAAGCCTCCGTGTCAGGAATTGACAGGGCAGAGGTGACAAAATGACACCTGAAGTCCTTTATTCGCCGAGAATCTTTTTCCGGACTTCCGGCAGGTAATTACGGCCGATGGGAAGATCATGGCCGTTCAGATGGATGGTGGAACCCGAGAGGGAATTTATCCAGAGAAGCGCTACGGTGTAGGAGCGGTGGATGCGCATGAATTTATCTCCCGGTAGAGTGGCGGTGAACCCCGAAAGGGTCTGGTGTATCACGTATTGCCCATTTACCGTATGGATGCAGATATAGTCTTTTATGCTTTCTACAAACAGAATGTCTGCGTAAAATAGTTTCACTTGTTTTTTGTCGGCCCGGATAAAAGCATAGTCGCCCTCTCCCTGCGGGGCGTCCGGGCGGGAAAGAGGGTGTTTTTTCCGTTCGGGGAGGATGCGTTCTATCTTAGCCAGCGTTTTAGCCAGCCGGGCGGGTTCTACCGGTTTGACCAGATAGTCGGTGATGTCCAGTTCGAAACATTCGACAGCGTAGTCCCGGTAGGCTGTAGTAATGACAGTCACAGGTGGGTTTTCCATCGAGCGGATGAAGTTCAGTCCGCTGGTTCCTTTTAGAGCCACCTCAATAAAAAGGACGTCGGCCGTAATGCGGTTAATCGCAAAAGGTACGTCTGCCGGAGAATTGTACATCCCGGCGATGCTGAAACGCTCGTCGTGCGATATCTCGCGTGAGAGGGCTTTGCGCGCCCCGGGATCCGGATCGATGATCAGGCAGCGTATCATTTCTTCCGGTGTTTTTTGAGGTGGGAAAGGCTCTTCACGATCGCCGCGTTCAGCTCAAAACCCAACAGCAATAAAAAGGCGTTGATGAACAACCAGAACATGAAGATCAGCACAGCCCCGATCGAACCGTACAATTTATTGTACTGGGCGAAATTATTGATGTAAAACGCGAATACGTATGAAGATGCCAGGATGAGCAGCGTGGACAAAATGGCACCCGGCGAGAAAAAAGGCAGGCGCCGCAGCCGCGGCCCGAAATGGAAGATCAGCGATACGCATACCAATAGGGAGAACCCGATCAGAAAATATTTGGCGATCGCGATGATGTCCGTTACTTCTATGCCCAGGAATTCCTGCAGGGCGAGGTATCCCCAGAATATCTTGGTGATCACGATCATGGCCAGGGTCACCACTAAGATGAGCAAAAGCAGTAGTACCAGGCTCAGCGAGATGAAGTATTGGTTAAAATACGGTCGCATCGTGATCTTGTTGTACGAGGTCTTGAAGTTGGCGATCAGTCCGTTCACCCCGTTGGTAGTAAAGAAGATCACCCCCAGGAAAGAAATGGACAGCAAGCCTCCCCGTTTGATGTTGATGATATCGTTCACGGTAGGACCAACTGTTTCCCAGGTATGCGGGGGCATTGCCTCTTCAATCGTCTGCATTAGCGTTTCCTGCAGACCGTCGATGGGAATATAAGGGATGATCGAAAATACGAATACTACGGCAGGGAATACGGCCATGAAAAAACTGTAGGCGATACTCTCGGCCCGGGCGGCCAAAGTACCGTTGATCAGTCCAGCCGAATAGATTTTCAGCACGCGGTATAGGGAAAGATGTCCGAAAGCCCTCAGTTTCACCCGGTATGTGATATGCCGCAACATATTGCGCAGCCAGGATATCCCGGCGCGTAGTCCGTCTAATAAGGGTGAAAACAGTTCTTTCATCGATCTGTAAAGGGCTCAGAACAGGAAGTCGTAGCCTTTCAGGGACATTTTCTCGTATTTGTCCTCGTCGAACCGGTAGAGTTTGGATACCTTCCCGTACGAGGTTTCTATCGTCTTGCCCAGGTCGATCAGCAGGGCCGAATTGAACACTTTCTTGCGGAAATTCCGTTTGTCGAACTTTTTATTCAGCGCGTTCTCGTACAGGATCTGGAGCTGGGTGAGGGTAAATTCCTTGGGCAGCAGGGAGAATCCTACCGGACGCCGCTTGAAACGGCGTTTGAGGCGCTCCTTGGCATAGTCGATCACTTCGTTGTGGTCGAAAGCCAGGTCGGGGACGTCGGAATAGGCGGCCCAGCGCATGCCCTTCGATTCGGCCATCCGGCGGTCTTCGTCGGTCATTTTGACGATGCAGTAAAAACCGATGTTCACTACCCGGCCCAGCGGGTTGCGGTATACCTTGGCGAAGGCGTTGAGCTGTTCGCTGTACGAGTCGATGGTATTGGTCATCGGGATGGTCTCCTCGAGAAGCCTTTTGGCGTTCAGTTCGACGCTTTCCGAGGGGAGTACATAGCGTGTGGGAAGCTGCCAGGCCCCTTTGAACGGGTCTTCATCTCGGCGTTGTATCAGGATGCGCAGCTGTTCGCCGTCGAAGGCGAATATCACCATCGAAGCCGATATCGCTACGTTAAAATAATCTTTTATGTCGTCTCGTGTCATGTGCGGTTCGTGTTGTGTTTTTAACAGTTACAAAGATAGCCATTCTTTCGATACCGAAATATAACTATTTCGCCTTTGTTTGTATGTGATACACCGCCTTTTTTCAGTAAATTTGGAGGAATTAATACAAACATTCCAGCAGTTATGAAACACTTCTTCCTTTTTATCGCGGCGGTGTTCTGCACCTGTTTCTGTACGGCCCAGAACGCGTCCGACACGCTGACATTCGCTTACATATCCGATACGCACGTGGGTTCGGGTACCGGCGCGGCCGACCTCGAAAAATGCGTGGCCGATATGGTCACTTTACCCCAGATACAGTTCGTCATCCACGCGGGGGACGTGACGGAATTCGGAGCCGATACGGAACTGGCCCTGGCCAAATCGATCATGGACCGACTCCGGGTGCCGTATTATATCGTCCCCGGCAACCACGACGTCAAATGGAGCGAAAGCGGCGGCAATACGTTCAACCGCCTGTGGGGAAAATCCATCTTCACCTTCGATGCCGGCGGAATTCGTTTCATCGGGACCGATTCCGGGCCGAATATGCGCATGGGTATGGCTCAGGTACCCCGCGAAAGTCTGGTATGGCTCGATTCGCTGGTGAAAGCCACCCCGAAGGATATGCCTATCATCTATGTGGCGCACAACCCCATGGAGAAGAGCCTTTCCAACTGGGATCATGTGGCCGATATCCTCAAACAGGGCAATATCGTGCTGACCATGGGCGGCCACTGGCATACGAACAATTTCAAGAACTACGATGGGATACCGGCTATCATAGGCCGTTCCAGCCTTTCCGCCACCCCGAAATTCGGCGGCCCCGGGTATAATATCGTAAAAATCAATACCCGTACGGGCGACGTGGCTCTCTACAACCGCCAGGCCGGTGGCACGACTGCCGAAAAGCCCTGGGCCAGCTTTAATTTCAGCGATGCGGACCGTAAGGCCCCCCAGTCGCGCCCGGACTATTCTATCAACGACCAGTATAAGAACATCGAGGTTCTGTGGCAGATACAGGATACCGGCGACATAGGAGCCGGATTTGCCTATGACGGCACCCGCGTATTCTATGCTACGGCACCGGGCATCATCAAGGCGGTGAACGCCAAAGACGGAAAGCTCCTGTGGGAGTACAAAACCGGCGGACGGATCTATTCCTTCCCGTACTATGCGTCGGGCCGGGTAGTGTGCGCTTCGACCGACGGCAGCGTTTACTGCCTGGAGGCCAAGACCGGCAAAGTGGCTTGGGAATACAAGACGGAGAAAGGCATCGTCGCCTGCCCGCTGGTGCACGAGGGTGCTGTTTACATCGGCAGCTCGTGCGGCAAGTTCTACGCCATCGATTTTAAGACCGGCAAAGAAAAATGGACTTATGATGGAATAAAAGGCTTTATTGAGGCTCGTCCCTGCGCTGACAGGGAAAAAGTGTATATCGGCTCGTGGGGCAATGAGTTCTATGCATTCAACCTCAAGGATGGCTCCCTGGTCTGGAAATGGCAGAACGGCGGTTCGCGTATGCTTTCGGCGGCGGCCAATTTCCCGGTGGAAGGTTACGGCAAGATATTCATCACCACTCCGGAGCGTGCCACCCGCGCTTTGGACAAGAATACCGGAGCGGAGATATGGTTCAGCAAAGACCCCAACGGCCGCGAAAGCCAGGGTATTTCGCTGGATAAAAAGACGCTGTACGTCAAGACTATGCTCACCAACGAACTGGTCGGTATCGACACGCAGATCGATTCCTGCCGTATAGACTGGCGGTGTAAACTGCCCAATGATGCGGACATGGACCTCGCCCCGGCCGAGATACTGAGCAATAAGAATGCGATTTTCGTGCCTTCCAGCGTAGGCAAGATCTATGCGGTAGCCGCCGACGGCAGCCATGTCATTTGGGCGCGCAAACTGTCCAATACGGTGATCAACCATATCCTGCCCCTGTCCGAAGACACGGTGGTGGCCTCTACGATGGATGGGATTGTCGTATGCATCAAGTATACCCGGTAAATCGAAACAGGCAACCTGAAAAAGAATATGAAAAAATATCTATTTGCATTCTTCGCGCTGCTGTCCGCCCTGACGGTATCGGCCCAACAGAAGAAGATAGAGTTCGCCGTACTGTCCGATACGCATCTGGGCTCGTTTGCCTATGCGCTGGACGATCTGAACAAGGCTATCGACGACATCAATGCCAATCCGGATATCCAGTTCGTCATCGTATCGGGCGATATTACGGAATTCGGTACAGACAGCGAGATCGAAGGCACCCGCGAGGTGCTTTCCCGCCTGACGAAAAAATACCTTTTCGTGCCCGGTAACCACGATACCAACTGGAGCGAGAGCGGCTGCACGACCTTCAACAAGATAATGGGCGGCAGCCAGTTCCGCTATATGCACAACGGAGTGCTGTTTTTGGGCATAGGCTCCGGCCCGTATATGCGCATGGGCCCCTGCCAATCGCCCAGGGAGGATATCGAGTGGCTGGAAAAGAACCTGAAGGAAACGGATAAGGACACCCCGGTCGTGTTCGTCATCCATTCGCCGGTCACCGAGGAGGCGCTGGCCAATTTCGACGAGATCATCGACCTGCTCAAGACCCGCAACATCCAGTTCGTGATCAGCGGCCATTATCATGTAAACAAGGAGGTGAACTACGAGGGCATCCCCGGGGTTATCGTACGCTCCAACCTGCGCCGCACCGATCCCTGCGGAGGCTATACCATCGTCACGATGGAGAACGGCCGGGCGACTTTCGCCGAACGCCGTCCGTGCGAGGAGGCTACCCGTGCCCCCTGGGCCGCTTTCGAGCTGAAGACCTACGATCCTGCCGCCGACACCATTCATCCTGCGCGCCGGGATTATACGGCGGAAAATACGGAGTTTTCCAAAGCGAAGGTCAAATGGGAATACCAGGATAACAGCGATATCGCATCCGGGACGGCTTACGAAAAAGGAACGATCTATTTCACCAATACCGTAGGCCAGGTCAAGGCGCTGCGCGCCAAGGATGGCAAAATCCTCTGGACGTTTGCTACGGGGGAAAAGATCTTTTCCGAGCCGACCCTGCATGCCGGAAAGATATATGTCAGCTCGGCCGACGGCAGCATTTACTGCCTCGATGCCAAAAACGGGAAGAAGGTTTGGCAGTTCCGCACCGACTACCCGGTACTCTCCACTCCGCTGGTTACCGACGACGGGTTCGTATATGTAGGTGGAGCGAAAGGCAAGTTTTATGCCCTGGATGCCCGCACCGGTGCCGAACGCTGGGTGTACGAGGGTATTACCGGCTATACCGAATCGCGCCCTATAGTTTGGGAAGACAAGGTGTATATTGGCTCGTGGGGAGCCGAATTCTATGCCCTCGACCGCTTTACCGGGTCTTTGGCCTGGAAGTATGCGCCGGGCAAGAACCGGTATGCTTCTCCCGGGGCCTGCTGGCCGGTAGCGCACGACGGGAAAGTGTTCGTCCATTCGGCCGACCTCTTTCTGTATTGCTTCGACGCCAAAACGGGCGATATCCTTTGGAGTACCAAGGAGGCCGGCGGCCGCGAGTCCATCGGTATTTCTGCGGACGGAAAGACCCTGTATGTGAAGAGCGTCAAGGACAATGTCGTGGCCATTGACACCGAAACAGATACTTACAAACCTCTTTGGATCACAAACTGCGGCTTCGGCGCGGAATACGGCCCCACCCGGGTGACATCGACCGACAAATGCGTTTTCGCGGCTACGGCCACCGGTAAGGTGTATTGCCTGGATAAAAAAACCGGGGATGTCCTGTGGCATCACCGTTTCTCGTCGTCCCTCATCACCTCGGCCAATCCGGTAGGGGAACACGAACTGATTGTCACCACGATGGGCGGAAAGATTTTCCTGCTCGAATACTGAGATTAATTAGAATGATACAAAAACCCCGGAGGCTATGCCTCCGGGGTTTTTGTTTTTTTATGCCCGGAAAAGGGCGCTTTGAATCCTACTTAAAGATGTGGTGCATCAGGCGTTTGCGGTCGGCGATGCTCTCTTCGAGGGAGATCATCGTCTCGGTGCGGGTCACCCCTTCGATATCGTCCATCATGAAGATGATCTCTTTGGCGTGGTGGGTGTCGCGGGCCTTTATCTCACAGAAGATGTTGTACTGGCCGGTGGTCAGGTGCGCTACCACCACGTAAGGGATCTTGCGTAGTTCCTCGATCACATGCTGGGTAAGCTTGGTCTTCGAGAGGTAAATACCGATGTAAGCCGTGAATGAAAATCCCATTTTGGAGTAGTCAATGTTCAGGGTCGACCCGGTGATGATGCCGGCCTCCTCCATTTTACGCACGCGCACATGCACCGTCCCTGCCGAAATGATAAGCTTTTTCGCTATCTCGGTGTACGGCATGCGGGTATTTTCTATCAGGAGCTCCAGGATCTGGTTGTCGATCTCGTCCAGTTGGTAGACGGGTGTGGCGTTTTTGGCATAGGTTTTGTTGTCCATAGCAGTTCCTATTTTATTTTTAGCATATTTTCATCAAAAGTATGCATTGTATTGAAAAACGCAAAATTATTTGCGAAAAATTTAAAAAATATATGAATATAAAAGCATTATGGATATCCGTATTCTCCGGAATATGATTATTTTTGCGGAAACCTTGCAATAAGATGAAACATGTAATGATGGCCCTGGTGTTGCTGGCGGGCCTTTCCCTTTCGGCCGGTAACAAAATCCCCCGTAAAATCGTCCGCGACAGCCTTCCGGTGCTCACCGAACGCTGTGCCAAAGTCCTTAAAGCGGCGTATATGGCCCAGACCCCCTTGGGAGTGGATAAAAAGATCCCCGGATGGGAAGGCTATCCGGTGCAGTTGTATGAGTACAAGACCGGATACGACAGCACGGCCCGCGCCCCGAAAATAGGCAAGGTCTACCTGCTGAACCCGACGGCTGAAAAGATGGCCATGTGGATCCTGACGGCCTGCTGGGAAGCCAAGCAGAGCGTCGATTTCCAGTATACGGAAAAACTGCGCAAACAAATCCTTTACCAGTCGGGAGGTCAGTTCCCGGTAAGCGGTGTGGTATATGAGGCTATGTACAAGCCCGGCGATTATTACCCATACCTGTTCAAGAACGGGGTGAGCGTATGGCTGATCGACAGCACCCTTAAAAGCCCCAATCCCAATGCCGAATTGCTCGATTTCTACCTGCACATGAAATACAGCGACCTCAAACCGAAAGTAGGGACTTATGCGCGCATTTGCAGCACGACCCCGGATCAGTATATTGCGGCCGGCGGAAAAGAGAAAGTAGGCTCGGGCAAAGAAATTAACCAGCATTGGCTGGACGTGGTACGCGACCTTTACAAGAAAGCGTGGAAGTCCGACCGCAACGAGCTGTTTGTCATCTGGGCGAAAGCCAACCTGTAAACGCTGCCGGGCGTTCCGGTGAAAAATGTCCAAAACGGGGCGGAATTTTTCCGCCCCGTTTTTTTGTGGCAGGACATATTTCTATTTTTTTCGCTTTCCCCGGAATATTGCTTATTTTTGTGGAAAACATACGACGATGAAATACGGATTTACACTCCTGGTGCTGGTTGTTTCCCTTTCCCTTTCGGCCGGCAACGGAAAGATACCCCGCAAAATCTGGCGCGACAGCCTGCCGGTGATCGCCGAGCGGTGCCAGAAAGTATTGGAAGGGGCCTATATGGCCCAAAAATATCTCGGCACCCATGAAAATCTGGAAGGCTGGGAGGGCTATCCGGTGAAACTCTACGAATATTACACGGGATACGACAGTACGGCCTGTGCGCCCAAAAAAGGGAAGGTCTATCTGCTCAATCCTTCTGCCGAACAGATGGCGCGTTGGATCATAACGGCTGTGTGGGAAGCTTCGGGCACGATGGATTACCTGTATACCGAAAGGGTACGGCAGTATATCGCCCACCAGTCGGGTGGTCAGTTCCCGGTGAGCGGAGTGGTATACGAAGCAATGTATAAGCCCGGCGATTATTACCCGTACCTGTTCAAGGACGGAGTGACGGTTTACCTGGCGGATAGTACCTATTTCGCCAAAGACAAACATCCCAACGAAGAAATGCTCGATTTCTACCTGCGGATGCGGTACGAGGACCTCAAGCCTTCGACCGGACGCTATGCGCGCATTTCCAGCACGACCCGCGAACAATATAAGGCAGCCGGAGGGACGGAAGAAGTCGGTACCTCGGAAGACCGGCGGCAGGAGTGGCTCCGTGTCGTACGCGAACTGTACAAAAAAGCCTGGAAATCCGACCGCAACGAATTGATCGTCGCCTGGGCGAAAGCGTATATTCCCGGCGATCCGGACGCCTTGAAATGGGCGGGTATTAAATAAACGAACAGGAACCGGACGGATCCGTCCGATAAAAAAGACTATATATGGCAGATGGAAGATTCGCGGTGATAGGAATGGGCCGTTTCGGCTCGGCCATTGCGCAGAAACTGGCGGAAAAAGGGGCCGAGGTCATCGCTATGGATGCCGACCGCGAACGCGTGGAACAGATACGCGACAAGGTGACCTATGCCGTGGCATTGGACTCGACGGATAAAGACGCCCTGATGTCGCAGGGAGTAAAGGATATGGATGCGGTGGTAGTGTCGATCGGGGAAAATTTCCAGGACGTACTGCTCACTACGTTCGTCCTTCAGGAGATCGGCGTCAAACGGGTAATCGTGCGGGCCAACGGCGATACGCAGAACAAGATCCTCGAAAAGATGGGGGTCAAGGAGATTCTTTCTCCCGAACTGGAGGTGAGTAATGCCGTGGCGGAAAACCTGATCAATCCGCATGTACTGATGTCGGTCCGCCTGCCGGACGATTACCGGATCATCGAGGTCAAAGCGCCGTCCGGGATCGCAGGCCGCACGCTCGCCGAGATAGGCCTGCGCGAAAAATACAAACTGAACCTGGTGACCCTGCTCCGCTGGGACGGGACGGCCGATGCCCCGGCCGAATTCCTCGGGGAAAACCCTTCCCATACCAACCATCATATCATCGGTGTGCCGGCCGGGGATACCAAAATCGAATCTTCGGATATCCTGCTGCTTTTCGGCACGTCGAAGAATATCCAGAAATTTATAGAGATAAACTCATAGAGGAGGAATGCCAATAAAAAAGGCGGCTCGGAAAGAGCCGCCTTTTTTATATGCTGTATTCCGGTCATTCTCCCTTGTAAATGAACTTGCCGGTGTTGGTGTCGAAATAGAGGAATTCCCCGTCCATGACTACCTGAAGGATATCGGGCGAGTATTCGCGCAGGCGGTCATACTCTATCGGCAGGACGATGCCGCCTTCCTGGTTCACGATGCCCATTTTACCTTCCTTGGCCACGATATACATGTTCGTTCCCAAGGGTTCGATGTTCGAATATTCCAGAGGGATCAGGATCACGCCTTTTTCGTTGATCACGCCCCACTGGCCTTTGCGCACGACGATGGCACGTCCTTGGCTGAATGGCTGGGCGGAATCGTAAATGCACTTGATGATGATGTTCATTTTGGAGTCCGCGTATCCCCACAGACCACTCCGCTGTACCGGCACCGGCCAGTTCGGCGAAGGGATGATGTCGTCGAAAAGATTGGGGAGCAACCGTTTGCCGGCGGTATTTATTATGCCGTACTTGTTCCGGTAGGCGGTTTTAGCCCTTTCCTGGGAGAATTTGGCATCGGCGATATTGTCGAACGCCGTGAGGTTGACGGCGATAGCTTCTTTTCCCCGAGGGTCGATATAGCCGTATTTCTGCCCGATTTGCACGGCGGCCAGGCTGTCGGCCATATTCCCGACCTTATCGTACCGTTTGGCCGAAAGCGGGGCGCCGGTACGGTCGGTTATCGTCCATTTTCCGGTCGAATCCTGAATGGCCAATGTGTTGGTGGCTAATATCTTGATATCCGAAAAATCCCCGGAAAGGAACGGTTGCCCGTCCAGGCTCATGATCTCGGCTTTTCCGTTCGCCCGGACTACGGCCAGTCCGTCGTGGAAAAGTTCTGCGCTTTCGTATTCGTTAGACAAGGGATGTCCTTCCCGCGAGTAATACCGGTAGGAGGCTCCTTTGCGGGCCAGGACCGGGCCCTGCTCATCGAGAAAAACTTCATCGAAATCGGTGGGCAGTACCATGCCGCCCGCTTTATTGATCACCCCTTGCCGGTCGTTGTTCATCACCACGGCCAGTTCCCCTTTGAATGGGAAACCGTCCTCCCACAGAAATCCGGCCAATAGAGTGCCGCGGGGGTCGATATAGGAAATTTTATCTCCGCGCCCGACCAAAGCGGCCCGGCTGGAGAAATCATCCACGAAATCGTATTGCGGATCTACGGTTACCTGTCCCTGCGAGTTGACAAAACCATATTGTTTGTTCTTCGACAGGATGGGGAAATATTTCACGTCGCGGAGTTTCACATCCTCATCGAGGATGGCCTTCATCGGGAACTGGGGATAAATACGGCGGAATGCGTCCACCCTTTCCTGCGATAGGTCCGAGAACCAGAGATGATAAATGGCCTCCCAGGCTTTTTTGGTGTAAGGATTGTCCGGATAGAGGCGCACGAACGAAGTGTACTCTCCCAAGGTTTTTCCGGCGGTAGTCAGGTCGAATATCTTTTCCTGTGCCTGATTTACGTATGGGCTGTCCGGATAGGCTTTCACGAAAGCCATATATTGTTCGGCCGTGCCGCCCTTGGTCGTTTCTTCGAAAAGGAGTTTTTGGTAGAGTTCCCGGGCGCGGGCAGACTGCGGGGCGTTCGGATAGGTGTCGGCGAAAGTCTTGTAGGCGCTCCAGGTATGTTGTTTTTCCGCCTGGGCGAATGCCAGTTCGTCCCGACGGGTTATCGCTTCGTCCTGCCGGACGGAGAACGGGTATTTCCGGATGACGGCTTCCAAGGCTGCTACCGAATGTTCTTTTACCGCCGCATCCAGGGCCAGCGAAGCGATGTGCTGACGTTGGGCGTAGAGCGTATCTTTGTCTACGGCCTGTTCCTCAAATATTTTCTTTTTATCCTTCGCCTTTACATCGTCGTAAGCATTTATGCTGCGTTCGATGCAGGAGAAAGCAGAGTCCAGCTGGTAGAACGGATTGTTGTCGCGGGAATAGATAAGGCTCAGTCCGTAATTGGACAGCATTTCATCGCTTTTGAGCGATTTCTCGAACAGTTCTTTCGCTTTAAAATAGTCGTGGACACCCAACGCCTCGAAGGCCTTATCGAGCCTTCCGGCGGACAGCGGCAGGCACAAAAGTAACAGCGCCGCTATACATATCGCTTTTCTGACAGATACCATTTGCAGTGTGGACAATTCTAAAACCCGGAAAAAGAGAAAAGGGGCGGGGTTTGTTTATTCCTCCGCCGTTTCTTTCGTTTCAGCTTTTGCTTTCGGAGCGGCTTTCTTCCGGGGTTTCGGAGCGGCTTCGCTCTTCCCGTCGGCCAAGGCCTCCAGTTTTTTGGACAGGCTGTCTACCGAAGCATCAAACTCCTTGCGCACTCCCTTGGCACGGTCGGCCGGCGAAGGGCCCTCCTTGCGGGAAAGTTTGGCCAGCGTGGACATATAGGCGTCCTCGATCTCCTGGGCCAGCGCTTCGGCGGCTTTGGGATCGGTGTTGGGGAATACCATCTGCACCAGATAGCACTGGTCCAGCAGAGCGCCGTACGTATATATGAGCTCTTTTTTCAAGTCTTTGATACTTGCCATGTTGAATTTCTTGTTAATTCGGTTATTATTGATGACAAAGATAGTTCATAATTCGGTTATTTGGCAACATAATGTGTAATTTTGCAATTGTTTAAGCCTCCCGGGGCGTTATTTTAAGAAAATCATAATGACAGGCAGCACGAAGAAAAGGGTGGTCGTAGGGCTTTCCGGCGGGGTGGATTCGTCGGTGGCCGCGTATTTGCTGAAAGAACAGGGGTACGATGTAGTAGGCCTTTTTATGAAGAATTGGCACGATACGTCGGTGACCCTCTCCAAGGAATGTCCTTGGCTGGAAGACAGTAATGATGCAATGCTCGTTGCCCGGGCGCTGGACATTCCGTTCTCGGTGATAGACCTGAGCGAAATATATCGGCAGAAAGTTGTGGACTATATGTTCGGCGAATATGAAAAAGGCCGCACCCCCAATCCCGACGTGCTGTGCAACCGGGAGATAAAATTCGACGTATTCCTCCGGGCAGCCCTCGACCTGGGCGCCGACTATGTCGCTACCGGCCATTACGCCCGTATCGGGACGGAAGAAAAGGACGGGAATACCGTTTACCGGCTGTTGGCCGGCAGCGACCCGAATAAGGACCAAAGCTATTTCCTGTGCCAACTTTCCCAAGGGCAGCTTTCCCGGGCTATGTTCCCTATCGGCGAACTGCTTAAGCCCGAAGTGCGCCGGATTGCCGCCAAAATGGGGCTCGTGACCGCGGAAAAGAAAGATTCGCAGGGCATCTGTTTTGTGGGGAAGGTGAAACTCCCTGAATTCCTCAAACAGCGGCTTGCTCCCCGGGAAGGGGATATCGTCGAAATACCGGCCGGCAGTCCGTTGTACTGCCAGCGGAAGGAAGAAGTGGAGCGGGTATCCGAGCAGGCCGAACGTTTGAAAATACAGTCGAAAGCATACGATTATAAACCCGGCGACGGGAATGTCATCGGGCATCATCAAGGGGCACATTTTTATACTGTTGGCCAGAGGAAAGGATTGAATGTGGGAGGACGTCCGGAACCCCTTTTTGTGATTGCTACTGATACTCTGAATAATATAGTGTACGTTGGTCAGGGAAAATCTCATCCGGGTCTTTACCGGAGAGCCCTGTTTATCCCGGCGCAAGACGAACACTGGGTGCGCCCGGATATGGTGTTGGCAGAGGGGGGGCAGATGGAAGTGTCGGTCCGTATCCGTTACCGCCAGCCCCTTGAAAAGGCTGTGTTATGCAAAGTACAGGAGGGAGTTTATGTCGACTTTTCCCGGCCTCAGAGTGCTGTGACAGCCGGTCAGTTTGCTGCCGCTTATAGGGGGGATGAGCTGTTTTTCAGTGGTCCTATCGCTTAAAAAAGCGATAAAACGCCTTGTCAAAGTACATTTGATCGCTTAAAATTCGTAACTTTGCAACAACTTACATATTTCCGGCCCCTGTCTTCCATCGGTCAAAGGATGGAAGGGTATGCCTGGAAGGGTGTACAGAGGTTAAAATTTTATTAAAATAATTATAATGAAAAACAAGAGGATCTTGTATGTCTCTTCGGAGCTTACACCCTACTTGCCTTCCAGCCACCGGGCCGATGTGTCGCTCGAAATTCCTCGTCTGATGCAGGAAGAAGGAAGTGAAGTGCGGATATTCATGCCCCGGTACGGTAGTATCAACGAACGCCGCCATCAATTGCACGAAGTGATCCGGCTTTCCGGAATGAACCTGGTGGTCAATGATGTCGATCAGCCTTTGATCATTAAAGTAGCTTCGGTGCCCAAAGAACGCCTTCAGGTCTATTTTATCGATAACGACGAATATTTTCGCGGACAAGGACGTGAAGAAGAGCAAAAAGAGGGCATTTTCCCCGATAGCGACGAACGGGCTGTTTTTTTTGCCAAAGGAGTCCTTGAAACGGTAAAAAAACTCAATTGGAGCCCCGATATTGTCCATGTAAATGGGCCTTTATGTTTTATGCTCCCCTTGTATATCAAAACGCAATATAAAAACGATCCGGCATTTGCCGACGCCAAGGTCGTTACTTCGGTTTTCGGGGAAGGCTACCAGGGGGCTTTGGATAAAGGATTAGCGGCTAAACTGGCCTTTGACGGGATAGATGAACCCCTCCTTTCGGATCCTACGTACGACAATTTAACAAAAACTTGTCTTAAATACTCTGACGCGGTAGTCGTGGACGGGGATACTAACGAGAAAAAGATAGCGGAAATAGTAAAAAGTCGTAAATTGCCCTGCTTAAAGGATACCGAGGAAAATCCTGCCGGATATGCGGAGTATTCGGCCCTTTATGCAAAAATATCGAACGAAGAATAATATCATAGATGAGAACATCTGCGAACAGGTACGTTTTTGCGCCGGCTAAGGCATGTGCGTGGTTCTTTTCCGTTTTTGCCTTTTCTGCCTTATTGCTTTCATGCAATAACGACGAATTCCATGTCGGCAGCGGTATTGTCGACGGAGAAGATATGGAGATAGGCGAGACCACATTCCCCGTAAAGGGCTGGTCGATCCCCGATCCTACCAAGGATACGCTTTCCGGCCGTGTATTTACCGGTTTGATATTTAAGATCGGCGATCCTACTTTGAGGGTAAATGCATTCTACTTTAATTTGCTGGGACATTATTCGGTACCTAATGTGTGCGATGTGGAGGCAGGATTTGCTACTCAGTTACAGATATCGGCACTATTGTCCAACTTCGGAGATATTGTTTTGGATTCGGTACACCTGCAAATGTCCTATACGCCGGTTCAATCCTTTGCGGATTCGCTTACGGCCGGATTTACAGGCTATGATACGAACGTGAATATTTATAAGGGCTTGTATCCTTCAGGGTATTCGTTCTATGGCCGCAGTGTTTCCAATATGATGCCGATAGAAATATACCGGCTGGATGAAACATTCCCCGATCAGTATACGGTCGTGCCAGGTACAAGTATTCAAAAAGAAAATTACCTGCCGCTGACTAAAAAATGGAAAACGGCAGAATTGATTCATAATGAAAGCCTTCATATAAGTCTGGATACTATTCGTTCTACTACTGATATTGCAGACTCTACCATCATCTATGACGACGAAGGTGTGGCCATAGACACTACCTATAAGTATGCGGACTCGATATATCCCCGGATGGTATTGAAAATGAACAAACAGTATTGGCAGGATATTCTGGATCATTTTAAAGGACAGATAATCACGCAGAATTCTTTCCAGGAATATTTTAAAGGGTTGTATTTTAAAGCACCGAAAACACTCGGCGCCCCGTTCATGATGCTTAATCTCAGTCAGGATCCGGGAGATGAAAAGCGCGGATGTTTTATTCGGCTTTATTATCACACAGCCCGTACCGAAGGCCAGACCTATGATTTTTATTTTCGCAATACGACCGATAACAATGCTGTTTCGGCTAATTCCATCAATGTGTCGCTCAATCCTAAGGTGCAGGCCATGATTGAGAATCCCGATACGATAAGCGGAGAGAAGGAGCTCTATGTCGTGCCGTTCGGACAGACGGAGGCTGTGATAAACCTTATCGATGAAAATACGATTAAAACCATTAAAGATAATGGCTGGGTCATTAATGATGCTTATGTGGAATTCACGAACAAGGCCTATAATCAGACAGAAGGAACTACTCCCGTGGCCGAACTGTGGATGTATATGTATCCTTATTCCGACCAATTCATTTATTGGGACGCGGCGACCGGCTATCCGACCCGGGAGGTGAGTTTCTACATTCCCGATGAGGCTGCATTCGAGGACGAGGATGGCCAGTGGTACTATGTGCCGCGAACGAACTATGGCCTCAATGGGATTGTCAATGAAAATTCTACTGAATCCACTTTTTCCAAGCCCGGCAAATACCGGATGCGTGTTACCCGCACGTTGATAGATGCGGTGTACGGGAATGGCAAGCCGGTGAAAGTAGGTCTTCGCCTTCCAATGGGCGTCACGGAAAAGGCACCCAACGTGTCTATCCTAGACGGTGAAAATCTTCGGCTTGTTGTCAAGTACAGCAAAAAAAAGGGAAGCCAACAATAGCCAACGATATATAGAATGCAAAAAAGAGTACCCCGGAAAAGGTACTCTTTTTTTATTTTCCTAACTTTGCGCAGAATGGGCGTTTGCTGCCCGAAAATGAAGAAGTAAATGGTATTATCAGACGAATGTATCCTCGATATCCTACATACGGACACGGGAATGGCACTGGGATGTACGGAACCGATAGCCGTAGCCTTGGCTGTAGTGAAAGCCCGGGAAATATTGGGGGCTGAACCTTCGCACGTAAAATTGCGGGTCAGCGGGAATATCTATAAGAACGGCCGCGGGGTAGGAATCCCGGGGACGGACAAGCGGGGATTGGAGGTGGCGGCGGCTATGGGCTGCCTGACCGGTTCGTCCGGCAAAGCACTGGAAGTGCTCGAAGGGGTTACCGATGAAATCGCGGCTTGCGCTACCGCTTTTGCCCGGCAGGGTGGAGTAGAAATATCCATTGCCGAAGGGGTCGATAAGCTGTTCATCGAGGCTACGGTATCCGACGGAGCCCATACGGCATCTGCTACGGTAGAAAAACACCATACCAATATTGTAAAGGGTATGTTGAATGGGGAAGTTGTCTTTGAAGCCCCACTGTGCAAAACCTCTTACAGGCAGGACTCCCTGGGCAATATCGAAGGGATGTCGGTCGCCCGGCTGTACGAATTTGTCGGGAAGGTCGATGTGGAAAAACTCCAGGATATAGCCCGGGGAGCCGAGGCCAATTGGCGGATCGCCGATGCCGGTCTTAAAAAACGGTACGGGTATTGCCTGGGAAAAATATTGTCCGCCAAGTCCAGTTCAGACTCGGATTTGATGCGCCGTTCGATGGCTAAAGTAGCGTCCGGTATCGACGCCCGAATGTCGGGTTCGATGCTTCCGGTGATGACCAACAGCGGCAGCGGCAACCAAGGCATTACGATCTATATTCCGGTCATCGAGGCCGCGCTGGCTATGGAGGCGGATACGGAGTTGATGCTCCGCGCCTTGGCGTTTGCCAATCTGGTGCCGATCCATATAAAACACCGGATTGGGCCTCTCTCGGCCCTTTGCGGGATTGTCCCGGCTTCGATCGGGGCGGCCTGCGGGATAGCTTACCTCAAGGGGGCTTCGTTAGAACAAGTGAACAACGTGATACAACTGATCATCGCCAATATATCGGGGCTTTTCTGCGACGGAGCGAAAGCCTCGTGTTCCATGAAAGCTTCCGTGGGCATTGTTGCCGCCTATGAAGCTCTCTATATGGCGGTAGATAACGGAGAAAAAGCCCAGTGCGAGGGGATCATCGATCCCGATGTGGAGCATTCTATCGGCAATCTTTCCCGGATAGCCATTTCGGCAATGGATTCCACCGACCGGGAGATAATAGACATCATGACCTGTAAATAAGCCCAAAACCCAGACCCGTCTATGAAGAAAGTTTTGATACTTGTCAATCCCCGTTCCGGGACCCATTCCCTGGAGCAAATGAGCGCGCCGCTCGAGGATATCCGCAAGGAAAGCGATGAAATAGATATTCATACCCATGTGATCCGCAATTTTGACGAATCGCACCGGCAGATCCGCAAAGCGGTCGAAGCCGGTTTTTACGCGGTGATCGTAGTGGGCGGCGACGGTACGGCCAACAGCACCGGCGCTATTCTCCGGGGGTCGGATACGGCACTCGGGATCGTCCCTGCCGGCAGCGGCAACGGCGTGGCCCGGCATATAGGGATGAATACCGATATCAAGAAGGCTTTCGATCAGTTATTCTCCTGCCGCCTGGTCGATGCCGATACGATGGAGGTGAACGGAAGATTTTGTCTCGGATTTGCCGGCACCGGTTTCGAAGCTGCGGTAGCGCACAATTTCGCTTCCAGCAAGCATCGGGGCTTGGTTTCGTATACTACGTCCGCCCTGTCGGAGATATTCCGGTACGAACCTCCTTTGGTCGAGATGGAAGTCGACGGGCAGACGATGACCCGTACCCCGTTCACAATGACCTTTGCCAATTCGTCCCAATGGGGCTTCGATTTCCGGATCGCCCCGATGGCTTCGATGGCTTCGGGCACGATGAAACTCGTCATCCTGTCGGACATCACACAAATAAATGCGGTACAGGCCGCATACAGCCTGTATAAAGGCAAGATACACCAGTTCCCCTCCTGCGAGACGATCGATGCGCGGCATGTGGTAGTGGCGGGGAAAAATCTGGTGTACCATATAGACGGGGAGCCTTTCCCGGCGGTGGGGCGCCTCGAAGTAGTCGTTCACCCGGCCTCGCTCAAGATACTCTCCCCGCACAAAAAAATATAATCCACGTCAATGTCGAGGACCATGAAGAAGACGCTCGTTCCCGGTTTTGCCGTGTATACGGCGCTGATGTTCATCGTATGGGTCGCGTTCCTGCAATTATACAAAGGTGCGTTTTACCTGTATTTTTCCGAAGTGTTCGCCCCGGCGGCGGCCGATGAGGTTGGCCGGGCGGTGTGGGTATCCATGCGGTTCGATTTCCGATTGTCGCTCATCCTGATCCTATTGCCTTGCTTGTTGTCGATGATCATGCCCGGCCGATTCTTTTCCCGGCATGGGTTCAAACGGTTTGCCCGGTCGTATTTCGCTGTGGCCGGAGTGCTGATCACGTTGCTGCTGCTGGGTGACCTGGGAAATTTTTCCTATACCGGGGAGCGCCTGAACGCTTCGCTGGCCGAATTCGCTAAAAACCCGCTTATCTCCCTGGGGATGCTGTGGCAGAGCTACCCTGTGGTTTGGGGAGTGCTGGGTGTAGCGGCAGTCGGCTTCCTTTTTTATTTCCTGTCCTCGTGGATATACCGTCTGTCGGCCCGCTTTGCCGAAGGAAAGAAAAAACTGCCCCGAATACTCTGGCGGGCAGCCTGGGTGCTGCTCGTGGCCTGGGGCCTGTACGGTTCCGTGTCGCACTATCCCCTGCGTTGGAGCGAAGCTTATTTCTCCAAGGATAAAAATGTGAACAGCCTGGCACTGAATCCGGTACTGTATCTCTTTTCGAGCCTGTCCTCGGCCGATACTTCGGTAGACATGGAGGCTTTCGAAAAATACCTTCCGGCTATGACCCGCTACCTGGGCACGACCCCGGATAAACCTTTCGAACGGCATGTGCCTGCCAAAGCAGATCGCCGGCCCAATATCGTGTTCGTGATGCTGGAATCCTTCGGTGCCGCCCCGATGAGCGCGTTCGGCAACCCGTTGCCCTCGACCCCGCATACCGATTCGCTGCTCCAAAAATGCCTGTTCTTTAAAAACGCTTACGTACCCCGCTGGGGGACGGCCTTTACCGTGTACGGCTCGCTCACCGGCATCCCGGACGTGACCTTGGGTACGACGGCCTCGCGGGTGCAGAAAGCGATCGACCAGCGCGTGATCATGGATCAGGCGGCGGGATACAAACGGTTTTATATGCTGGGCGGCAGTGCGAACTGGGCCAACATCCGGGCCGTGTTCCAGAGCAACGTGGAAGGGATCGAAATATTCGAGGAAGGTTCCTATCCGGTGGAAAACCGGGTGGATGTATGGGGTATCGACGATTACGATCTGTTCAAATACGCCTCGACGCTGTTCGACAGCCTGAACCGTGCCGAAGAGCCTTTTGTCGCTTACGTGCAGACCTCGTCCAATCACCGGCCCTACACCGTGCCCGACGAACGGGGCGGTTACCGCCCCCTCAGGGAATCCGAAGTGGATATGGAAGCCTTGCGCCGCGCCGGTTTTCTGGAATTGGGGCAATACAACGCCTTGCGCTATCTCGATTTCAATATCGCCCGCTTCGTCCAAAGGGCAGAGGAACAGGGATGGGCGGAAAATACCGTCATCGTGTTCTTCGGCGACCACAATATGGGCCTCAACCCCTATTCCCATACCGCCCGGCCCGAATATGAGGCGGGATTGTCGCATTTCCATGTGCCGATCTTCATTTACGCCCCTTCGTTCATAGCGCCCCGTACGGTAGAGGCGCCGGCCGCCCTGATGGACGTGATGCCTACCGCTTTTTCGATAGCCGGGCTGCCGTACACCAATTATACACTGGGCCGGGATATGAGCGATACCCTCAATTACGCGCGTTCGTATGCGTTCTCCGGCGGGGCGTACCAGGGTACGGACGGGATCACCCTTATTGCGGACAGTCTGGCCTATACCCGGGCCATCGACGGAAGTGTCCCTCCGGTGCTTTACCGTTACCAGGATGGCCGCCCGCTCGATTCGCTGTCCGTCGATACGCCGCAGGCCGCCGAGATGGACTCGCTCGTACAGGCGTTCTACCAAAGCGCCCGGTATCTCTATTTCAACAACCGAAAACAACCTTAACTTCTAAATACCGATAAGCCATGAATATGTTGCTGTATTTGTTGTTCAAGCTTCAGGCAGGGCTGCCGGACATCTCACCGGCGGCGGTCGATTCCCTGGAAAAACACGATATGAAGGCGTTCTTTGCCGGACTGAAAAATATGACGCTCGACCAGATCGTCGATATGACCGTCCGGGGTGTGCTGGATGCCGTGATCCGAATCGTGCTCGCTGTCCTGCTGTTTTACATAGGCCGCTGGATTATCCGGCGTATCGTTGGCTTTTTCCGCCGGATGTTCATCCGCCGCGAGGTGGACGTATCGCTGAGTACGTTCCTTTTGTCGATGATCCGGGTGACGATGATGTTTATCCTGATCATTATCGTGATCAGTTTCCTGGGGATCGATACCACATCGTTCATCGCTATCTTCGCTTCGGCCGGTCTGGCCGTCGGTATGGCGCTGTCCGGTACGCTGCAAAACTTTGCCGGGGGCGTGTTGGTGCTGCTGCTCAAACCGTACCGAGTAGGCGATTATATCGAAGCGCAGGGGCAGGCCGGCACCGTACGGGCCATTACGCTGTTCTCTACGCTGCTCGCTACCCCGGACAACAAGATCATCCTGCTGCCCAACGGGGGTATGTCCACTGGTATCATCAACAATTATTCCCACGAATCCACCCGCCGGGTGGACTGGACTTTCGGCATCGGCTACGGCGACGATTACGACAAGGCGAAGTCCTTGCTGGCCTCCCTGCTCGAGGCCGACGAAAGGGTGCTGAAAGATCCGGCTTATTTCATCGCGCTGGCTTCCCTGGGGGATTCTTCGGTCAATATCACGGTGCGCGCCTGGACGAAATCGACGGATTACTGGGGTGTATTTTTCGATATGAACGAGAAAGTATACAAGAATTTTCCGCGCGAAGGGCTCAATATCCCGTTCCCGCAGATGGATGTGCACATGTATAGCGAGGATAAGAAAGCTTAATCGTAAAGCAGGAAAATATGGTCAAGACGCTGTTGTTCATAGGAGCCGGTAGTTTTCTGGGCGGGGTGTCGCGTTATGTGCTTACCCGCCTGGTGCAGGATCATATCCTGCACGTTTTCCCGTACGGTACGCTGGTGGTAAATATCGTCGGATGTTTTCTCATCGGGCTGTTCTACGGGCTGTTCGACCGCGGGCATGTGCTGGACCCCGACATCCGGATGTTCCTCACGGTGGGATTCTGCGGCGGCTTTACGACGTTTTCGACCTTTGCCAACGAGAACTTTTCGATGCTTCAGGGCGGGAATTTCCTGGGCATGGGGGTCTACGCGGTGCTGAGTTTCGCACTCGGGCTGGCCATGGTATATCTGGGGCAATTGGCGGTCAAACTGTTTTAATCTCAACTATTACACAACATAAAAACGAATAAACTATGAGCGACAAAGCAACAGCCGGCCCTGTGGGCGAAGAAATGCAGTTCTGCCAAAGCTGCGGAATGCCCATCGACGAAATGGAATTGCGGGGCACCGAAAAAGACGGCGGCCTGAGCGAGGACTACTGCATTTACTGCTACCGGGACGGGGCCTTTACCGAGGACTGCTCGATGGAGCAGATGATCGCCCATTGCGCGGAAATGGTCGACGAGTTCAACAAAGACAGCGAGGTGAAGTACACCAAAGAGGAGGCTGTCGCCCAAATGAGGCAGTTCTTTCCCCAGCTTAAGCGCTGGAAAGAGGCTGCCGGCCGGAAATAAATACATTTTCGAGGATCCGCAGGCCCCGGGATATATCCGGGGCCTGGTATTTTAGTTTATTTTGGCGGTATGGCGTAGTTTTTTATCAGGAGAAGCCCATGCGGTTTTGAACCGGTCAAAAGTGTCTTAAAAAAATCCTAAAACAGCGTTTTTCTATTAAACCTTTCCGGGGAAATCCAGTCTCCCCTTATAGGAAAGGTGTGCCGGCGCGTAGCCGGGTTGTAACTTGTGAAAAGCCGTATGTTTGCCTTTCTTATACGGAAAACTGCACGCATCTATGACGAAAAAAGCAAAAATAGCCGTTCTGGCTGCGATAGTCCTGTTGATTGCCGGGATGATCGTTTATCCAAAAGTAAAAAGGTCTGCCAAGGCGTCCGAAGATCCGAGATCGGCGGCCGTTTCCAAAAGTCCCTCCGCGCGGGTTCTGAATGTCAATGCCCAAGTGTTGGAATACCGGACTTTGTCCGACCGTATTGTCCGCACCGGCAGCACGATGCCCGACGAAGAGGTCGATCTTTCGTTCGAATCTTCGGGCAAGATCGTGGCGATCTATTTTACTGAAGGCTCGCATGTCAAAAAAGGCGAACTCCTGGCCAAGATCAACGATGCGCCGCTGCAGGCCCAGTTGAAAAAATTACAGGCCCAGGTACAGTTGGCCACCGACAGGGTATACCGCCAGCGGACCCTGCTGGAAAAGGATGCCGTGAGTCAGGAGGCGTTCGAGCAGGTACAGACCGCTTACCAGCAGTTGATGGCCGATATCGAGCTGGTCAAGGCCAATATCGCCCAGACGGAACTTCGGGCGCCGTTCGACGGGATCATCGGTTTGAGGATGGTCAGCGAGGGTTCCTATGCCTCCCCATCCACCGTGGTGGCTAAACTGACGAAAATATCTCCGATAAAGATCGAATTTTCCATTCCGGAAAGCTATGCTACCGAAGTGGGTCGGGGCTCTCGTATCGTTTTTAAAATGGAACAGGACGGCCTGATGAAGGATTACGGGGCGACGATCTATGCGGTCGAAAGTACAATAGACGAGCCGACCCGCAGCCTGAAAGTACGTGCCCGCTATCCCAATGCCAATGAGAGCATTGTCCCCGGGCGGTACGTTTCGGTGGAGATCACCAAGAGCGAGATAAAGGATGCCCTGGTCGTGCCCAGCGAGGCTGTGATCCCGGAGATGGGCCGCCAGATCGTATATCTGTATAAAAGCGGGAAAGCCGAGCCTCGGGAAATCGTGCTCGGGCTGCGCACAGAAGACAAAGTACAGGCCCTCGAAGGACTTGAAAGAGGGGATACCGTGCTGGTATCCGGTGTGATGCAGCTTCGTACCGGGATGCCGGTGCGGATCGAGAACCTGAAAACGGGAGGGGACGACTGATGGCCAATATATCCGAAACAAGTATCCGCCGCCCGGTACTCTCTACCGTGCTGATGCTCGTCATCATCCTGTTCGGGTTCATCGGCTATACTTTCCTGGGCGTACGCGAATATCCCAGTGTAGACCAGCCTATTATCTCGGTAAGCGTTTCCTATCCGGGAGCCAATGCCGAGGTGATCATGAACCAGATCACCGAGCCTCTCGAGCAGAACATCAACGGGATTCCCGGTATCCGCTCGCTGAGCAGTACTTCCAGCCAGGGACAAAGCCGTATCACGGTCGAATTCGAACTGTCGGTCGACATGGAGACAGCCGCCAACGACGTGCGCGACAAAGTTTCCCGTGCCCAGCGCAACCTGCCGCGCGACTGCGATCCGCCGACCATCTCCAAAGCCGATGCGGACGCTTCCCCTATCATGCAAATTGCGGTGCGCAGCAGCAAACGCTCGCTGATGGAACTGTCCGAGATCGCCGAACTCACCGTCAAAGAGCGCTTACAAACAATTCCGAACGTCAGCGCGGTCAATATCTGGGGAGAGAAACGCTATTCGATGCGCCTGTGGCTGGACCCGGTCAAAATGGCCGGTTACGGCGTGACCCCGCTCGATATCCGCAACGCGGTGGATAAAGAGAACGTGGAACTGCCTTCCGGCAGCATCGAAGGCAATACGATGGAGCTTTCTATCCGCACGATGGGCCTGATGACCACTGCTCAGGAATTCAATAACCTGATCATCAAAGAAAGCGGGGGTAATATCGTGCGGTTCAGCGATGTGGGCTATGCCGAGGTGTCGCCGGAGGACCTGCGCAGTATCCTGAAAAAGAACGGGGAGCCGATGGTTATCGACGTGATTGTTCCCCAGCCCGGCGCCAACCATATCGAGATCGCCGAGGAAGCCTACCGGCGTATCGAACAGATCAAGAAAGACCTTCCGGAGGACGTTACGGTAGAAATGATGTACGACAACACGCGTTTCATCCGGGCCTCTATTAACGAAGTGCGCAATACCCTGTACGAGGCGCTGGTGTTGGTGATTCTCATTATTTTCCTCTTCCTACGGGACTGGCGGGTCACTCTGATCCCCTGCGTAGTGATCCCGATATCCCTGGTCGGGGCGTTCTTTGTGATGTATCTGGCGGGATTTTCCATCAACGTGCTCACGATGCTGGCCATCGTACTGGCGGTGGGGCTGGTGGTGGACGACGCTATCGTGATGACCGAGAATATTTATGTCAAGATAGAGGAGGGGATGGATCCTAAAACGGCCGGGATCGAAGGCTCCCGGGAGATATTCTTCGCGGTAGTATCGACCACGATCACCCTGATATCGGTCTTTCTGCCCATCGTGTTCATGGAGGGCATGACCGGCCGACTGTTCAAGGAGTTCAGTATCGTTATCGCCGGGGCGGTGGCTATTTCCGCTTTTGCAGCGCTTACCTTCACCCCGATGCTGGCTACCAAATTGCTAAAAAAGCACGATAACAAGAACTGGTTCTACCGCAAGACGGAGCCCTTTTTCGTGGGAATGAACCGCCTGTACGAGCGCAGCTTGGATGCATTCCTCCGGCGCCGGATATGGGCGCTTCCTATTGTGGGCGTGCTGTTTGTCCTCACCTGGTTTTTCTGGACGCATATCCCGGCCGAACTGGCCCCGATGGAAGACCGTTCGATGGTGTCGGTCAATATGCGCGGCCCGGAAGGCAGTACGTTCGAGTTTATCCGGGACTATGCCGACCGTATTGCCTATATCGCCGATTCGATCGCGCCGGAGCGGCAGTCGCTCATGGCCCGTTCATCGAGCGGGAGCGGTTCCATCAACGTGATACTGCCCGATATTGCCGACCGTGAACGCTCGCAGATGGAGATCGCCGAACAGCTCTCCGCTGCTGTGCGGGGCGAGACCCAGGCGCGGGCTTTCGTGCAGCAGCAATCGACTTTCGGCGGCCGCCGCGGGGGGATGCCCATCCAGTACGTGCTCCAGACCACGAGCCTGGACAGCCTGCAAAAATACCTGCCGGTGTTCATGGACAAGGTCAACGCCAGCCCGGTGTTCCAGATGGCCGACGTCAACCTGAAATTTACCAAACCGGAGGCGCATATCGAGATCGACCGCGACAAAGCGACCCTTCTGGGGGTGAGCACCCGCAATATCGCCCAGACCTTGCAGTATGCCCTGTCGGGCCAGCGGGTCGGCTATTTCTACATGAACGGCAAACAATACCAGATACTGGGCGAGATCAACCGCCAACAGCGCAACAAACCGATCGATTTGAAATCCATCTACGTGCGCAGCGACCGAGGGGATATGATACAGCTCGATAACTTAGTGACGATCAAGGAGGCGGTCGCACCCCCGCAGTTGTACCGCTACAACCGCTTCGTGGCGGCTACCGTTTCCAGCGGTCTGGCCAAAGGCTATACGATCGGGGACGGGCTGGACGAGATGGATCGTATAGCGGCGGAAACGCTCGGCGACTCGTTCCGCACGGCCCTCTCCGGAGAATCCAAGGAATTCCGGGAGAGTTCGTCGAGCCTGATGTTCGCCATGGTGCTGGCCCTTGTCATGATCTATCTGGTGCTGGCCGCCCAGTTCGAGAGTTTCAAAGACCCGCTGGTGGTGATGTTCACCGTGCCGCTGGCTATTGCGGGCGCGTTGGCGTTCATGTATTTCGGCGGCATCACGATGAATATTTTCAGCCAGATCGGTATCATTATGCTCATCGGGCTGGTGGCCAAGAATGGTATTTTGATCGTCGAATTCGCTAACCAGCGCCAACAGGCCGGCATGTCCATCGGGGAGGCGATCCGGGTGGCTTCCGTGCAGCGCCTGCGCCCGATCCTGATGACCAGCGCCTCCACGATATTGGGGCTCGTGCCGCTGGTGGTCGCTTCCGGCGAGGGGGCCAACGGGCGTATCGCGATGGGCGTAGCCGTAGTAGGCGGTATGTTAGTGTCTACCCTGTTGACACTGTTCATCGTGCCGGCTATGTACAGTTTTATCTCGACCGACCGCAAGAAGAAACTGCTAAAAAATTATTCGGCTGACGCCGTAAAAGCATGAAGAGTACGGATATGAAAAAATACAGTGCGATGGCGGCAGTCGCCTTTTTGGCCGCCTTTCCCGGGTATGCCCAGACACAGGTGTACGACCTGAAAGAATGTGTGGAAAAAGGCCTTCGGGACAATTATTCCATCCGGATCGTCCGGGGCGAAGAGCAAGTGGCCAAAAACAATGCCATCATCGGGAATGCGGGCTACCTGCCTACGCTGGATTTCAGTGGCGGGGGCAGCGGCAGCGTCAACAACAACCGGAATCGGGCGGCTGCGGACGGGACGATAGACTCGTCGCATGGGGTGACCTCCGAAACGGCCAACGCCGGGCTGACCCTCAACTGGACGGTCTTCGACGGGCTGGGTATCCAGGCCCAGTACGCCCGGTTGAAGGAGCTCGAGATCATGGGCGAACTCGGCACCCGGATGGCGGTCGAGGATTTTATCGCGGATATTTCCAGCGAATATTACAATCTGATCCGCCAGCAGACACGCCTTGCCAACCTCCGCTCTTCGCTCGACCTCTCCCGCGAGCGGCTGCGTATCGTCGAGGTGAACTACGCTACCGGATCGATGTCCGGACTCGATCTGAAACAAGCCCAGGTCGATTTCAATGCGGACAGTTCGAAAGTGATCAACCAATTGGAGGTCGTGCATGCCTCCCGCATCCGCCTGAACCGGCTGATGGCTGCCGGAAACGTTGAGGACCCCATTCATGTAAAGGATTCGCTGATCACTCCCGATGTCTCTCTGGACGAGCGGGAATTGTGGGAAAGCACCCTTTCGTCCAACGTGTCCCTGCAGATGGCCCAGAAAAACCTGTATCTTTCCGAACTGGACCTGAAAAAAGCACGCAGCCGGAATTATCCCTACGTCAAACTGAATGCCGGGTACGGCTATACCTCCACGTGGAACGGAACCGGAGCAACGGACCTGCAACAGCGTTTGGGCCTTAATTACGGGGTGACGGTCGGCATCAATATTTTCGACGGAATGAACCGCCGCCGCGAACAGCGCAACGCCCGCATCCAGATCGACAACCAACAGCTCCGGGTAGAGGATACCGAACTGGGCCTGAGGGCCGATATGAGCAATCTGTGGATGGCCTACCGCAACAATATCGACCTGTGGAAGCTCGAAAAAGAGAATGTGGTAGTAGCCGAAGAGAACTATTCCATTGCGATGGACCGTTACAAACTGGGCGACCTTTCCGGTATCGAACTCCGTGAGGCGCAGAACAGCCTGCTGGAAGCCGAAGAGCGCCTTTCTATCGCCGAATACTCCATTAAAATATGCGAAATATCGCTGCTCCAGCTCAGCGGTTTGATTATCCAGTACATGTACCCTGAAAACTCGCAGGTATAATTTTAATGGCGACCGGGGGAGGGCAGGAAAATGTAAAAAACGCTAATCGAACAAAATATAAAATCCCGCCCCCGGCGCTTGTCTGACAACACACATATGTCCTTGTTTCTTCGGTGTAAAGATATAAAAAATCATATATATATGCTTTTTATTAACTTTTAAATTATCAGAATTGTTCTTTATTTCCGGTTTTTCTGCATCGGGAAGGGGGCGATGCTTTTCAGATATGCTCTTGAGGTCTTTGTGGGGCCAATCGAGCTTGCGAAAAAATGTTTTATCTTACATATAAGTGCCCGCACAAAAATAAAGGTACATATATGACAAGATTGGACAAAGTAACCGTATACCTCACCGCCTCCAATGGGCGGGAAGAGGCGGTTACCCTCGAAAACAACGCTGACAAGTATTATTCTTTTGCCGAAGCGCTCAAAAAGGCTCGTGCCCGCCGGAAGATTTCCCAATCCCAATTGGCACAGCTTTGCGGGTTTGCTTCCCCTACTTATGTGTCGCGCATCGAACAGGGGCTGATCAATCCCAGCCAAAAAACCATGCAGCGTATTCTGGAGGCATTGGGATATCGTTTAGGCTATGTAGTCGAACCCAGAGAATAACCATTCAGATAGTATCTATATTCTAAAACTATGAAAAACATCCAAATGCGATTTCTTGCCTTTTTTGCAATCGCCTGCTTTGTTTTCCTGGCGGCCTGCTCCTGCAGTAAACACGACCTCGACCCGCGGTATGTGACGACCGATTATTCAATGGCGAACAACTGGCTGGTTAATCCCCAGGGGAGTGGCTCTAAGGCGGTGGATGTCTTTTATCTCTATCCGACCACCTATTCCGGCGCGGAAAATTCCTGTCCTGTTTCCGATGCGGGAATGCGGGCCGGTGCGACAAAAAACCGCCAGTCCAATGCTTCTGTATACGAACAGACGGCCAATCTGTATATGCCGTTCTACAGGCAGATGAGTGCCTCTTATGTCCTTACCCTGCCGGAGGCGGAACACGATAAAGCAATGCGGGAAATCCCGGCCGTGGATGGCCTGGAAGCATTCAAGTACTATATCGAGCATTACAACGGCGGGCGGCCCTTCCTGCTGGCCGGACACTCGCAGGGGTCCAATACCCTGCTGTACGTCATCGAATACCTGAAAGAAAAACCCGAACTGATGGAGCGCTTTATCGCTGCATATATCATCGGCTATTCCGTAACGCCGGACTTTTTGCAGAAGAATCCCCATGTTTCGTTCGCGCAAGGGCGCACAGACCAGAAGGTACTTATATCCTGGAATACCGAATCGCCGGGACTGACGGTGCCCAATCCGGTCGTTACCCCGGGGGCGCTGGCTATCAATCCGATCACCTGGACTACGGGAGAAGCCTATGCCGGTGCGGATCAAAGCTTGGGTGCGCGCCTGGAGGAGAACGGCGGGTTCATAGACCGCCCCCATTTTGCCGATGCACAAGTGGATCGCGGGCGAGGCGTAGTGGTATGTTCGACGGTCGATCCGGAAGATTATCGGATACCCATTGCGATATTCCCGCTGGGAGTGCTGCACGGTTGTGATTACCCGTTTTATTATTACGATTTGCAACAGAACGTGGCCGACCGGGTGGCGGCGTATTTCCAATAGAATCCCGTAGCTGACCGACTAAAGGAATTCACATTTCGCGCGTATTTTTCCGCTACTCTATATTCGTTGCATGAAAAATTGCTGAGCGAAGCGTTGCACATTTGACGCTTTTGATCGTCCGGGAAAAATAATGTTTAAAAAAACAATAAGTAGGTATAGGCTATTAAAATTCTTTTAATGATTTGTTCCTTTTTTGATAATGAGATTAAAAAACAGACGATATTTGTCCGTCAAAACCTATACAATCATGAAAAAAATAGCACTGCTTTTTATCGGGCTTCTCTTGATTGTGGCGTCCTGTCATCCGCCGAAAGACAATCAAAAAACCCTTTTATGGAAAATTTCGGGGAACGGTTTGCAAAAACCATCCTATTTATTCGGGACATGGAACGGAGACACGCAGTTGAGGAATCGGTCCTTTTTGGACAGTATTCCGTTCTTTTATGAAACCCTCGATTCGGCCGAAGTGTTTGCCGGTACGCAGGTGAATATAAAAGAGGCAATGGATAGTAGCAGCATCGAATTCCGGAAAAACCTTTCCAAAGAGTTCCTAATGCCGGGGGATACGTTGTTCAAAGACCTGTTGGATGAAGAGCAGATCGCGAAGCTGGATATTTTTCTTCGGAGAAAATTAAATGGGAGGATGACATCGGCCCGCATAAATCTAAAGCCGTCCGCCGCCTTTTTTTTATGGCCCAGAATATGGTGGAAATGAAGGTGCGGAAAAATACCAAAAAAAGCTGAATGAATTGGATGCCTCCGATAGTTTGTACACAAAAAAAAGAGAACAATTGCTGGCGGAAGTAGATATAATGGATCGGTATCTGCAAAAGTATTCCTACACCCATCAAAAAAAGTGGTGGGATTGGATGAACTGGCCGGGTGTGACATAAATGTCCTGTTCCAAAGCGGGAAAACCTTGAAAGAGGAGGCGGATTCCTTGATGTCTTTTATAACTAATTATGATTCTGCAAATTACATGGAATCGATGGAAGAACAGATCGCCGATCTGCGGAAAGCTTACCGGGGACAGGATATATTTAAGGTCTATGAAGAGAAAGGCAAACAATTGCAAAAATTGAACGATCTGAATCCGGGCGATTCTTTGGCCTTGGAAAAATTGATGAAGGGGGTTTTGACTGACCGCAATTATAATTGGATGAAGATCATTCCGGGCATAATAAAAGAAAAATCTACTTTTATTGCCGTGGGCGCCGTCCATTTGGGCGGGGAAGAAGGGTTGATCAACTTGCTGAAAAAAGAAGGCTATACGATGGAGCCCATCAATTAAAAATCTGACAGATCACGGGAGTTAATCCCGGGATTGTTGTTTTTTTGGCAAGTTTGGATGTCCGACCGCATTAAATGGTTACTTTTGTAAAAACCATTTTGAAACTACATATTCATGAAAAGAAAACTGATGTTTTTTCTGGCCCTTGTATTGGGCCTGACGTTTGCCGCATCGGCCCAGACGGGTCAAAAAAGCGGAGAAAGCGATGCTTACACCATCATCACAAACCCGGGAGAGAATGCTTCGAAAGAAGTCCGTATCAATTGGCATACCGACTTGGGAACCAGGAAAAGCTATTGCATCTATACCAAGCGCAGCGATACGCAATGGAAAAATGCAAAAAAGGTTAAAGCGAAACAGCACTTATGTACGGTTTACGACAGCTTGTACTCTAAAAAAGCCTCGGGTGAAAATTTTTATGAAGAGGCCCGTTTCCTGCGGTGTACCGTTGCGTTGAACCGCCTCGAACCGGCTACTGAGTATATGTACCGGGTCGGATCGGAAGAAATGAGCGAAGTCCATTATTTTAAGACGGCACCCGAATCAGGGTCGTGGACAGCCGGGATCATTTCCGATTTCCATTCGTACACGCCGCTCCCCAAACGGCTGGAGGCAGCGATGGATATGGTAGAGACGCTGGAAGGCCGTAACGGGAAGGATTTTGATTTTATGCTGCACGCAGGGGATATCTGTGCGTGGGGCGGCAGTTATTCCTTCTGGAAACGTCTGTATGCCGAGCCTTATTTTTCAAAATATATGTGGGCGGGAGTCAATGGCAACCACGATAATATGGACCGCCAGTCCGCCAAATTGTCGAACCAGTACTTCCGGTTTGCGAATAACAATCCCGAGAACGGTTATAAGGGAGAAGAGGGCGTTTGCTATTATTTCAAATACAACGATGCCCTGTTCATTATGCTCAATAACGAAAATATGCGCAGTGCAGAAGGTTTGGCGGAAGCCCAGGAATGGGTCAAAAAAGTGATTCAATCCAATCCGGCCAAGTATATCATCGTGATGGAACACTACCAATGGTTCTTGGGCGACAATGGAAAAGCTTCGCAATATGCCCGCTGGAAAGAATTATTCGACGAGTATGGCGTGGATTTGGCAATCGCTGGGAACAATCACATCTATGCGCGCACCAATGCCATATATCAGGATAAGGAAACCGACGGGACAAAAGGAACCGTCTACTTGCAGACCCCCTCTTCGGATAACGAGCGCGGACGGGATTTGGGGGAATGGACAGACAATACCGATTTGATCAAATACAGATGGACAGAAGGCGCCCGTACAGTAGGGGCCCTGATCATGGATGCAGATAATGATAAACTGCATTTGACGCTGTACGACCGCAACGGCAATGTAATCGACGAGGTATCGGTGTTGGCTAAGAGATAAAAATACATTAACTGAAAAACGAAAGCCCTCACAGTACTGTGAGGGCTTTTCTTGTGACCCCGGAAGGATTCAAACCTTCAACCTTCAGAGCCGTAATCTGATGCTCTATTCAGTTAAGCTACGGGGCCGGCTTTGTCGTAAGACGGATGCAAATGTACCGTGAAAAAATCTTTTGTGCAAATTTTGCGGCCAAATTTTAGGAACGGAATCGCTTAGCCCATTTAATCAGAATAATAGTCTTGCCATTTTAGGCCTATTGTTCTCATATTTGCTGGTCGGGGGAAAATTTACAATGGCCCCGATATTTCTTTCCTAAAATTCGAGTTCGAATACAGTACCTTCGGTGGAAGGTATTATGCGGATATTTCCCTCATGACGACGTAGGATTTGGCGGGAAATGCTTAGTCCGATTCCCGAGCCCCCTTCTTTTGTAGTAAAGAACGGCACGAATATTTGCTGAGCAGTTTCATCGGGTATTCCGGGGCCGTTATCGGCTATGGTTATCAGAATTTTTCCGGTGCGGCCTTTTTTGGCCGTGATATCTATTTTTCCACCTGCCGTATTTCCTAAAGCTTCCATCGAGTTTTTGACCAGGTTCATCAATACCTGGGTCAGTAATTTTTCATCCCCATAACCTGTCAATTGGTCTGGTTCTATATATGTGGTAATGGAAACTTTTTCGCTCGGATTCAATTGAAGGATGCGTTCCAACAGGGAAGAAACGGGGAAAAGAGCCATTTGCGGGTCAGGGATGCGGGTGATTTTCCGGTACGAGTCCACGAAAGAAACGAGCGCCTTTCCGGTCGAACTGATCGTTTCCAATCCTTTCCGCAAATCGGTATCTTCTTCCCTTACCAATCCGGTCAGTGTGTCCGAGAGGGAGGTGATGGGGGTAATGCTGTTCATGATCTCGTGCGTCAGTACCCGGATAAGGCGTATCCAGGATTGTATTTCTTTTTCATCGAGTTCTCCTCGTATATCCGATAAGGCCAGGATGCGAAGATCTTTGCCCTTGACCTCTACTTCGGATATAGTGACCGAAAGATCGGCGATACCTCTTTCATTGTTTATCTGGCATTGTAGATGGCCGCCTGTGGGAGCGGAAAGAAGCCTGTCGGGGAAATTTTCGTCGAAACTTTTCAATTGGCGCAGATGCGTTAGCCGTTCTGCGCCGCCGAATAGTTTGAGGGCTGCACTGTTCACCTGATAAACCCTTCCATCGTAATCTGCGATAATTACGCCTGTGGATACGCTTTCCAGGATTAGTTCGTAGAATCTTTCCCGTTCGGTTATTTCTGCCTTGGTTTTGGCCATGATATCCTTTATACGGTTTAGTGCTGCATTGAAGAGCATCTCGCTGGTCGAACCGTTTTGTTCGGAAAATTTGAAATTAAAATCGTCATTTTCCAGCGAATTGAACATAAAGGTCACTTTGTGCAAGTCTTTCCGGTGCAGCCATATACCGCGTATGGTAAATATAAGGGAGAGAAAAAGGAGTATGATCGCGGTCGTATACCATTCGGCGGCGAGACAAAATCCCCCTATCCCTGCATATATTACGGCGGCGAGAATGGAGATGGCCAGATTGTGGGAAGAAATTTTCACGATTCGCAGGGGATCAGAGACCGTATTTTTTGATCTTGTTGTACAAGGTTTGGCGGCTGACGCCCAGGTGAGAGGCAACCAACGAAAGATTTCCACCGTGGGATTCCATGGCGTTTTTTATCATTTCCCGCTCCATATCCTCGAGTGTAGCATTGCGTAATACCCCCGCGGGGGCTGGCATTACCGGAGCTAACAACAGGCTTTCAGGTCCTATTTCCGGTTTTTCGGTCATGATGACGGCTTTCTCCATCGTGTGTTGCAGTTCCCGGATATTTCCCGGGAATGGATATCCGGCGAGCAGAGAGGCTGCCTTTTCTCCGATAGAGAGCCCTGGTTTTGCGTATTTTACAGCATATTTATCGGTAAAGATACGGGCCAGGGGCAGGATGTCTTCTTTCCTTTCCCGTAGAGGGGGGATATCTATGTGTATCGTATTTATGCGGTATAGTAGGTCTTCCCTGAAAAGTCCCTGCGTTACCATTTGCGGGAGGTTTCGGTTGGTGGCGCTGATCAGGCGGATGTCCACATCCTGGGGCGTATTGCTTCCCACCCGGACGATGCGGCGGCTTTGGAGCGCAGTGAGGAGTTTCCCCTGCAGAAAATAGGAAATATTGCCTATTTCATCCAGGAAAAGGCTTCCTTTGTCGGCTACTTCAAATTTTCCGGCGCGGTCTGCTTTCGCATCGGTGAAGGCGCCTTTCACATGTCCGAAAAGCTCGCTTTCGAAAAGGGTTTCGGGTAGGCTCCCCAGGTCGACGGAAACGAAGAGTTCTTCGTTCCTTCGGGAGAGGCGGTGTATCTCACGGGCCAGCATTTCTTTCCCGGTACCGTTTTCTCCCGTTATCAGGATATTGGCATCGGTCGAAGCTACTTTGCCCACCAGGTTTCGCAGATAGGACATTGGCTGGCTTTCTCCCCAAAACATAGGATTGGAATCATCAAGTTCTTTCCGGATCTCTTTCAGATGCTTGACCTGACGCTGCTGGTTGCGCAGGTTGTAAGCATTCTGCAATGTGGCTATCAGCCGGTCGTTTTCCCAAGGTTTGACCACGAAATCCGTCGCCCCATCTTTTATTGCCCGCACAGCCAGATCGATGTCTCCATAGGCAGTAAAAAGCACCACTTGTACGTCGGGGCGCATTTTTTTTATTTCGGATAGCCAGAAAAGCCCTTCGTTGCCATTGTTTATGCCGGAAGAAAAATTCATGTCCAACAAAACCACGTCGGGATTGTGTTCCTGCAAGGCTGAATGAATTTGCGTGGGGGAATTTACCAGGACGGTTTTTTCAAAATACTGCTTCAAAAGCAATTCTAAAGCGGTGAGGATAGATCGATTGTCGTCGACGACTAATATTTTCCCCTGTTTTTTCATGCCGTGATGATAAATTATTCCCCTCAAAGGTATTCAAAAAATGGACGAAGAAGGATAAATGTCTAAAAAATTTACAGAAGTGTCTAAAAAATGGACAGTAATGTGTCTTTGGTTTTGGATTAATTTATTGTAAATCATTTATTTGTGGTTTTGGCATGCTTTTGGCACGTTTCAGTATAGAATAAAAACAATTCAAAACAGGAAAAGATTATGCCAGAAAAGATGAAAAGATTGTTATTGCTTTTGTGCGTACTCGGGATATCTTCTGGGGCGGCGGTGGCGCAACAAACGGATGGTCATATCTGGTCGCTCGAAGACTGCATGGCCTATGCGGTAGAGAACAGCACAAAGGTGAAAAAACAGGAGTACACAAATGACAGCTACCGCCACATACGCCGTTCGGCCGTGGCGGATATGCTGCCTTCGCTGTCTGCTTCGGCCAGCGGCCAGTTGACTACCGGACGCGGGATCGACCCGGGCACAAATACGTATTCCACCATATCGAATTTCGGCAATTCGTACGGAGTCTATGCTTCGCTACCGGTCTTTAATGGATTTGCCCTTATTAATAAGGTTATAGAGACCCGGATGCAGATGCGTTCGGGCCAGTCAGAACTACAACGGATAAAGGACGACATCTGTCTGGGCATTGTAGGGGCTTATTATGATGCGGTGTATTATCGCCAGGCGATGGGCATTGCGCGGGATAAACTGGAAAGGAGCCGGCAGAACGTATACAAAACAAAAAAAATGGAAGAACTGGGCCTGCGAAGCGAAGCGGATGTGGCCCAGATGAATGCGGCGTTGGTAGCGGATAATTTTCTTTTGGTGCAGCAGGAAAATTCTTACGTCCGGGCGATGATGTCGCTGAAAGACTATATGAATTTCCCGACGGAAGATTCCTTGGCGATAGATACGTTGATGAGTGAGAAGTTGACGATCCTGGAAGAATCCCCCGACCGTATCTATGAAAAAGCTTTGGCTACCAATCCGACCGTACTTCGTTCGACCTATCAGATGGAGGTCCAAAAAGCAAAGTATTCACAGGCAAAAGGGCGCATGCTCCCCAGCCTTTCCCTTTCGGGTGGGTACAGTACCAATTATTATACAAACCTTACGGGAGACCGTTCCAAAGTGCGGCCATTCAACACCCAGTTGGACCAGAACAAGGGCGGATCCCTGACGCTTTCCCTGTCCATCCCGATATTTTCCGGACTTTCCCGCCGTACTACCCTGGCTACCGCCCGCAACAATATGCGGATCGCCGAGCAGGAAAACGAGGAAACCCGGCGGGAATTGCGCAATGCGATCGATAAGGCGGTGCTGGAACGCAATTCGCAGGCAAAGCAATACTATCTGGCCCGCCAGCAGGTGGAATCGGATGCGCTGGCTTACAAGGCTTTTCAGCGGCGGTATGAAGAAGGGCTGGCCTCTTCGCTGGATGTGCGTACCAGTGCCAATACGCTGATGGATTCGCAGCTGAAAGAACTGAGAGCTTATTTGTACTATCTGTTATATAGTTGTACGGTGGATTATTATAACGGGATCCCGTTGATATCTCCGGAAAAACTGGCTTCACTTTGATTGAAAACGAAAAGAAAAAAACGATAAAATGGACAAAGTAATAGAAAAGAAAAAAAGGCTGAATAAAAAACACGTGCCATATATCCTGGGCGGATTGTTCCTGATTTTAGTGTTGTGGCTGGTTTTTTCAGATCATTCCTCTACGTTGCGTGCAGATAAGAATGCGATCGCCATCGGCGAAGCGGTATATGGGGATTTCAATGACTATATCCGCATCACAGGGCAGGTGCAACCCATCACTACCGTCCAACTCAGTCCGCTCGAAGACGGAGTGGTCGATGAAATCCTCATCGAGGAAGGGGCCCGGGTAAAAAAAGGCGATGTGATCATCCGTCTGAGCAATCCGACCCTTACCCTGTCGATCCTCGACGGAGAGTCGATGTTGGCCGAAAAACAGAATTCGCTGCGCAATACGGAAATGAACATCGAACAGGAGAAACTTTCCATGCAGCAAAACTTGTTGGAGGCAACGTTGGGCGTGGAGCGTACCCGTCGTAAATACGAGCAAAACGGCGAACTGTATAAGGAAAAACTGATCGCCCGGGAAGAATACCTGCAATCCAAAGAGGATTACGAACTGTCCCTGCAGAAGAAGGCTCTGTTGCTCGAACGGAGGGAGAGGGATTCCCTGTATCGGGTAGATCAATTGGCTAAATTGAGGGAGAGCCTGGGCAATATGACCAAAAACATGGAACTCACCCGCCAGCGGATGGAAAACCTGAATGTCAAATCCCCGATAGACGGCGAACTCGGCCTGTTGGATGCTGTACGCGGCCAGTCGGTGGGCCGGGGCCAGAAGATAGGGCAGATAAACGATTTGTCCGACTATATGGTCCTGGCGATGATAGACGAACATTATATCGACAAAGTGACTACGCACCTCGATGCCTCTTTTGAACGGCAGGGCGCCCGGTATCCGTTAGAAACAAGGAAAGTATATCCCGAAGTGCGAGAAAGTAAATTTCGCACGGACTTGATATTTTCCGGGGAGCGTCCGGAAAATATACGGTTGGGGCAGACTTATTATATAGACCTGCAATTGGGTGAGTCGTCCCAAGCCGTAATGATTCCCCGAGGGTCGTTCTACCAGGCAACCGGCGGGAATTGGGTGTATGTGGTTTCTCCCGAAGGAGATAAAGCTTACAAGCGGGCTATAAAAATAGGGAGGCAGAATCCTCAGTATTACGAGGTGACCGAAGGGCTTTCGGCCGGAGAGAGGGTTATTACGTCTTCATATGATTCTTATGGCGGCAACGAAGTATTGGTGCTGAAATAAAACACCTTTTTACCATACTATGAAGCAATTCGTTTATACGGTTCGGTATCTGCTGGCTAATAAAGCGGGTAACTTGGTCAAAATAGTATCCCTTACTTTGGGCCTGGCGCTGGGATTGGTGATATTTTCCCAGGTGGCTTTCGAGCGGTCCTATGAGAAATTCTATCCGGATGCGGAGCGGATATGCCGGATACGTATGGAGTACCTGGATCTTCAACAGGGCAAAGCAGGGGAAAAAGAAGGGCCGCAGGATTCTTATGCGGATGGTTATTATATTTTTCACCCGGCGGCACAGGCTTTGGTGGACAATGTGCCCGAGGTCGAAGCCGGTACGGTGGTGGAAATGACCGGGAAATCCGATCTTTTCCGGCAGGACGGAGCCCGGTTCCCCGGAAACGCGATCCTGCGGACCGATTCCTCTTTCTTCAAGTTTTTCCAAATAGAGGTCATCAGCGGCGATCCGGGCAGGGATATGGTACAGAATACGGTCTACCTGTCGCAGGGATTGGCCCGGCGGGTATTCGGGGCAACGGATCCGGTCGGACAAGTTTTGCATAACAGCAATAAGGAAGCCTATACGGTTGCCGGAGTGTATAAAGATTTGCCTCGGAATACCCACTTGGAAGCCGATGCGATCCTCCCGCCCTCCACAGGGGGAAAAGAATGGAAAGGTTACCAGGGATATCATGGCTACGTGCGTCTGGCACAGGGTGCCGATCCCGAAGAGGTCGCCGGCAAATTCGCTATGGCACTCGATCGTTCGGGCGTGCTGAAAGAGATCCAGGACCGTTCGAAAACGAAAGTCGTATTTACTCTCGATCCTTTGATAGAAAGCCATATGGCGGTGCCAGGGGTATCGTCCCGGAATATACTGCTGGCGGTACTGGGCTTTTGCCTGCTTTTGGCTGCGGTGCTGAACTATGTGCTTGTGTCGGTATCTTCGCTTTCTGCACGCAGTCGAACGTTGGCCGTACATAAATGCAATGGAGCCCGCTCGTGGGATGTCTTCCGGATGTTCATGTACGAGACGGGAATTTTGACCGTGGTTTCATGCCTGCTGGCAATACTGTTGATAGCCGGCGGCCGGCAGTGGATACAAACCGTAACGGGGCAGCCCTTATTTGCTCTCTTTTCTTTGGGAAATCTCTGGGTGGCCGCAATCGTCCTGTTGTGTGTATGGTTGGTTGCAGGGGTGATACCCGGGATCGTTTTCTCATCGGTGGGCGTGATGTCCGCATTCCGCAGCAATGTTTCTTCCGGGCGGATGCGGTGGAAGACGCTGCTGCTTTTCCTCCAATTCACGGCGGCTACATTCTTGTTGGCGTTCCTTTTGATCATTATCCGTCAGTACGATTTCATGCTTACCCGGGATATGGGCTACAGGTATGAAAACCTGGTGTATATCGAAACTGCGCATATGTCCCGCCAACAGGCGGCTACAATTAAGGAAGAGCTCAAAAAGCTCCCGTGTGTCGAAGGGGTTTCCGTTATCGGGCTTTCCACGCCGCTGGACTCCGGCCTGGGTTGGGAGTTTTACGACGACTCCGGGGAAAACAGGGTGCTGTGGGCCGATATCGAATATGCCGACGAGGATTATCTGGATGTGATGGGAATCGAGCTGTTGGCCGGTAAGAATTTCGAGCCGGGGAGCCCTCAAAACCATTTGTTGCTCAATGAATCGGCCGTACGGAAAATCGGATGGACAGACAATCCGGTCGGAAAAACCCTTGAAAACTATTACGTGGTGGACGGCGTGGTAAAGGATTTCCAGATAGGTACGCTGCATGCCGGGCAGGGAGCCCGTCCGGTGGTGATTTCCAGCGCTTTCTGGAGTGGAGTGGGCTATATCATGGTCGAACTGTCGCAAGTGAATGCCGCTGCGATCGAACAGGTACGGGAGGCAACCAATAAGGTAGTGCCGGATAAAATATTCAATATTGTTTCCTATAAGGAGGAACTGGGAAGCCGTTATCGCCAGGAGCTCCTGTTCCGCGACAGCGTAGGGGCCGTATCCCTTTTCACGGTATTCATTACGTTGATGGGCCTTATCGGGTATATCGGTTACGAGATGCACCGTCGCCGCAAAGAGATTGCCCTGCGCAAGATCAACGGGGCGACGTTAAAGGATGTATTGTCCCGGGTTACGATGGGGATAGGGTTTATTTCCTTTTTAGGGGTTTTATTGGGACTTTGTGGGACCTACTATGCGGCGGGGGTATGGCTCACCCGGTTCGAGTATAGGGCTCCGGTTTCCCCGTGGCTGTTTGTGGCTTGCGGTTTGACTGTATTGGCGGTCATTGCCGCCACTGTGGTCCTGAAAGCCTGGAAATCGGCAAATGAAAATCCTGTAAAGGCGATTAAATCGGAATAATACATATTATAATCACTATATCATGAAGCAATTTATTTACACGCTCAGGTACCTGGCAAAGGCGAAGAGTACCAACCTGATCAAGGTCCTGTCCCTTACCTTGGGGTTGGCCCTGGGGCTGGTGATCTTTTCCCAGGTAGCTTTCGAAAGGTCATACGATTCTTTCTTCAAAGATTCGGACCGACTTTACCGGGTGAAAGCCCAGTTTATCGACCATAATCAACCGGAGGAAAACGCCGCTTCGGACGATTCCGGCGGAAAAGGGGACGGAACGGTTACTTATTATGGGGTGTTCTATCCTACGGTACAGACGATGTTGGACAATTTTCCCGAAGTGGAGGACGGCGCTACGATCTCCTATCTTACCGGCACCGACCGGCGGAACTATTACCGGGAGGACGGGATGGAGGAGTTTCAGTCCAACCTGGTCTATGCCGATTCGTCCTTTTTCCGGGTGATGGGCCTGGAAGTGCTCCGGGGCGATCCGGCGAAAGACTTTGTCGAGCCGCTGAAGGTGTTCATTTCCGATGATTTCGCCAAGCGGTTTTTCGGCGGTCAGGACCCTATAGGGAAGGCCCTTTACAACAACAATAAATACGGCTATGTCGTGGCGGGGGTATTCAAGAAACTGCCCTATAATTCCCATCTGGATTTCGATGTGATCATGTCCAGGGCTACTCCGTCGGCCACCTGGGGTAGGGGAGACAACTATTTCGGATATGTCCGGCTGAAACCGGGCGCCGATCCGGAAGCGGTACAGAGTAAATTTGCCGACTATATCCGTCAAAGCGGAGTACTCAAAGCTGCCGAGGATAGAGGATATGAGTTCAAATATACCTTAGAACCTATAACCGAGGGGCATATCGGGCAGGAGGACGTAAAGGATAAAACCCTGTTGCTTTCCGTGGTGGGGTTGTGCCTGCTGCTGACGTCCGTACTGAACTATGTGCTCATATCGGTGTCCACGCTCTCTTCGCGCAGCCGGACGCTGGCTGTCTATAAATGCAATGGGGCCAAGCCGGGGGATATATTCCGGATGTTCATGTACGAAACGGCGGTGCTGACCCTTGTATCTACCGCCCTGGCCGCATTGTTGATATTTGTCTTCCGGGGAAGGGTGGAAATGCTCGCCGGACAGCCGGTTTCGGCCTTGTTCGCCGTTTCCAACCTTTGGATGGCAGGAGTGGTGTTGCTGGTAGTCTGGATCGTGGCAGGCGTGATACCCGGTTGGGTTTTCTCCCGGGTGAGCGTGATGAAGGCCTTCCGGTCTACCTCTTCTGCCGGGAGAATGTGGTGGAAGAGTATCCTGTTGTTCCTACAGTTGGTGGCGGCTTCTTTTATCCTGACGTTCCTGGCGGTGATCATCCGGCAGTACAGCTATATGACGACTAAGGATCTGGGATATAAATACGAGAACGTGGTTTATATATGGACCCTTTTCACCAATCTGGATGAACAGCAAACCCATACGGTGCGGGATGAGGTGAAAAAACTACCGTTCGTAGAGAACGTATCTCTGGTAGGGCATGCGATGCCTCTGTTTAATTTTTACGGGCAGGCACGGATACCTAATGAAAACCAGGAAACGATATTTACTCCTTATATCGAGAGAGCCGATGAAAATTACCTGGACGTGCTGGGGATCAAACTCGAAGCCGGGGAAAATCTGGCTCCCGACTCTCCTATGGAGCAGGTGCTTATCAACCAGGAGGCTGTCCGTCAGTTAGGATGGCTGGACAATCCTATCGGCCAAACCCTCGGCCAGACACCGCTTACAGTACGGGGTGTGGTAGGGGACTTCCATATCGGCAGCGTGCTTGAAAATCCCGTTCCGCAGCCAGTGATGATCATGCAACTGATGAAACCGACCGAAAACAATCCGTTTGTGGTGGCGTACATCATGATGCGTTTTACCGAAGTGACACCCAAAAACATTGCCCAGCTGCAACAGGCGGTAGCCCGGGTATTGCCCGATAAGATTGTGAAAATAAAAACGTACAAAGAAGAGTTGCTCAGTCAATACCAAAAGGAATTGATGACCCGCGACAGTATCGGAGTGACGGCTATTTTTACCGCGCTTATTACCCTGATGGGCCTGATCGGTTATATCAGCTACGAGATGCGTCGCCGCCGAAAGGAAATAGCCCTGCGCAAAGTCAATGGGGCAACAGTGAAAGAAATACTGGTATTGATCCTATTGAATATATCCGTCGTATCTGTGGCAGGAGTAGCATTTGGTTTGGCTGCGGCATATTATATGGGCGGTAAATGGCTGATCAATTTCCCGGACAAGCTCCCGTTTTCCCCGTGGCTGTTCGCAGGGTGTGCACTGGCTATTTGGGTAGTTATCGCGCTGGTGGTGATCCTGCAGTCCTGGAGCGCCGCGCGGGAAAATCCGGTTAAATCGCTCAAATCCGAATAAAATATAAAATCATAAAAAACAAACGACAATGATTAAAATAGAAAACCTTTCGAAAAGTTTCCGCACGGAAGAAATAGAAACCATCGCACTGGACAAGGTATCCATCGAAGTGAAAGATGGGGAATTCGTAGCCATCATGGGCCCTTCGGGGTGCGGGAAATCCACCCTGCTCAATATCCTGGGATTGCTCGACAATCCGACGGGCGGAAAATATTACTTCATGGATAAAGAGGTGGGCGGCCTGAAAGAAAAAGACCGTACCAATTTCCGCAAGGGAAATATCGGTTTCGTATTCCAGAGCTTCAACCTGATCGACGAGCTCAACGTATACGAAAATGTCGAGCTCCCGCTGATCTATCTCAAGATAAAAGCCTCCGATCGCAAAAAGAAAGTGATGGATATTCTTAAACGCATGGGGGTATCCCATCGGGCCAGCCATTTCCCCCAGCAGCTTTCCGGAGGACAGCAGCAGCGTGTGGCCATTGCCCGTGCGGTAGTCGCAGGGCCGAAACTCATCCTGGCGGACGAGCCGACCGGTAACCTCGACTCCAAGAACGGAGAGGAGGTAATGGCGCTTCTGTCCGAGCTCAACCGCGAAGGAACCACGATCGTGATGGTGACGCACTCCCAGCACGATGCTTCGATCGCACACCGCGTGATCAACCTATTCGACGGCCATGTGGTGGCCCAGGTGAATGATATGTTATAGTGACTGGATTGTTTATTGTTACTTTTGTACCGCGGGGGGATTTATTCCTCTCGCGGTATTTTAGTTGGCAACCGCTATGAATTGTTTAGCAGGTCGCCGTATGGGGAAAACAAAAAGGCCGCCGGGAAATTTCCCGGCGGCCTTTTTTATAAAGAGGATTGCTTAGTCTGCTTTGTACTGCGAGGCTACGCTCTTTTTGCCGAAACCGATGGTCACGGCTTTCACGTTGGTCCCTTCCACCGGAACGGGGGCCGTCCAAACGGCCGATTTTTCCGAAGGAGCGGAGCCGTCCGTGGTGTAATGTACCGAAGTGCCGGGCACGGAATTGGTCATATAGAGCATACCGTCTTTGATCTCGATACCGGGGGAAGCTATACGGAAGTTGATGCCTTCTTTTTCCCAGAACGGCATTTCCTTGCGGGCGATCTTGGTCAGGTAAGCGCCCAGTTCGCGGTTGTAGGCGGCATCGCGCGCCTGTGCCCCTGCGATCAGCGACCAGTCGGGAACAGCATCCCAGGCTCTTTCGGCCAGACCGACGATCTTGGGGAAGATGTAGTATTGCATCATCTTCTCGCCCTTGATGGTTTCGCTCCAAAGCTGGCCCTGGATCCCACGGATATGCTTCTTGCCCTCTGCCGTCAGGGCTTCCTTGCGGGTGCCGTTGGCCTTGAAGGGAGCTTTATCCCAATCCAATGCGGCACCGTTCAGGCCGATACGGACAGAGCGGTATACGTCGTAGGGGAGAATATCGTACGAATTGCGTTCGTTCACCCAGCCGCCCCAGTAGAGTCCGGGCTCTTCGGCATGTTTGTTGGGGGCAAAGTCGAAATAAAGGTTGGGGGCATTGCTCAGGATGATGTCGACTCCGGCATTGGCCAGGTGGTACGGCATCTCCTCGCCGCCCCATTCGCCCACCGTATCCCAGCAATAAGCCGTAAAGCCGGCTTTCTGGAATTTGGGGTTGATAGCGCCTTTCTTGGTGGCAATCTCCATCCATCCGTAGAACTGGATACCTTTGTCGTCGAGTATCTTTTTCAGGCGTTCGGTATAGTAGTCGCGCAGATCGGCTGTAGAAGCTACTTTTCCGCTGGCGATCAGCTCATGGCAATTCGGGGAGCCCAGCCAGGAACCGCGGGGCACTTCGTCCCCTCCGGTTTGGAGGGCAACCAGCGGCACGCCGGCTTCTTGGTACATGGCCTGAAGTTCGGTCACTACCTTGTCCATAAAGCGATATACGCCTTCATTGGCCACGCACATTACGTTGTCCTGAAAGGCCTGGGGAGAAGAGTATTTGGAAGTATCGGCCGGGTCGTGCAGCAAGTACTCGGTGGCCTTTTCCATATCGGAATCTTTGTATTTCTCGTAGCGGTGCTTCATCGAGTAGATAGCGGCACGGGCGTGTCCCGGGGTTTCGATCTCGGGAATAACTTCGATGTGCAGCTTCTGTGCGTATTTGAGCAGATCGATGAACTGCTGGCGGGTGAAATAGCCGTTACCGTAGGAGGTGGGGTCGTCGGCAAACGGGCCGGAACCGTAAGAGGGATGGAGCATATCCTTTTCGTCCAGCGTATGACCGCGGCGGGCGCCGAAGGTGGTGAGTTCCGGAATGCCGGGTATCTCCAGGCGCCATGCTTCGTCGTCGTTGAAATGGAAATGGAAGCGGTTCAGCTTGTAGTAAGCCATCATATCGAGCAAGCGCTCGACAGCTTCTACAGTCTGGAAATTGCGGGCAATATCCAGGTGCATACCACGGTATTCGAGGTCCGGATAGTCGCTTATCACGACTCCGGGGGTCTTTATGGGCAGGTCCGAAGAGCCCAGGATGCTGCGCAGGGTCTGGATACCGTAGAAGACACCGGCCGGCGAAGCGCCTGTAATGGTAGCTCCCTGCGGAGCGAGGGTCAGGTTGTAGCTTTCGCTGTTTTTCCAGGCGGCGGATTTGTCCACGGCCAGGTTGATGCGGTAGGCGCTGCTGTCGGATGCGATCTCGGCGCCGAAGTCGCTCTTCAGTTTTTCAGTCAGGAACGCCGATTCGTTTTCGAGGCCTTCCCCGGCGGATACCGCCACTTTCTTCCCGATAGTTACCGTATCGGCCGTTTCCGCCCCTTGTTTTACGGTCGGGATGATATCGAGCGATTTAAGGGGAATGTCCAGCACGAGGTCTTTATCCTGATTGTACTGGAACTGGCCGTAAGGGTAGGGGTATTTATCCCATTTGTTACGCAGAGCAGAAGTGGCTGGGTCGAACGGGGCTACTTTCACCGGGTCCATTTTCTGGGGGGTGAGTTCCTTGCCCTGGTCGTCGCACGGTACGAAGTACATGCCCAGCGGCGCTTCTATCTCCTTGCTGGAGGAGCCACGGAAGAGGATAGTCACTTTCAGCGAATCCCCGGGAGCCAGCGTCTCGAAATATTCGGTGGGGTATAGACGATAGAAATCGGCGATAACTTTTTCGGCCTTCACCTGCGAGGAGTCCGAATGCAGGGGAACGCGCGGGAACTGGTTGTAATACATCACCCATTTGTTGTCCAACGGCTTGTCCGAAGTGTTGTAAATGGTGAAAACCGTTTTGTAATAGGCGCTGTCAGGCCCCTGCATATTGCCTTCCATGGCCCAGGAGACTTCTACAGGCGCCTTTTCCACGCCCTGCTTTTTGGCGGAGCATCCCAGGGCCAGTGCGGCCGCTATGGATAATAAGAATAGTCTTTTAAGCATAGATAATATGATTTTATGTTAAATATATTTTCTTGTTTGCCTCATCCACCCGCATCAGGTCCGGGTAGTTGTCTTTCAGCACGCCGATCAGCTCGGGAGCCAGGCGTACGGCCCGTTCGAACATCTCCATACAATGCTCTTTATCTCCCATAGCGCAGTACAGGGCGCAAAGATGGTAAAACACCTCGTGTGCCTCCGGGAAAAGCGTCCGGGTGGATTTCAGGATGTCCAGCGATTGCTTGGGCATACCGCGCTGGTAGAAAAAGTAAGCCAGGTCCAGATAGTCCTCCGCATTGCTTTCCGGATGGTCTATCACTTGGTTGAGGTGGGTCAGGGCATCCTCGAAGAGCTCCAGTGCCTCTTCGATTTCCCAGCACAGGCGCAGACAGTCGATGTCGTAGCTGTCGGCCGCCATTCCCTGCCGGATATAATCCAATGCCTGTTTTTTGAATCCGGCGTCGAAATGTACGGCCGCCAGCCCGTACCATCCGCGGGAAAGCTGCGGGTCGTAATGTACGGCTTTGAGGAAAAATTCGCAGGCGTTGTCGAAGTCCTCCAGTGTCTGGTAGTTCTCCGCGATGCGCATATAAGGATAAGGGTCTTCCGTATGTTTGGCCAGAAGGAGTTCTTTGAGCGTTTCGATGACCTTTGCCGGTTCTTCGCGTTGCTCGTACAGGTCGGCCAGGTCGTAATAAGCCAGCGTACGTTCGGGGTCTATCGATATAGCGTACCCGAAGGCCCGGATAGCCGGATCCCATTTTTCATCCCGGCAATAGAAGACTCCCAGTTGGTGCCAGGCATCCGCATTGTAGGGGTCGGCGTCGATCAGCCGGTTGAAGAACCGTACGGCCTGTTCATGGTTCTGGCTGTAAGCGTAGATATCCGCCAGACGCGCGATGGCTTCGGTATCCGCAGGGTTGGACAGTACCGCCTTCTGGAAATATTTGGCTGCCAGCCCGAGGTTGCCGACGGCGGCGTATTCCTCGCCCAGCAACACATTGATCTGGAAATAATCGTCATAGTCCGGGTATGCGGCCAGGAAACATTCGATTGCATCTTTCGGATTCTTGATGGCAGAAAAGTACATCCCTTTGGCTACCAGGTATTCAGGATTGCTGCCGGACAGAACTTCAAGCCTGTCCAACAATTCACCGGCCCGCTCGGTATTTCCATCGTAAATGAAGGCTTCAGCGCATATCAGGCTCAGTTCCGGGGAAGAGGTGTAGGTGTCCATCGCCATGGCAGCGGCGATACCAGCCTTTTCATACTGCATATTCTGCAGATAATAATCGATGATATCTTCCCAGGAGGAAGAATCGAAAAAATCGGCCGAACCGTCTTTCAGCATGGTCTCGAAACGGGAGATGAGCTCCGTTTTATCTTCTCTTGGGTTCAGGAACATAATCTGTCTGTGCTCGTTGTCGAGCGTAAAGTTACTAAAAAGGACACGCCGGAAAACAAGCCCGCCGTATTATTTATCAACAATGGTATGATGTGTGAAAATTAGATTGTCAGCGGGGCTTAGTCGTCCGAATCCGTTTTTCGCTCACCCACGATCGTCAGGGCTATTTGCCGGATGCGTTTGCGGTCGATGGCGACCACAGTGAATAAGTAATCGCCGAAGGGTATTTCTTCGCCTTTTTTGGGGAAGGAACCGCTCATTTCCAGCAGGAAACCCGCCAAGGTGTCGGCCTCCCCCTTGTTTTCTTCGAACAATTCTTCGTCCGAGTCCTCGAAATCCATAGCCCGGTAAAAGTCTTTGAGCGCTATATTGCCTTCGAACAGGAAATGCGTATCGTCCTTGCGGGTATAAGCCGTTTCCTCTTCGTCGAATTCATCCGAGATGCTGCCTACGATCTCTTCGAGGATGTCGTCCAGAGAGATGATGCCCGAGGTGCCTCCATATTCGTCCACTACGATGGCCATATGGATCTTTTTTTCCTGGAAGTCTACCAGGATGTCGTCGATCTTCCTGTTTTCGGGGACGAAAAAAGGTTCCCGGAGCAGGGCCTGCCAGGCAAAATCGTTTTTGTCCAGATGGGCGAGCAAGTCCTTGATATACAACACCCCTATGATATGATCCGGGTCTTCGTGATAGACCGGGATGCGGGAATAGCCTTGTTTGACGATCTGGCGTTTCAGCCGGTCGAATGGGCAGTCGTCCGGTACGGAGAATAGGTCGGTACGCGGGGTCATGACCTGTTTGGCCTCGGTTTTGCCGAACGATACGATACCTTCGAGGATGCGTTTTTCATCCTCTTCGCTCAGTTCGTCGTTGCTCATTTCCAGAGCCTGGGACAGGTTGTCCACCGAGAGGGTGGATTTAGCTTTGTGGGCGAGCAGTTTTTCCAGTCCGCGGTTCAGCAGGATGAAGGGCGCGCTGAATATTCGTGTCAGACTTACGGTGACTGTCATCGGGGCCGCTGCGAAACGACTGAAGGATTTGTAATTGCCCGTAGCATAGACTTTGGGCAGCACTTCGCCGAAAAGCAATAGCAAAAATGTGGTGAGCGCTACCGATACGACTACCCGCAGGATGCCGTTCTCTATCACCACATAGTGGCGCAGCAGGTATTCGAATATCAGGACGATGCCTATGTTGACGAAATTATTGACGATCAGAATGGTGGCCAGCAGGCGTTCGGGTTTGGCCAGCAGGCGGGCCGCCCCTTCTTCGGACGAACTTTTGGAGTTGCGGAACCCTTCGATGTCCGATTTGGACAAGGAAAAGAACGCCGTTTCCGACCCGGACATCAGGGCGGAGATCATGAACAACAAAATAAGGATAAGGATATAAGCAATGGCGTGAAAATCGAAGTTTTCAGCGAAAAGGAGCAGCGGACTGCAATACGGGTCAGGATCCAAATCTGTACGGTTTAGTTAATAAGGGAAACCTCGGTTCGGACGGGTTTCGGACTTTCCGACAAAGGTAAGAAAAGTAAGATGCCTGCGCAAATATTTTGGGGATAGATGGTTAAATAATCGCGGCGATAGAAAAAACGGCTCTTTTTTAAGGGAAAAAACGCGAAAAAATCCTTAATTTCGCCCATTCTTAAGCGGGCCTTATATAGGCAGGATAAAGTTATGGAAAACAAAAAGTTCAAAGAGTACAAAGGATTGGACCTGGTGGCCGTAGCCGGCGAGGAACTGGGATATTGGGACCGGAACGAGATATTCGAAAAATCCGTTTCGCAGCGCGACGGTGCGCCCTCTTTCGTGTTTTTCGAAGGGCCGCCTTCGGCCAACGGGATGCCGGGCATCCACCATGTGATGGCCCGTACGATCAAAGATATTTTCTGCCGCTACAAGACCCTCAGGGGTTATCAGGTGCACCGCAAGGCCGGATGGGATACCCACGGGCTGCCGGTGGAACTGGGGGTGGAAAAAGAACTCGGTATTACCAAAGAAGATATCGGCAAGAAGATCTCCGTAGAGGAGTACAACGACTATTGCCGCAAGGTAGTGATGCGCTATACAGACAAATGGAACGAACTCACCCGCCGCATCGGTTACTGGGTGGATATGGAACATCCGTACATCACGTACAAATCGAAATACATGGAGACCGTATGGTGGCTCCTTTCGCAGATATATGACAAAGGCCTGCTGTACAAGGGCTATACGATCCAGCCGTATTCCCCCAAGGCGGGGACGGGGCTTTCCAGCCACGAGCTGAACCAGCCCGGCTGTTACCGCGACGTGTCCGATACGACCATCACTTCGCAGTTCAAGGCGGTGAAGGATACGCTGCCTGAGGCTTTCCGCAAAGAGGGGGATGTCTATTTCCTGGCGTGGACTACCACCCCATGGACGCTCCCGTCCAACACGGCGCTGGCCGTGGGAGACAAGATAGACTACGTCATTGTCCGCACGTTCAACCAGTACACCTTTGCCCCGCAGCACGTGATCCTGGCTAAGGAACTCGTCCCGGTGGTTTTCGCCGGAAAATTCTTCGAAGCGGCGGACGATGCTGATTTTGAAAACTATAAGCCCGAAGATAAAAAGATCCCTTACCGGATAGAAGGGGAACTGAAAGGAAAAGACCTCGTAGGGTCCCGGTACGAGCAACTGATGCCGCTGGTACAGCCATACGAGCACGCAGAACAGGCTTTCCGGGTGATATCCGGGGATTATGTGACCATTTCGGACGGTACGGGTATCGTGCATATCGCCCCGACTTTCGGTGCGGACGACGCCCGGGTAGCCAAAGAGGCTGGTATCCCGCCGATGCTGGTGCTGGACAAGGCGGGTAATCCCGTTCCGCTGGTCGATCTCCAGGGCCGCTTTATCGAAGGTTTGGGAAAATACGCCGGTATGTATGTGAAAAACGCGTACTACGAGGACGGTCAGGAACCCGAGAAAAGCCTCGACGTGCAGATCACGATCCAGCTCAAGGAGGAGAACAAAGCCTTCTCTGCGGCTAAACATACCCACTCATACCCGCATTGCTGGCGTACGGACAAACCGGTGCTGTACTACCCGCTCGATTCGTGGTTCATCAAGATCCCCGAAGTGCGTGAACGGATGAGCGAACTGAACGAAACGATCAAATGGAAACCGGCTTCCACCGGCACGGGCCGTTTCGGCAACTGGCTGGCTTCGGCCAACGACTGGAACCTCTCTCGTTCGCGTTACTGGGGCATACCGCTGCCCATCTGGCGCACGGAAGATAAGCGGGAGGAAAAGATTATCGGCTCCGCGGCACAACTGAAAGAAGAGATCGCCAAATCGATCAAAGCGGGCCTGATGACCGAAGACCCGTTCCCGGACTTTGTGCCCGGTGATATGAGTGAGACGAACTATGAGAACATCGATTTCCACAAGCACCTGGTGGATAAGATCGTCCTGGTGTCCGACAGCGGGAAACCGATGCGGCGCGAGGCCGACCTGATCGACGTGTGGTTCGATTCGGGCTCGATGCCCTTTGCCCAGTGGCACTATCCGTTCGAGAACGCCGAACTGATCGATTCCGGAGAGAGTTTCCCGGCCGATTTCATCGCCGAAGGCGTCGACCAGACCCGCGGGTGGTTCTATACCCTGCATGCCATCGCCACGATGGTCAAAGATTCGGTGGCTTACAAAAATGTGATGTCCAACGGGTTGGTACTCGACAAGAACGGACAGAAGATGTCCAAACGCCTGGGCAATGCCGTCGATCCGTTCGAGACGATCGACAAATACGGTTCCGATGCCGTGCGGTGGTACATGATCTCCAACGCACAGCCGTGGGACAACCTGAAGTTCGATCTGGAGGGTATCGAAGAAGTGCGCCGCAAGTTCTTCGGAACGCTGTACAATACGTATTCGTTCTTCGCGCTATACGCCAATCTGGACGGTTTCGCGTATGCCGAAGCGGATATCGACTATAAAGACCGCCCGGAAATAGACCGGTGGATCCTTTCCGAACTCAATACGCTGGTGAAAGAGGTAGAGGCGGCTTTAGATGATTACGAACCGACCAAAGCGGCCCGTCTGATCCAGTATTTCGTGGGCGAGAACCTGTCCAACTGGTTCGTACGCCTTTCGCGTCGCCGCTACTGGAAGTCGGGCGACGACCGGGACAAACTGTCGGCCTACCAGACACTTTATACCTGCCTGGAAACGGTGTCGGTGCTCATGAGCCCGATCGCGCCGTTCTTTGCCGACCGCCTGTTCCGCGACCTGAACGCCGTAACCGGCCGGGATAAGAGTCTGTCGGTGCATTTGGCCGATTTCCCGGCGTACGATGCTTCACGGGTGGACAAGGAACTGGAACGCCGGATGGAACTGGCCCAGAAGATTTGTTCGATGGGACTTTCGCTGCGCAAACGGTGCAAGATACGGGTGCGTCAGCCGCTGGCCAAGATTATGATCCCCTGCCTGTCCGACGATTTCAGCCGGCAGATACGGGCCGTGGAGGGACTTATCCTTTCCGAGCTGAACATCAAGCAGATCGATTTGCTGTCCGATTCTTCAATGTTCGTCAAACAGATAAAGCCGGACTTTAAGAAGATGGGGCCGAAATACGGCAAGGATATGAAGGCAGTGGCCGCCCGTATCCAGGCGATGACCCAAGAGGAGATCGCGACGCTCGAATCGGCCGGAATCCTGAAAGTGGACGTGGACGGACGGCAGTTCGAGGTAGCGACTGACCAGGTGGAAATAACCACGCAGGACGTGGAAGGCAGCGTGGTGGCTTCCGAGGACGGTATCACGGTGGCGTTGGATATCACGATCGACGAAAAGCTCCGCAATGAGGGCATCGCCCGGGAAGTGGTGAACCGTATCCAGAATATGCGCAAGGAACAGGGCCTGAACGTAGGCGACCGCATCGGTATATTAATTAACGCTGCGAACAGCGTAAAATTAGCGATTGAGCAGAATATTGATTATATTTGCTTGGAAACGCTGTCGGACAGCCTGGCCTTTACCGATTCTGCGGAAGGCGAAACGGTGGAGTTCGACGATGTAAAACTGAGTATTAACATTCTAAAGCACGTGTAGGCTATGGAGACAAGTGAGAAAAAGGATCGTTATTCGGATGCCGAACTGGAAGAGTTCAAGGCTCTGATACTCGAGAAGATAGCTAAGGCCGAAAGAGACTTGGAGATCATACGGGGCACTTATCTGAACCATGCCGGCAACGGTACGGAGGATACTTCGCCCACATTCAAGCCTTTCGAAGAAGGGTCGGAAACGATGTCCAAAGAAGCAAATGCACAACTTGCTGCCCGCCAGGAAAAATTTATCCGCGATTTGCGGAACGCCTTGGTGCGGATCGAGAACAAGACATATGGAATATGCCGGGTGACCGGCAAACTCATATCCAGGGAGCGGCTGTTGGCCGTGCCCCATGCTACCCTGTCGATCGAGGCAAAAAAACAACGTTTGTAAGATTTCAGGCGTGGATAACAACTCGAAGAAAAGCTTCTGTCATTGGGCAGAAGCTTTTTTGTGAAAATTTCCTGTACGGAAGCCCTTTCGTTTGCGGGGGATGCAAATTGTTTCTATTTTTGTGATTCAGCAACAAGATAAGTTATGAAAAAAAGATTAGGTGTTTTATTGGCAATGCTCCCGTTGCTTGTGTTCTTTTCGTGTTCCAAAGGCGGAGGAAAAGACCAGCATTTCGGCATTACGTCTTCTACTACGATTTCCCTTACGGCGGATGATACGTACGCGGAGATAGATATAAAGTCTAATGTCGACTGGGCAATCACGGGCGGAGTGGCTTGGTGTATGCCGGATGTGATCCGGGGCAACGGCGACCGCAAAGTAAAATTGAAGATACAGCCTAAAACGACTTCCGGATCCCGTGAGGTTACATTGACTGTGGGTTCTTTCCTGGGTACCGTGGATATTTATGTGGAACAGTCCGGCCCGGAGATGGGATATGCCGAAGGTGCTTACAAAGCGGCCGAAACAAACCGGCAGACCGATCCGGTGAATATCGTTATCATGGGAGATGGATTTACTGCGGCAGATATGGCGCGGGGAGGCGCTTACGACCAGGCGATGGACCGTGCCCGCGAGGCGTTTTTCGATATAGAACCGTTCAAATCATACCGCAATTATTTCAACGTGTATTATGTATATGCGGAAAGTGCCGAGCGGGGGGCTACCTACGGTTGGGGATATGACGGTTCGACCAAGGCTACTTTTTCTTTTACAGAGCGGAATACGGCATTCAAAGCTACGTTCTCGACGTCGGCCAATTCTACGGCTACTTCCTGCAATTACCAGAAAGTGTTCAATTATGCCCGTAAAATACCGGCCATTAAAGAAGGTGCCGATATCGTGCTGAAGCCCGACGGCAATATCCAGAGCGGTGCTATTGCGGATGTCAATAATGTGATAAACAAAACGCTGGTCATTTTGGTGATCAACGATACCCGTTATGCAGGTACGTGTGTGATGTATCCTACGGGGGCGGCTATCGGCATGTGTCCGATGTCTACCGCTGCGGGCAATATGAGTTTTGAGGCAACCTTGCGCCATGAAGCGGGCGGACATGGATTCGGGAAATTTACCGACGAGTATATTTATTCTGAAACAGCTATCCCCCAAACGTCTACTGACGGAGGATATAGTCTCAATACTTTGCAGCAGTGGCAGGGGCTGGGATATTATATGAATATGTCGGCCGTCAAAACGAAAACCGGCGCACCTGCGGTATGGCAGCCTTTCCTGGACAATGCAGCTATTTATCCGGAGGTCGGCTTCTTTGAAGGAGGTTGTACCTATGCACTGGGTATATGGCGTGCGGAAAGCAACAGCATCATGAACGATAACGTTCCTTATTTCAACGGACCGCAGCGGTATTTTATCTATAACCGGATAAAAACGATAGCTGGGGAAGCGCCCACTTGGGCCGATTTCCGTACGCGCGATGTACAGGCTACACCTTCCCAGCTGAACGCTTTCGCAGCGATGGCCAAGGCAAGCGAATCCCAATTCATCCCATTGGGCCGGCCTATTATGATGGATATGCCGTTATAACACTTTTGTTCCTAACGACGCAGGAGACTCTTTTGCAGCGGATATTCCCCGCAAAAGAGTCTTCCTCGTATTCATAAATAACACTAAAAACGATAAGATATGGGACAATTCTTTAAAATGTTCTTCGCAGCCCTGCTGGCCGGGGTGGTGTTGATGATCCTGCCTTTCCTGATGTTTATCGGGTTCGTTTCGGTGCTGTCCAGTTTCGGAGAGCAGCCTGAAGTGACGGTCAAACCCTCCAGTACGCTGGTAATCGATCTGAGCGTGCCTATCATGGACAAAGCAGTGGAAGATCCGATGGCCATTTTCACTTCGTTCTCTTCGATGACGGGGAATGTGTCGATGCCTATCAGCCTGCGGGAGCTTACCGAGGCTATCGCCTATGCAGCCGAAGATGAAAATATCGAGGGCATATCGCTCACCGGCGAGGGGTTCGGCGGGGGTATGGCGCAACTGGTGGCCGTACGCAAGGCGTTGGATGAATTCAAGGAGTCGGGTAAGTACGTGACGGCCTATGCCAACCTGTATAGTCAGGGCGATTATATCGCCAAGAGTGTGGCCGACAATATATTCCTCAATCCCAACGGCACGGTCGACCTGAAAGGGCTTTCGATGACCAATATGTTCTTCAAAGGTTTTGAGGAAAAATACGGCATCGGGGTGCAGGTGTTCCGCACCGGAAAATTCAAAAGCGCGGTTGAACCGTTCCTGTTGGATAAAATGAGTCCGGAAAACCGCCGGCAGAGCCTTGAGCTTATTACTACAATATGGGATACGCTGTCCTCGGCCGTGGCTGTCGCCCGGGAATATACCCGCGCGCAGGTGGACAACATCGCTTCCGGCCGGCTTGGGTTTACGGCCACCGGAGCGTTGGATTGCGGACTGGTGGACAGCCTGATGTATGCCGGGCAGTACGATGATTTCCTGGATAGCCTCGGCGGGAAAAACCGGATCAAATATGCTGAGTACGCCCGATACCTCTCTATGAAGTCCAAGGCTAAAGCCGAAGACCGGATCGCTGTGATCTATGCGCAGGGGGATATCGTATACGGCAAAGGCAAAGCGACCGAGATCAGCGAGGACGCTATGCGCAAAGCCCTGAAGAAAGCCAAGGACGACGACCGGGTGAAAGCGGTCGTGCTGAGGGTGAACTCGCCCGGCGGGGTGTCCATTACGGCGGATAATATCTGGAAGATGGTCGAAGACCTCAAAGCGGAAAAACCCGTCGTCGTTTCGATGGGCAACTATGCCGCTTCGGGTGGCTATTACATATCCTGCGGGGCTAATTATATCTTTGCCGAACCGACGACCATCACCGGATCCATCGGAGTGTTTGCCTATATCCCCAATGTGGAAAAATTAGCCAATAAGAACGGTATCACGACCGATGAGGTGTCCATCTATCCCAATTCGGCCGACCCGACCTTCCTTACCCCGGTAAGCGACGGTTTGGGCAAGATCATCCAGAAAAGCATCGAGGGGACTTATGCCCAGTTCGTAGGCCGGGTGGCCGAAGGCCGCCATATGGCAACTGCATCGGTGGATTCCATTGCGCAGGGCCGCGTATGGAGCGGTATTTCCGCCCTGAAGCTCGGACTGGTGGACGAGATCGGGGGGATCGGCAGTGCGGTCGAGAAGGCTGCCGAGTTAGCAGGAACGGAAGATTATTCGGTGACGGAATACAGTCGTACCCCTTCGTCCTTCGAACAGTTCATGACTATATTGAACAGCTCCTCCGATATGAAGGTGCGCTCCCTGATCGGGGACGATATGTTCGAGATGTACAGTGCGGCCCGCCGGGCGTCCGAATCGGACAAACCGGTCGTAATGTCGCGTTTGCCATACGGGATGCGGATAAATATGTAGTTGTTTAAATGTTTGATATAAAGGGTGTTATTCGAAAGAGTACCGCCCTTTTTTCGTTATTTTACATAAAAAACAGTTATATGCCGGTAAAATGACGTACCTTTGCACCGCATTTAAGCAATCGTTCCTTTACCTGTAATATTTGCATATTATCAGCCGGCGGCGATCAATGGCCGCGAAGTAAAAGACAATGTGATGAAAACCCGTTTTGTGCGGGCGAATGCTCGGATCCGTTTTCCGAAGAAAAACGGCAAAATAATAAGCAAATATTATGTTATTTGAAGATTTGAAACTTTCTGCGCCCGTACTCAGGGCGCTGACGGATGCGGGCTACCAGACCCCCACTCCTATTCAGGAACAAGCCATTCCTTTGGTATTAGACGGACGCGACCTGCTGGGCAGCGCCCAGACAGGCACCGGCAAAACTGCCGCGTTCGCCCTGCCTATCGTCGAACTTTTAAGTGAAGAGCGTCCTTCCGGCAAACGTCCGATACGGGCGTTGGTGCTTACTCCTACCCGCGAACTCGCCGGGCAGATATCCGACAATTTCCGGATGTATGCCAAATATACCGGCCTGCGCGAGACTGTGGTGTACGGCGGGGTGTCACAGTTCAACCAGACCCGCGAATTGGGCCGGGGGGTAGACATACTCATCGCCACTCCGGGGCGCCTGCTGGACTTGATGAACCAGGGTTTTGTAAACCTGCGCAATGTTGAATTCCTGGTGCTGGACGAGGCCGACCGTATGCTCGACATGGGCTTTATCCACGACATCCGCAAGATCATGGCCCAGGTGCCCGAAGACCGGCAGACGCTGTTCTTCTCGGCCACCATGCCGCCCAATATCTGCGCGCTGGCTTCGGATATCCTTTCCGATCCCGAGCGGGTAGAGGTCAGCCCCGAATCCTCGACGGTGGATACAGTCGAGCAAAAAGTGTATTTCGTCGAAAAAGGCAATAAGAAGTCTCTGCTGCTTTCCCTGCTGGAAGACCCGGATATGGACTCCGTACTGGTCTTTTCGCGGACTAAGCATGGGGCGGACCGCCTGGCCCAGATACTTTCCCGCTCCGGGATAAAGTGCGATTCCATCCACGGAGACAAGAGCCAGAACGCCCGTCAACGTGCCTTGGATAATTTCAAGAGCCACCACAACCGGGTGCTGATCGCGACCGATATTGCCGCCCGGGGTATCGATGTGGACAACCTGTCGTATGTCGTGAATTACGACTTGCCGGCCGATTCCGAATCCTATGTACACCGTATAGGCCGTACAGGCCGCGCGGGGCGTGAAGGGATTTCGGTATCGTTCTGCGACGAAAGCGAGCTCGGATACCTGAAAGATATCAAGAAGCTGATCGGCCGTTCTATCGAAGTGGTGGACGACCAGCCTTTCCACTGCCCGGAGTACGCTTTTGCGGCCGAACGCGCCTCGCAGGCGCAGCAGCCCAAAGTAGCCTCCAAAGGAGGTAATAAGGCCAAACGTTTTTTCCGCCGGGGCTTCTCGGGCCGTAAGGCAGTATAAGGAAAAACAGGAGGAAATCTCTATCCCTTGTCGGTAAAAGAACCGGGCCCTTTTCGGGAAATCGGTATCTTTGCGGACAAGGGATTTTTTATGCAGTATATCGAAGCAAAATCCATATTGTCCAAACTCCGGCAGGCCGACGGCCTGTTCGGCATTACCTACAATATGAACCTCTACCGGGGATGCCAACACGGGTGTATCTACTGCGATACCCGCAGCGATTGCTACGGGATAGGGGACATCTCGAAAATATCGGTCAAGCGCAATGCGCTGGAACTCCTCGAGCGGGAACTCCGCGCCAAGCGGGGCCGGAAAGGCACGATCGGCACCGGCTCGATGAACGACCCTTATATGCCTGCCGAAGAAAAAACCGGGATCGTGCGCGAGGCCTTGGCCCGGATAGCCACGTCGCGTTTTCCGGTGCATGTCATCACGAAAGGGACGCTCATTACGCGGGATGCGGATATTCTGCAGGATATATCAGCGGTATATGCGGCGGTCAGTTTTACGGTGACATGCGCGGACGATGCGCAGGCCCGGATACTCGAACCGGGGGCTCCGCCTTCGTCCGCCCGGTTCAAGGCGATGGAAACACTGGCCTCCCGGGGTATTTATACAGGGATAACGCTCATGCCACTGCTCCCTTTTCTGACCGATACGGTGGAAAATGTGCGGGAAATACTCCGCCGGGCCAAAGACAGCGGCGCGTACTATGTACTGCCGATGTTCGGGACGACCCTGCGCGCCGGTTCGCGGGATTATTTCTACCGGGCGCTGGAAAAACAGTTTCCGGGAATGAAAGAGCGGTATGTATCGACATTCGGCAGCCGCTACGAGTGCCGGAGCGATAATTATAAAGTGCTGTCCGAAATGTTTTACGGGGAGTGCCGGCAGTTGGGGCTCCAGACCCGCATGGAGTTTTACCCGGGAGCACCGCAAGCTCAGATGTCACTGTTCTGAAACGGTACGACTATAAAAAAGCCCGCTCTGTAAAGAGCGGGCTTTTTGCGGATTTATATCGGGCTATTCGCCAAGCAGGCTTTTCAGCCGCAGCCCTACCGGGTCCTTTTCCGGGTTGTATCCTCCCTGGCGGATCAGGATCTTGCCGTCGGGCGATACGAGGATCTGGGAAGGGTACAGGCTGATGCCGTATAGCACGTTCACCGATCCAGGGCCCTGAGGGGTTTCGTACATATTGACCTGATGCCAGGTCAGGCCGTCTTCTTTTACCGCTTTACGCCAGGCTGCATCGTCGCGGTCGAGTGCCAGGGAGATCATCACGAAGTTTTCCCGGTCTTTGTATTTTTCGTACAGCGGCACCATGAATTTGTTCGCCTCGCGGCAAGGACCGCACCATGAGCCCCAGAAATCCAGCAGGACGTATTTTCCGCGGAAATCGGACAGCGTTATTTTCTGCCCGTCGATGCCGGTAAGGGTGAAGTCCGGAGCATCTACGCCGGCCTTTATCCCTTCGTTGTTCTTTTTCCAGGCTTTGGACATGGCCAGAATGTCCCCCATTTTTTTGCCGGCGGGCGTCTGTTTGGCTTTATCGCCGAGCAGGCCGAATAGTTCTTCGCGGTGTTTGTCGCCGTAACTCCCCTTTACCCCACTCAGCACGTAAGCCGAAAAAGGGTCGTCCGGATAGCGACGGATATACTCGTCCATCAACTGGTAGGATTTTTCGACCACCGCCCAGGTCTGATTGTTCAGTTCTTTGATCGTTTTGATCAGGGAGTCCATTTCAGGGCCTTTGGACATCGCATGGGTAGCTTTTTCCACGGCAAACAGGGAGTCCGAATAGATGCAGGCCTCTGCGTAGATCTTGTCCAGGGAATCGAAGTAGGTCCGGTGGCGGTAATCGTCGTAGATGCCTCCGCTTACCTGTAGGGCACCCAACTGGAAAAGGTCGCCTTTTACGGTGATCTTGTCCGAAGGGTTCAAGCATAAACGGTATACTTCGGAGCTACGGACGTCGTCTATCACCTTTCCGGCGGGAAGGTAATAAAGTACTCCTTCGCAGGTGTAGGGCACTGTGATGCTACCTTCGGCGCGGCCATTGCGGGTGGCGGTGATCGTGTCGATGCGGCTCCCTTCCGGGTCGGCCCGCAAAAGGACCGAATCGCCTTTTTTGAGGTTTTTCAATCGCAAATCGACCGTTACGGGCTGCTGAGCTGCCGCTTCGAAGGCGAAAAGTCCTGCCAACAGGGACAGGAAAAGGGCTTTGTTCTGTTTCATTTTTTAAACGGATAGGTTTTATGCATAAGACCCCGCCGAAAGGGGAATAGTTTCAAATAGTATAGAAAAAACGCGCGGTTACCGGCGCTTTTCGAGTTCTTTTAGGTATTCTTCCGCCGTGAGTTCCAATTCCTGGTACCAGTCCTTCCCGAAACGCCGGATAAGAGGCTCCCTTAGGAACTTATATACCGGGACCTTCAGTTTCCGGCCCAATACACAGGCATCCCGGCAAACGTCCCACCGGTTGTAGTTCAGGGCGGTGAAGGACATGATCCGACTGAGCCGGACGGGATACAGGTGGCACGAGACGGGTTTTTTGAACGAGATATGGCCATCCGCATAAGCTTTTTCGATGGCGCAGGTGGCCGCGCCGCCCGGTTCGTACACCAGGTAGGCGCACTCTTTTCCTCCCGCCAGCGGGGTGGATGGCAGGTGATCGTACGGGTCGTTCACCCAGGTGCCCTGCAGGCGTACGGCTTCGATACCCTCGGGACGCATGTAAGGTTTTACCCGGGGATAGATTTCCTCCAGGATGGCTTTTTCGTTCTCATCTACCGGGGCCCCGCTGTCGCCTGCCACGCAGCATGCGCCTTTGCATTTGGCCAGGTCGCATACGAACGATTCGAGCAGCAGGTCGTCCGATACCAGTGTATCCTTGATCTGTAGCATGGATACAAAAATAGTTTTTTTAGCCTTTTTTTAGGGTATTTTCACGGGATAATCTCTAAATTTGTCAAAATGACTAAATCCGGTCTTACAGAGCGATGAAAGTAGTAAAAACAGCTATACTGGCCGCCGTATTTTTCTGCGCGGCTTCCTTGTCCGCCCAGAATATGGGCATGGTGACCGTCAAGGCCGACCCCCGGATCGAGCACTTGCTCCGCCTGAGGGTGGAAAACAATAGCGACGGGCGCCGGGTGGACGGGTATGTGATACAGATCTATTACGGCCGGCTTCAAAAAGCCCGGGATGTCATGACCGCTTTCCAGGAGAGCTATCCTTTCGAATATTCGGAGATCGAATACGATACGCCCGACTATAAGGTATTCGTGGGAGCTTATCTGACCGAGGCACAGGCGCGGGAAGCCTTATCCCTGCTCAAGCAAAACCCGGATTATTCGGGGGCTTTCGTGCGTCCGAAAAAGATAACCGTTTACGACGACTGATATTTTTTGTAAAAATGATACGCAGCACAGGCATGAGATTGATCGCCGGATTATTTGTTGCGGTGTTTGTCGCACTGCCCGGGCTTTTGCATGCCCAAAAGGTACAGTTCGAGCGTTTCGTAATGCCTTCGGGGCTGCGGGTATTGGTGCATAGCGACGACCGTTCGCCGGTCGTGTCGGTAGGGTTGATGTATAGGACGGGACTGAATGACGAACCGAGTACGCTGGCCGGCATAAACGCCGTTGTGGCGGCTATGAGCACCGAATCTTCGGCCCATTTATCTCCCGGGCAGTATCGGTCGATCATGGGGACGTACGGCGGGAAGAGTACCGTCGACGTGAGTTACGACGTGACGTTCTTCTGCGATAGTTTTTCTTCCAATATGCTCAAAGGGGCTATTTGGCTGGCTGCGGAAAAGGCTTACGGTTTTCGGGAGGATACGGTTGCTTTTGCCCAGGTAGCCGCAAAAGTGGCCGGCGAAGCATCCGTCCGGCAGCGCCGTACCGGCGACCGGGAAGAAAAAGCCTTATACGATATGGTACGCACCGTGAATCTGCGGCTGGTGCCGGAAGTGGCTACCCTGGACAGCGGGATCACGATGACGGCTGCCAAGGCTTACGAAAAATTGTATTTCAATCCAAAAAAGGCGGTTTTGGCCATCAGCGGCGATGTGAACGTCGATTCCGTCCGCCGGTATGTGGTGGAAATGTTTTCCCTGCTTCCGCCCGATACGCTGAAAGTGAACTTGAAACCCACTTTATTCTCTGTCCGGAAACCGGCTGCCGATACGGTGGTGCTTTCCGGCGGGAAGGCCGTGGATGTGGGCAGCGGGATATTGGCGGTAGGAGGGTATGATAAGCATATCGATACGCTATATATCCCTCAACCGAACGAATCCGTTATTTTCGCCTGGCAGATACCCCCGTATAGCGATCCTCAGTTCGAGGTGTTCGATTTTATCAGTACGGTGCTCTGCGCTTCGAGCGGTTCCAGATTGGACAAGGCGTTGGTGGAAGAGGAAGGATTGGCTACATCGGTGCAGCCGTTTATCCTGCCGATGGAGCGGGCCTCCGTTTTTGCCTTTAAGGTAGACCTGCGGCCAGGAGTGAAGATTTCCCAGGCCGAGGCAGTCGTCCACCGGGAGCTCGAGCGGATGCGGAATTTCAATATCACGGCCGGAGAACTGAAAAAGGCGGTCAACGCTACGCAGATGTCTCAATGGCAGTACATATCTTCCAATGAAGGGATGGTGCGCAATATGGCCCTTACCGAATTGCTGTACGGGGATGCGGCGGTATTCAACTCGCGGATGGAAAAGCTATCCACGATCACCCAGGAAGATGTCCGTATAGTGATGCGGCGTTTTTTCCGCACCGATAATATGAAAACGATCTATGAACTTCCCTCCTCGCGCAGGGAACAATCTTCCGCAGGTTCGAAATGACAAAATGTATCCGCACGGTACTGGCGGCCCTCGCCATTCTCGGTGCTGTGGTATTTTGTACCGCAGGCCCTTCGGGAGTTTTGTCCGGCGGAGGTAGAGGGGTTATGCCCGATTCCCTGATGGTGCGCAGGGCGCTGGATGCGATCCTTGCGCCGGCGGGTGCCGATTCGGCGTCCACGAAGGAAGATACTGTAGTGGTCCGGGATACGTTTTCTGTGCTCACAGATAGCCTTGTGATAATGTCTGCCGTAAAAGATACAGTCATAGCCGACAGTATCGATGCAGCCGCAGCCAGGGAAGATACGATAGCAGAGGAGTATCAATTATCCCAAGAGATGCGTGATTCGCTGCATAAAAGGGATGTGGCCATCAAGGCGGCGATGGAGTTCCTGTCCGGGGTCCAACAGCCGGAGGTTCGCGTGGGGGAAAAAGGGATATCCGACACTCTTTTTGCGGCTGATTCCTACCAGGCGCGGATATACGACAGTCTTCCCGAGCCGACGCAACCTCCATACGTCAATATCGGACACCCGGTGCGTTTTACCCTGAACAATGGGCTGAAGGTGATCGTTTATACGGACGATACGATGCCTATCGTGACTTTTTACATCGGGATACTGAACCGTTCGGTGTTCGAGAAGGACAAGAAAGGGGTTTCGGACCTGACAGCCAATATGCTGCTGGCCGGCGTACAGAACCGCACGAAAGCACAGATCACGGATTCGCTGGCCAATATGGGCAGTGTTTTCCGGATGAACCGCAGTAGTTTTTATGTTTCGGGGCTCAAAAAATACGCCCGCGCCAATTTTAACCTGTTTGCCGATGTCGTATTAAGGCCTTCGTTCCCGCTGCAGGAGTTCTTTACCGAAAAAAAGGCCATGAAGGATGCCTATACGCTGGACGATTCCCGCCCCGAGGTGATATTCAACCGGGTGTACCGGGCATTGGCCCTTTCCGGGAAAGTCCCTACGGGGGAATTCATTTCCGAAAACTCGATCGACCGGATATCGCTCAACGATTGCCAGGAATATTACAGTACGTACTGGCGGCCGAACAATGCGGTATTGTTAGTGATGGGCGACATTACTGCCGATCAGGTGCGGATGATGGTCAATGCCCGGTTCCGTACGTGGGCCTCCGCCGACATCCCTAAGAGCAAAATATCGGTAGTGAACGATTTGCCGGCCACGGCGATCAATTTTATCCACGATCCTTCGGCCCGCGATTGCCGGATCATCATGTCCAATATTGCGGAATTCGATTATAATTCGCCGGATGTATTTCCGGCTATGTTTATCAACCACCTGATGGGGGGAGACTTATTGGCTAATATCCGGGCTACATTGCAGGCGGGGGGGTATATGGGCGACCAATTTTCCCTTTCCCCAGACCCTCTGGGTGGATATATGTACCTTTCGACCCGGACTTCCAACCTGAATGCCGTGCGCACGATTGCCGAAAAGACCGCCCAGCTTCAACGGATACGGACTGTGCCTTTGGATGAAAAAGAGCTCTCCGACCTCAAACAGTATCTCACAGGAAAGATCGCCCTTTCGTTCGAAGACCGCAATGCGTTGGGTAGCTATGGGGTGGCTATGGAAGACGGCACGGTGAAAAAAGATTTTCTGGAAGACATTCTCAAGCAGATCAACTCGGTTTCGGCCGAAGACATTATGCGGGTTGCCCAGAAATATATCAAACCTTCACAGTTCCGTATCGTGATGTATGGAGATGCCCGGAAAGTGGTTCCGCCGTTGGAACTGGCCGGTTATTATAATATCTCTTTTTACGATAAATATGCAGTCCGGGTGGCGCGTCCGTCCCTTTCCCAGCCCATTACGGACAGTATTGCGGCGATCGATGTAATCGGCAAATACTTTGAAGCTATGGGCGGCAGGCATAAGATGAGTTCGGTAAAAACCCTTCGCCAGAATTACGAGATCATGATCGGGGATAAGACCTTTAAGGCACAGACTTTGTCCAGTCTTCCCTGCAACCATCAGGAGCAGATACTCTATGACGGGCAGGTATACCTGAAAAAGACTTTCAACGGCAATATGGGCTATACCAAAATAGAGAATACCACGGTCAATTTGTCGGCCGACGCGGTGGAGAAACAGCGCCTGGATCGTTCGATATTCCCGCTGCTCGACTATCAGAAAAAGAGTTTCGCAGCGGAACTGGACAGTATCGTGCCGGTCAACGGACATTTTACGTACCGCCTGCGGGTAACGATGCCCAGCGGTAGCCTCCAGAATTATTATATATCCATGGATGACTATATGGTGCTCCGTATAGAAAATGTGGCGGCTCCTGCAGTCAAAGAATTCGATGAAAAGGGCGTGTTGACGAAATACGTCCCCGAGAAGATCGGCTCTTATTCCGATTTTGGGAATTATAAGGAAGTAAGCGGGTTGAAATATCCTTTCTCTACCGAAGTGAAAGACGCTGACGGAGGGCGGATCATTTGGCGAACCTTATCCGTCGATCCGAATGTTTCCATCCCGGCCAAAATGTTCCGATAAAAGGTTACCAGCCGGCACGGGAGCCCATTTCTATCGCTTCCAGGTTTTCTATTTTTCCGCTGTCTATGGTAAAGCGGAGCATGGTCCGCACTTTGTGGAAACCATACGTCCCGGCCGCGCCCGGATTGAAGTGCATACATCCCAGGCGGCGGTCCATCATCACTTTCAGAATATGGGAATGCCCGCAGACGAACAGGGCGGGAGGGGCGGCGAACAATTCTTCCTGCACGCTGCGGTCGTAATGACCCGGATATCCGCCGATGTGTTTGAGCAGTACTTCCACCCCTTCCTCTACGAAGCGGAGCCTTTCGGGGAATGCGGCCCGTATTTCGCCACCGTCGATATTCCCGTATACGGCGCGTAGCGGGGCGATATTCGCCAGTTTTTCCGCTACGGTCATGGAGCCTATATCCCCGGCGTGCCATATCTGGTCGGCCTGGCGGGCGTATTTCAGGATGGATTCGTCCACGGCGCTGTGGGTATCGGAGAGCAGGAGTATCTTTTTCATGGGGTAAAGTTACCGGTTTTCCGGTTTTTTTGTCCTTTCGGGAGGCGTTTTATTGCCTCCCGCTTGCTTTCCCTCTGTTAACATGCGTATCTTTGCGCACCGAAACGTACCAGGTAAACAATCCGATAAACAGATAGAATGAAATTATCCAACTTCGATTTTAATCTTCCGCCCGAACTGCTGGCGGAATACCCCACAGAGAACCGCGACGAGGCCCGGCTGATGGTCATCCACCGCGACAACGGACAGATAGAGCATCGCCAGTTCAAGGACCTGATAGAATATTTCGAGGACGGGGATACCATGATCATCAACAACACCAAGGTCTTCCCGGCCCGTATGTACGGCAACAAGGAAAAGACCGGTGCTACGATAGAAGTATTCCTGCTGCGCGAACTCAATGCCGAACAGCGTCTGTGGGATGTGATCGTAGACCCGGCCCGCAAGATCCGTATCGGCAACAAGCTTTTTTTCGGCGACGACGATTCGCTGGTGGCCGAGGTGATAGACAATACTACTTCGAGGGGGCGTACCCTTCGCTTTTTGTTCGACGGTTCGTACGACGAGTTCCGCGAAAAACTCCTGTCCCTGGGCGAAACCCCGCTGCCCAAATACATCAAACGCAAAGTGGAGCCGATGGACGAGGAATACTACCAGACGATCTATGCCAAGAACGAAGGTGCGGTGGCCGCTCCCACGGCCGGGCTGCATTTTTCCAAACTCCTGATGAAGCGTTTGGAGATCAAAGGAATAAATTTTCCGGAGATCACCCTTCACGTCGGGTTGGGTACGTTCAATCCGGTGGAGGTGGAAGACCTCTCCAAACATAAGATGGATTCCGAGCAGGTGATCATCTCTCAGCAGGCCTGCGATGTGGTCAATGCGGCTATCGATGCCAAAAAGAAAGTGTGCGCTATCGGTACGACGTGTATGCGGGCGATCGAAAGTTCCATTTCGTCGGACAGGCATCTCAATCCGTTCAACAGCTGGACCAATAAATTCATCTTCCCTCCGTACGAATTCTCGATCGCCAATTGCATGGTGACCAATTTCCATACCCCGCGCTCGACCCTGCTGATGATGATATCGGCATTCATGGGCCATGAACTGATGATGGAGGCCTACCACAAGGCAGTGGAAGAAAAATATAAATTCTACTCGTACGGTGACGCGATGCTGATCTTGTAATGCTGGAAGGAAAGCACATATTGCTCGGGGTTACCGGCAGTATCGCCGCATATAAAGCCGCTTACCTGGTGCGCCTGCTGAGAAAACGAGGCGCCGAAGTGCAGGTGGTGATGACCCCGTCCGCAAAAGATTTCATTACGCCTGTCACTTTGTCGGCGCTCAGCGGGCGGCCGGTGCTCAGCGAATTTTTCCAAATGACCGACGGCACCTGGAACAGCCATGTGGAACTCGGCCTGTGGGCCGATGCGATGCTCGTAGCCCCGGCTACCGCCGCTACGATCGGTAAAATGGCTGCGGGAGTGGCGGATAACCTGCTGGTTACGTGCTACCTTTCGTGCAAGGCCCCGGTGGCCCTCGCTCCGGCGATGGACTTGGATATGTATCGTCATCCCTCTACCCAAAACAACCTCGGCGTTCTGCGCTCTTACGGTACGACGGTTATCGAACCGGCGGCCGGGGAACTGGCCAGCGGCCTTTCCGGAAAAGGCCGTATGGAGGAACCGGAACGCATCTTGGCATATGTCGATGCGCTGCTGGAAGGGAATAAGGATTTCGCCGGTAAAAAAGTGCTGGTCACGGCAGGCCCTACCTACGAAAAGATAGACCCTGTGCGGTTCATCGGCAACTATTCTTCGGGAAAGATGGGTTTTGCCCTGGCAGAAGAATTCGCCTCGAGGGGAGCTGAAGTAACTCTTATCGCCGGACCGGTATCTTTGCCCACCCCGGTAGGCAATATCCGCCGGGTGGATGTGGAATCAGCCGGACAGATGTACACGGCAGCGATAGAGGCTTTCCCGGCAATGGATATGGCGGTCTTGTCGGCGGCGGTGGCGGACTTCACGCCGGAAGCGGCCGGCGACAGGAAGCTGAAACGGCAGGAGGGATTGTCCCTCGGGCTGCGGCCTACACAGGATATTGCGGCGGCTTTAGGAGTTATGAAAAGGAATGACCAGATGCTGGTCGGCTTTGCACTCGAAACTCACGATGAAAAGGAACATGCCCGGGAAAAACTCCGGCGGAAAAATCTCGATATGATCGTGCTTAATTCGCTGGGCGATGCGGGAGCCGGATTTTCGTGCGACACAAACAAAGTAACCTTACTGAAAGCCGATGGCAGTGAAAAGGTTTATCCGCTCAAAAGCAAACGGGATGTGGCGCGGGATATAGCCGACAATATGGTTTTGTAATTCGTGCAAAGATATAAAGAGCGGGCGGTTTATAACAAACCGCCCGCTCTTTGTCATATAGGGAGTGGAAAAGTGTACATGGAGCAAACGGTTTAGGCAGCTATTGTTGCCCTTGGGATGTGGTTTCCCCCAGTTCGATAGAAATCAAAAAGGGAAAGGATCAATTAATCGTTATATTTGTATAATACAAGATGCGCCTCAGTATAATTCAAAGCAAGCTTTGATTCTATATTCGGTTTTCGTTATATTTTCATAATACAGGATGCGCCTCGGCCATTTCCAAACAAGTTTGAATGGCGCTCGGCTTTCACTATATTTGCCTGCATGAAAATCCGGCGTTAGTGAACCTGAAAATATATATTCTGTGCATTTTAGGGGGGTGCATATGTTCCTGTGGGGAAACTGCGCATAGGGCAAAGGCGGGTTTTTACCGGCAAAAGGCCGCTTTTTGTTATGCCGTGGAGCATACCAGGGCCAATACCGACAGTACTTATATACCCGATTATACCCGGGCGGTCGCCAGTGCCGAAGCGGCTATCCAATGCTGTCCGTACAGCGCCGCGCTTTATATAGAAAAAGCGGCCCTGCAATGGCCCGAGGGGGATTACTCCGGTGCATTGGACACCTATAAGCGCCTTGTGGGGCTGGATACGGCGGATGTCCGGTACAAAGGGGTGGCGCATATTCCGTATTCCGATTTTTACCGGGCAATAGGGGCTTTTTACGATAGCTTGGGGGTGCGCGATTCCGCCGAAACCTATTACGCAAAAAGCGCCGCCTGGGATAGCCGTCACGGCCGCCAGCACTGACTCGCCGTCATTTTTCCGGGTTTTTACTTCTGTCTGAAAGGGTTACGATAGCAGGAAAACTTCTTTTTTCGGGGCTTTTTGTCTACGAAATACCGTCGTTTGTCGAAAAAATGTCGGGTCTTGCCGGATATTCGGCAAATTTGTATAGTACAAATTCTATTACTAAACGAACCATTCATTACAAAAATAAGATTGCACAAATGGCACAGGAAAAAATGAAACTTGCAGTTTATCCCGACCAGCAGGCCGGTTCGGTAGCTATCGCCAAAGAGATAGCATCCATTATAAAGGAAAAGAATGCCAAAGGACAGGCTGCCGTATTGGGCTTGGCTACCGGTAGCTCGCCGCTGAAGGTCTATGCCGAACTGATCCGTATGCACAAGGAAGAGGGATTGTCGTTCAAGAACGTGAAGACCTTCAACCTGGATGAATACTACGGGCTGACCAAGGATAACGACCAGAGTTATTGGTACTTTATGCACCACAACCTGTTCGACCATGTGGATATCCCGGCCGAAAACGTGCATATCCCGGACGGTACCGTGCCGATGGACAAAGTGGCAAAATGGTGCGAAGACTACGAAAAAGCGATCGATGCGGCCGGCGGACTGGACTTCCAATTGCTGGGTATCGGCCGTACGGGCCACATCGGATTTAACGAGCCGCCTTCCGACCCCCAGTCTAAGACCCGCATGATCCACCTGCACGATATCACCAAGAAGGATGCCGCCCCGGCTTTCGGCGGGTTCGAGAACGTGCCTTCCTCGGCCATTACGATGGGCGTAGGGACGATCATGAAAGCCAAACGTATCGTGATGATGGCTTGGGGAGCCAACAAGGCCGATATCATCCAGCGTACGGTGGAGGGTGAAATGTCCGACGACGTACCTGCTACCTACCTCCAGGCGCATAAAAATTGCCTGGTCGTGCTCGACGAGCCGGCTGCTGCCAAACTGCAGTCCAAAAAATAACCCGGAAACGGACCAAAAAAGAAAACTATGATAACCCACAAAGAAGTAGGAAGATGGGAGGATGTGCGTTTCGAGAAACTGCACACCGAGATCTTCCAGAATTCGGCCATCGCTTCGGTGGCAGTGGCCGAAGAAATCGCTTCGATCATCCGCGACCGCAATGCCAAAGGGCAGCCCGCCGTATTGGGCCTGGCTACCGGCAGTTCGCCGATGCGCGTTTATTCGGAGCTTATCCGTATGCATAAGGAAGAAGGGCTTTCGTTTGCCAACGTAGTGACGTTCAATCTGGACGAATACTACGGACTGGCTCGCGACAATGCCCAGAGCTATTGGACTTTCATGCACGAACACCTGTTCGACCATATCGATATCCTGCCGGAGAACATCAACATTCCCGATGGCAATGTCCCCCTGGACCGTATCGAGCAGTACTGTGCCGACTACGACATGAAGATCAAATCGTACGGAGGCCTCGATTTCCAGATACTGGGTATCGGCCGTACGGGCCATATCGGCTTCAATGAACCGGGTTCGCACATCAATTCCGGCACCCGGATGATCACCTTGGACCATCTGACGCGTTCCGACGCTTCGAAGGATTTCCACGGGCTGGAGAATGTGCCTAAACGCGCCATTACGATGGGTGTGGGTACGATCCTGAAAGCCCGCCGCGTCGTTCTTCTGGCCTGGGGTAACAAAAAAGCGGAGATCATCAAGCGTACGGTAGAGGGCGAAATGTCCTCCGAAGTGCCTGCTACTTATTTGCAGACCCACAAAAATTGCACGGTTATCCTGGACGAAGCCGCTTCGGAAGACCTGACCTGCATCAAGACCCCCTGGGTGGTAGGTCCTTGTATCTGGGACGAAGCGATGCAGCGCAAAGGGATCGTCTGGCTTTCGGCTCAGGTGAAAAAACCGATCCTTAAGCTGACTGACCGCGATTACAACGACAATTTCATGTCGTCGCTGCTGGCCCAGGAAGGATCTGCGTACAAACTGAACATCAAGATGTTCAATATTCTCCAGCACACCATCACCGGATGGCCCGGCGGAAAACCCAATGCGGACGATTCCGCACGGCCCGAACGCGCTGTGCCGGCCCGCAAACGAGTGCTCATCTTTTCGCCGCACCCGGACGATGCGGTGATCGGTATGGGCGGAACGATCCGTCGCCTGGTGGAGCAGGGACATGAAGTCCATCTGGCTATCCAGACTTCGGGTTGCAATTCGGTGAGCGACTCCGAAGCGCGCCGGTTCATCGAATTTGCCGAGAATTTTTATGAATACCAGAGCGGGGAAGAAGCCCCGGATAAAGTGTTCAAAAGCGTGGTGAACGTGCTGGGCAACAAGGCCGAAGGCGACCGCGATTCACTGGCTATCCGCCGGGCTAAGGCACTGATCCGCCGCGGAGAGACGCTGGCTTCCACCCGTTTTATGGGCTTGGACGATTTGAACGTCCATTTCCTGGACCTGCCGTTCTACGAAACGGGTTCGGTGAAAAAACAGTCCGTAGGCAAGAAGGATGTGGCTGTTATGGAGGAAATGATCCAGCAGATAAAACCACACCAGATATTCGCCGCCGGCGATTTGACCGATCCGCACGGCACGCAGAAGATCAGCCTCGACCTGCTGTTTTCGGTCATCGCCAAGCTGAAAGGCCAGAAGTTCATGAAGGACTGCTGGGTATGGCTGTACCGAGGGGCATGGAGCGAATGGTCTATCGAGGATATCGAAATGGCCGTTCCCCTTTCGCCGGACGAATTGCTGTTGAAAAAACGCGCGATTTTCTTCCACGAATCCCAGAAGAACGATACTGCCTATCTGGGAGAAGATCCGCGCGATTTCTGGCAACGGGCCGAAGACCGTAATAAGGGTACGGCGGAAACGTACCACAAGCTCGGTTTCTCGGATTACGAGGCGATGGAAGCATTCAGCCGCTACCGGTTTTAATATTTAATCTCATCGGCGTCCGGGCGCTCCTTTTTACGGAGCGCCCGGATGCTTTTTTTGTTTTTACACTTGCCTGTTTAATGCTTTTGCTATACATTAACACCGGGGATTCCATTCGACGGGGCCAATGGAAAACTTTTTGCTGGAAAACGTTCCGGAGATATTTCAGGCCTTGAAATAATTTGAAAAATCGGGTTATGGAGAAGAAAGGTTTTTGTTGGAGCCATGTGGTGGCGTTTTGTCTCTGTTTTCTTTTTGCACCTGTGTGTTATGCGCAGGAACAGGAAGAGAATGCATTGATATGTATAGAAAAAGCGAAAGAAGGTGATCCGGCGGCACAACATGTTTTGGCGTGTTGTTATGCCAATGGGAATGAGCTCCCCCAGGATATTGCGCAGGCGGTGTATTGGTGGCGCAAGTCGGCCGAACAAGGATATGCTCCCGGACAATACAATCTGGGCGTTTGTTACGAGAGAGGAGAGGGGGTTCCCCAAAATGCCAAGAAGGCTGTACGTTTGTACCGTAAATCGGCCGAGCAGGGGTATCCTAAGGCGCAATACAATCTGGCGATCTGTTATGCCAATGGGAATGGGGTACCACGGGACCTTGGCCAAGCGGCACTTTGGTATGTGGAGGCGGCCAGTCGGGGTATGGTGGAGGCGCAGCATAATCTGGGAATATGTTATATGGAGGGGAGGGGGTTCGCTCCAAATCCCGAGCTGGCGGTGTATTGGTGGCGCCTGGCAGGCGAACAGGGAGATGCCAAGGCTCAATGCAATTTGGGCATTTGCTATATGGTCGGCGCTGGAGTGGAAAAAGATGTTGACCAGGCAGTGTCTTGGTGGCGCAAGGCGGCGGATCAGGGCCTGGCGGAGGCGCAATATAATATGGGTATTACTTATGAGAATGGGGATGGAGTAGACAAGGACATCAGCGAGGCGGTTCGTTGGTATCGTAAGTCGGCGGATCAGGGGTATGTAAAAGCGCAAGTGGCACTTTCCCGTCTTGAAAGGACACCTCAGGAAGAATAAGAGCTTCGGGAAAGGTTTCTCTGGTTGGAATACATGGTGTCAGAGAGTCTAAAAGAAGTGGGATAATCTGCGAACGGCAGTGTGTTGCATCTGAATAAATTATTAATCGATAACTTAAAAACAAATAGAAATGGACAATGTAGAAAAGGTATTTTCGACAATCAAATCGAGCGCCGAACCGCTCAACGCCGGTAAAGTGGTAGAATTGTCCGGTTTGGATCGCAAAGAAGTAGACAAAGCGATGGCGAAACTGAAAGCCGAAGGCAAAATAGAATCGCCCAAGCGCTGTTACTGGCAGGCGGCTAAATAAGCTGTTCGTGCTCTTCAAAGCAAGTGAAACGCCCCGATGAAAACTTCATCGGGGCGCTTTTTTAAGAGGGATAATGTCTAAAAATTGTACAATATTGTCTGAAAAATGGACATTTTTCGGGCGGACGTGAAAATTACTGATTTGGTAGTCAGAATATTATTAGGCTGGCATGTTTTTTGTATTTTGTAAAAAGGCAAAACAGGAGAGGAAAAGGTGTAACTTTTTTCTTCCCTCGATAGTCTAATACTGAAACATAGATATATTTGTCTAAACAATAAAACGGTTGTATTATGAAAAAATGGTTGTTTTTATGGGTTTGCCTGTTGCCGATAGCGGGAGTGTGTGCCAAAGAAAAGGCTGCTGTCGGTGCGAAGGTCGATGAGCGGGTAGAGTTATTGAGCATCGTGTTCCGTCTGGCTGGTGCGCAGGAATATATGGCGAACGATGCCAAAGCCTACGTGGCCGACATCGAAAAATGGTTCGGGCCCTACAAGCAGGCTGCCCTTGTACAGTATGCGAAAAAGGTGCGCAGCCAATCCGGGATCGGCTACGATGCGGTGGCCCGGATGGCGGTACACCTGGAAGGGGAGGGCGGCAAGTATCGCCTGCCAAAAAACACCCTTGCTTCGTTGTGTGGCGATAGTCGGTGGAATAAAAAGAATGCCCAACAGTTTGTACGGCTGCTGAATGATTTTTATAAAAAGACCCGTTTTGACAAGTTCTTTAAAGAACATGAAGGCTGGTATAAGCAGATGACCGACCGATTCGACAATCAGATCGATTTCAACCGAGACTGGTACCCGGCATTCTACGGCGAACGCCCGGAAGGCGATTACCGCGTTATCCTGGGTTGTTCCAACGGACCCAGCAATTACGGTCCTTCTGTCGTTTCGGACGATGGCAAGAAAACGGTATATGCCGTTATGGGTTGTTGGGGATTCGATGCAGATACGGATTTGCCGGATTTTTCGACGGCTGTTTACGCCGCGACATTGATCCACGAGTTCAACCATTCGTTCGTCAACCACCTGATGGAAGAGGATGGTAATAAATCCCGTATGGAAGAAGCAGGTAAGAAAGTCATTACGGCGCTGAAGGACGAAATGTCGTCCCAGGCCTATCCCCAGTGGTCTACGGTTTTCAACGAAGCGATCGTGCGTGCGGCCGTAGTGCGTTATATGCGCGACAACGGCTCTTCGCAGCAGGAGATAGACCAGGAGATACGGACGCAGTGCAGCCGGTATTTCCTGTGGACGGCTGGGCTGGACAGTCTGTTGGGCGTGTATTCCGCCAATCGGGATAAATACCCGTCGCTGCGGAGTTTTTACCCGCGCATTATCGAGTTCTTCGACTCTGTGGGAGTGCATATCGATGAAATGAAAGCGGATTACCTGGCGCTTTGCCCGAAAGTGGTGAGCATTTCACCCGATTTGAACGGCCGGGACGACGTAGACCCTTCGATCACGGAGCTAAAGGTTGTTTTCGACCGCCCTATCTTGGTTAACGCGCGCAATGCAGCAGGATTGATGGGGATAGACGGGTTGACGCATCCTTCAGGGGGGCGTAAAGACCGGGGAGAGGCCGAAGAAGAGTCGGATCATATGGTTTATTCCCTGAAACTCAAACCGGATACCGAGTATGGTTTTACAGTGATCGGTTTCGCGGCGGCAACTAAAGAGGGATACCGCATCCAACCGCAGACCGTAAAGTTTAAGACCCGGAAAGAATAATTGCTGTCGAAATAAAAAATCCGGAAAGGGAATTCCCTTTCCGGATTTTTTATGTCTTGTCCTTTTATTTTTCCAAAAATGCGGTCATTTCCTTTCTCAAGGCGTCGCTTCCGGCGACCAACGGCAGCCTTACGGCGTCCGAACACAGGGCCGCGATGCTCATGGCGGTCTTGATGCCGGCGGGGTTTCCCTCCCGGAACAGCAGGGCCATGAAGTCCAGGTATTTGTAATGGAGCCCCAGAGCCCGCATCGCGCGTCCCCGCATGGCGTCGCGGATCATGTCCGAAGTGTCCTTTGGGAAGAGGTTGGCCATTACGCTTATCACGCCTTGTGCTCCCATCAGGGTGGCGGGAACGCCCAAGGCGTCGTCGCCGGCGAAGACAGCAAATTCTTCCGGCCTGTCTTTGATCAGTTGCATCAGTTGGGGCATCGAACCTGAAGATTCCTTGATCCCGGCAATATTCCCGAATTTCCGCGCCAATTTCAGGGCTGTTTCCGGCTCCATGTTTACTCCCGTGCGGGCCGGGATGTTGTAAAGGATCACCGGAATGGGGCTCGCCTGAGCAATGGCGGCAAAGTGTTGGTATATGCCTTCCTGTGTAGGCCGGTTATAGTACGGCACGACCGAAAGGATAGCGGAGAATGCGCCGAGGTCTTCTTTGCGTAAAAAATGCACTACCTCCGCGGTGCTGTTGCCCCCGACGCCCAATACCAAAGGGACGCGGCCTTTGGCGGCGGTTACGACGCAATTGACGATCTGTTGTTTTTCTTCCTGGGACAAGGTCGCGGTTTCGGCCGTGGTACCCAGTACGATGATGAATTCCGCCCGCCCTTTGATGATGTTGTTTACGGTTCTGTCCAAGGCAGGAAAATCCACCTGTCCTTGCGAAGTAAACGGAGTAATAAGGGCTACGCCCGTTCCGGTAAGCATTTTTTCGGTCTTATCTGTTTATTTTCGGTTGATTTTACCCAAGCAGTCCAGCAGGCTGGCGAACGCTTCGGGGTTTTCGGGCCCGTCGGCGGGCATCGAGAACATGAAGTCGAACAGGTCTTCGTCTTTGTTGATCCCGATCTTGAATCCGGCTTTTGATCCCCGGTCGATCTTTCCGGCTTTCGATCCGGTCGAAAGGCTCATGTCTATCAGGATGTCGAACGGTTTTTGAATGAAAGAGGATGCAGCGCCGTCCTTTATCCGCCCGAAGAGCGAAAAATCCTTCGAGGTGCAAGGGATGTAAGGGATTTCCAGCGGGGGGAGCGTGCTTTTCTGCTTGTCCAGTCCCAGGATGGCCAGCGGGATATTAAAAGGTTTTACGGCCCGGAGGAAACCTTTGAGCAGGTCCCGGGAATGTTCGTTCTGCGCATCGAAAAGGATGCCGGCAGACCGGATGGCGGAAAGCCCTTCCGGGGCCGTTTTCCCCTTGGCCGGGGACTCCGGGCGATGCGCAGGGCGCTCCTCCTGCGAAGCTTCGAATTTTATATCGTCTATCATCGGATTTTTGCGGATATTACATTCAAAATTAGTTATTTTTGCCTATTCCAAATATCACAATACCATAAAAGGATGTTAAATAATAAAGTAGCCTCTCTGACAGCCGTTTTGGTTGCCGTTTTCCTTTTGGGCGGGTGCTCGGACTCCCGTTACAAAGTGGAAAAGATCACGGCCCGGCATATCGAAGTATCGCCCGGAGTGCCCGAAGACCCCCGGATCGCGCAATTTTTAGAACCCTACCGGGACAGCCTGTCCGCTCAGTTGGACCAGGTGATATCGTACAGCCCCGAATTTCTGGCCAAGAACGACCGAAACGGCACTTTGGGAGCGTGGCTTTCCGATCTGAGTATCGTCCAGGTCGGCAATTACTTGGCGCAAAAAGGGATCAAAGAGCCGATAGACGTAGCGCTGTTCAACGCCGGCGGAGTGCGCACTTCACTGCCCCAGGGGGATCTGAAGCGCAGTTTCGTGTACGAGATCATGCCTTTTGAAAATACGTATGTACTGGTAAAACTCAAGGGCGAGCAGATGCAGGAGATGTTCCGTTATCTGGCCGACTATGTATCCCGTGGTACTTTCCACCCGCTGGGGGGTATGTGCCTGACGATACAGGGCGGCGGGAGCGATCTTTCGGCGGTGATCGGCGGAAAAAAATTCGACCCTCGAAAAGAATACAACGTCCTTACGACAGACTTTTTGCTCAAAGGCGGGGACAATATGAACTTTTTCGCCCAGAATCAGGGCGTGCTCGAAACTGGGCTGAAAATGCGCGAGTCCATCATGGATTTTCTTGCCGTCACCGATACGATAACGATACCAAAAGACCTCAGATATGAAATCAAGTAGGATCATCCAACTTTCGGTGGCCGCCATAATAGTGGTAGCTGCCGGTGTCACCGTTTTCGAAGGGGGATTCGGCCACGGGGAGAAGACCATCACGATACTGCACACCAACGATACGCACAGCCAGATATTCCCCATCGCGGACGACAAGGGCAAATGGGCTGGTTATGGCGGGTATGCCAAGCGGGCTTACCTGATCAACGAAATCCGGGACAAGGACCACGGCGTATTGCTGTTCGATTCGGGCGACTTCAGCCAGGGAACGCCCTATTTCAATTTCTTCAAGGGCAATATAGAAGTGGATGCTATGGGGCAGATGGGCTACAATGCCGCTACTCTGGGCAACCACGAGTTCGATAACGGGGTGGCCGAGCTGGCGCGCCGGGCCGACCGGGCGAAATTTCCCCTGCTGTCCGCCAATTACGGCTTTGGCGGCTCCCCGATGGAAGGAAAGACTTTGCCGTTCAAGATATTTGACGTCAAGGGAGTAAAAGTAGGCGTATTCGGCCTGACGGTCAACGTACAGGGAATGGTCGAGGCCGACCACACGAAAGGAGCGGTTTATAAAGACCCGATCGCATCCGCCCAATGGGCGGCCGACACCCTTCGTTCGTTGGGGGTCGATGTGGTAGTGGCTCTCTCGCATCTGGGGGAACATACGACACCTTATTATGTAGGCGACGATTCGCTGGCGGCCAAAACGTCGGGCATCGACCTGATATTGGGCGGACATTCGCATACCGACGGTATCAGTACTGTCCCGAACAAGATCGGCGAAAATGTCACGATTATCCAGGAAGCCAGCCAGGGGCGCCTTTTGGGCCGTATCGATATCACCGTAAAGAAGCGGTAGGAGGCCGGGAATGACGGGAAAGAATAAAAAAGTGGATATAGGAGCCTGGGCTTATGCCCTTCGCCTGCGTACGTTACCGCTATCTTCGGCCGGTACGGTAATGGCGGCGGGGATCGCGGGTAGTATGGGAGTGTTCCGGTGGAGCATTTTCCTGCTTATGTTCTTTACGGCCAACCTACTTCAGATACTCTCCAACATGGCCAACGATTACGGGGACTATGTCAAGGGTACGGACGGGCAGTCGCGGATAGGCCCCCGGCGGGCATTGGCCTCCGGGAGGATCACGGCCGGGGCCTTTGTCAAAGGGATGCTCGTGGTATGCCTGCTGACTATGGTCACAGGGTTGGCCCTGGTGCTGGTGTCTTTCGGGCTGAAGGGGATCGGCTATGTGCTGTTGTTCCTCCTGCTGGGGGCAGCGAGTATCGTGGCGGCGGTAAAATATACCGTAGGGCGGAAGGCCTATGGTTACCATGGCTTAGGCGAAGTTTTCGTATTCCTGTTCTTCGGGATAGTAGCCGTGACAGGGGGACTTTTCCTCTATACGGCGCGGCTGGATATGCTTTCGCTACTGCCGGCGTCGGCTATCGGTCTGCTGTCTGCCGGGGTACTCAACCTGAACAATATGCGGGATGCGGATGGCGACCGTCAGGCGGGTAAGCATACCCTTGCGTCCCGGATGTCCCTGGGTGCGGGGAAAGCGTTCCAGTGTGCGATGGTCACCTTGGCGATGGTATTGGTGGTAGCCTATATGGGGATGACCTATCATGCCTCCCTGTGGTACCTCCCGGCGGCATTGTGTCTGATAAATGTACCGCTTACACTCCAGATAAGGGAACGGATCGATGCCGACCGATTGCTCAAAGTCCTTTCGGTAAGTACTCTGGCAATGGCAGCGGTCTTTTCTATTGTGCTGAATGTGTGATCTTCTAAATGTGCAGGACGTTTGCGATGTCCCAGAACGCAGTGATCTGGGAAAGCCCGCAGGCGATATCCGGGAAGGTAGCTTTGTCCGGATTGAGGGCTGAAAGGATATACATGTCTGTTTGTCCGGCATAGCATCCGGTGAGCCGGATCACAGGTTCTGTTTCTTTCAATACGATGAGCATCAGGCGCTTTTCGGCATCCTTCAGGCTTTTCAAGGTACTTTCCGGGCAATGGGTTATCTGAAGGTATTCCCCTTGGTGGTATCCGGGATGGAGACTGTCGTCGGTGATCTTTACCAATGCGTCGTCCTTGTGGCGCAGGAAGTGTTTTTCGAGCATGAACCAGCGGGTGGGCAGGGAATTCTCCTGCCGGAAGAAAAATTCCGAAGCGCTTTCGAATATCCTTACCGGGACTTTTGCCTGGTAAAAGTCGGCAGGCGCATTGTAGTACGGATGCGGTTCGGCCACCGCCGACATATTTGCCGTATGGGGCTCGTCGATGTAAATGCTGCCGTGTCCGCATACCAGCCAGTTGAGGTTTAGGGCGGGGTACTTTTTGGCAACCTTGCACAGGGTGCCGGTATTCATCCCTTTATCGGCCGAGCGGAAATATCCGTTCCCCAGATCGAGCATCTTTTCTATTTCGCGGTTGCTGGATAGGCCTGTCATCCGGCAGAAGGCCAAAAGCCTTCCCTTGGGTGTGTCCGTATCTATTTCCGTAAAATCCCTGGACATAATGTTCGTTGATGGTCTGGCACCAAATGTAAGAAATAATTTGCAACTCGAGCCTTAACAACAAGCAAGGGCAGACCAAATATTTTTGTTCTTTATGTCCTTCTTGATGTATATTTGCCGTATTACGAACTTTTTAATCGTACCAGATGAAGATAGCCTTATTCGGAGCCAAGATAAAAAAGAACAACGAAGGTTGGTTGCGGGATGTGTTCGAGTCGATGCTGCTGCATGGGGCCGAACTGTATTTTCACACCGACACCCTCGAATATATGCGGTCGATAGACATCCCGGTCCCGGCGCATGCCGGCCGGTATGACGATGTGCTGCCAGCCGATACTGATTATATGGTAACCTTGGGCGGCGACGGCACGATACTACGGGCCGGGCAGTTGGCCTATAAAAGCAATGTGCCTATTATCGGGGTGAATATGGGGAATTTAGGCTTTTTAGCGGCCGTTTCCCGGGAACGCATCCGGGAGGCGATGGATGTACTTTTCAGCGGGGATATGGTTTTCGAGGAAAAAATATTGCTGCGGGTGGACAGTCCGGGAATGACCGAGCCCCGGATGGTCATCAACGAAGCGGTGGTCAGTCGGAAGGATTCTTCGTCCATGATCACGATCCGGGCCCATGTCAACGGCCGTTTGCTGGGGGTTTACCGGGCGGACGGACTGATCGTTTCCACCCCGACCGGCTCAACCGGTTATTCACTCAGTTGCGGGGGGCCTATCGTATCTACCGATTCGTCTACGGTAGTCCTTACACCGGTGGCCCCGCATAATCTCAATGTGCGTCCTATGGTATTCCGGGACGATGTTAAAGTTTTTCTAAAGGTCGACGGGCGGGAAGACCAATACCTGCTTTCCCTTGATTCATGTTTCCTGCCGATGAACTGGGATGACACCGTATCGATATGTAAGTCTGGATACACCCTGAGGATAGCCAAGCTTCCGGATTCCGATTTTTTCCGCACGCTGAAAGAAAAACTCGGCTGGGGCAGCGACGGCCGCGAATGAAAAGGGCCTACGAGGATTTTTTAGTAAATCATTAAACATATTAGGCCTTTACGCTTGCAACAAATTCGTATATTTGCCTGTTTTATATTCGTCAGCGGATAGCTATAAGGCTTTCCCGGCGGATGTTTCACATGTTTTTATGATAACGGAAAAAGATATAGACCCTTGTAAGTTGCCGGCGCACGTGGCTGTGATCATGGACGGGAACGGACGTTGGGCGAAAAAACGCGGATTTATGAGGGTTCTGGGCCACCGTAAAGGGGTGGATGCGGTGCGCCGTACCATCGAGGCTTCCAGAAAGATGGGCATAAAGTATCTGACCCTTTATGCTTTTTCCGATGAAAATTGGCAGCGCCCCAGGGTGGAAGTAGAGGCCTTGATGGATTTGCTTATGTCCAACCTGAAAGTGGAGTTGCCCAGTTTTATGAAGAATGGGATACGCCTGAACAGTATAGGAGAGGTTTCCCGCCTGCCGGAAGGCCCTGCCCGGGAATTGGAATACTGCATGAAAGAAACGGCCGGCAATAAGGATATGATTCTCACCCTGGCATTGAGTTATGGCTCGCAGGAGGAACTGAAGTGCTGTATGCGCCGTATCGCTCAGGAAGTGGCGGAAGGGATGTTAAAGCCCGAAGATATAAACCGGGATACGATAGAATCCCATCTTTATACGTCCGGAATGCCTGCAGTGGACTTGGTGATACGTACCAGCGGGGAGATGCGCCTGAGCAATTTCATGCTTTGGCAGGCCGCTTATGCGGAATTCTATTTCACCCCGGTATTGTGGCCCGATTTTTCGGAAGAGGATTTTTTGCAGGCTATCCGGGAATATGGCCAGCGTGAACGGCGTTTCGGGCTTATAAGCGAACAAGTGACATGTGATAAAAAATAAGGACCCTAATACAATCCATATAAAAGTGAAAAAATTCTATACGGTAGTTCTTACATTTGTCGTTTCGGCGTTTTCTATGTCCCTTTCTGCGCAAACGGCAGGAGATATCGCCGACGGGATGTATACGATAGCCGATGTGAAGGTTACAGGAAACTCCCTCTACGATGCCGATATTATTATGCATGAAACCGGGCTTATCGTCGGAACCCAGATCCGTATTCCGGGAGAACAGGTAAGCGCTGCTGTCCGCCGGCTTTGGGGACACGGTGTTTTTGATAATATAGAAGTATATGTGGATCATGTCGAAGGGGATAAGGTGTACCTGGAAATAGAAGTAAAAGAACGTACGCCGATCACCCGTATCCGCTACGAAGGTGTGAGCCGGACGATGCAGGAGGACTTGATAAAGGACCTTAATATGGCTGTTAACCAGAAGGTAAGCGAAGATCTGATCCAATCCGTAAAGAACTATATCAAAAAACGGTATGTGAAAAGAGGGTTCCTTTCGGCGGATGTCAAAGTAGAAGTGTTGGAGGATACGCTCCGCAAAGATGGGGGCGCATTTGTCAAAGTCGTGCTCGACAAGGGGGAAAGGGTCCGTATAAACAGTATAAATTTTTCCGGCAATGAGGTGCTTTCAGGCGATAAGCTTCGCAAATCCATGAAAGAAACCAAGCAGATCAAGCATCTGAATATCTTTAAACAGTCGAAGATGGTGGAGGATGACTATGAGGAGGATTTGAAAAAAATAGTAGAGAAATATAAGTCGTTAGGTTTCCGGGATGCACGTGTCGTTTCGGATACCATTACATGGAATAAAGGGGATAATACCCTGGATGTTGATATCCATGTGGATGAAGGGAATAAATACCATTATCGTACTATCAAATTCCTGGGCAACAGCAAATTTACCACCGAACAGTTGCAGACTATCCTTGGCGTTAAGGAGGGGGATGTGTATAATGGAGAGCTGCTGGCCAAACGTTTGAGCGGTTCCAAGGACGGCCGCGATATACAGAGCCTGTATATGGACAACGGGTATCTTTTTGCCCAGATAATGCCGGTGGAGGTAAGTGCGGAAAGGGACTCGATCGATCTGGAAATACGTATCATCGAATACGACAAGGCCTATATTAATCGGATAGGAGTGAAGGGGAATACGCGTACGTTCGACAATATCGTTTACCGTGAACTTACGACCAAACCGGGGGACTTGTTCTCGAAGACTTCTATCATGCAGAGCCAGCAGCGTATCGGCGCGCTCGGGTTTTTCGATGCGGAAAATATCGGTATCGACCCCAAACCCAATCCTTCCAATATGACCGTAGACATAGATTATACGGTGGTGGAAAAGAACTCTTCGCAGATAGAACTGCAAGGCGGTTGGGGCGGAGGCTCGTTCATCGGGACGGTCGGGCTTTCGTTCAATAACTTTTCCATGAAGAACCTGTTTAATAAAAAAGCATGGAAGCCACTCCCAATGGGACAGGGGCAGACCCTTTCTATTCGTTTTCAGGCTGCGCAAGGCTATACTTCTTATCAATTAGGATTTACGGAACCCTGGATCGGAGGCCGTCGCCCGCTTTCGATATCTACCTCGTTTTACTATACTAAACAGGAAGCTTATAACTATTATACGAATGAAAGATTGAAAGGAAGCCTGAACATTTATGGAGGAGGAATATCGTTGGGCAAGAGGCTCAACTGGCCGGACAATTATTTCGTAGCCTCGGTAGGAATAAATTACAGCCGGTACGACTGGAAAGATTATAACTGGGGGGTATATCAGGAGAACTTTAATAACGGTGTATCGAACAACCTGAACCTTGCTTTGGGTATTTCCCGCCGTTCGGCAGGTTCCAATCCTGTATATCCGACATATGGCTCCGATATCTCCTTCAATGTCTTTTTGACCCCTCCGTATTCGCTTTTCAACGGCAGGGATTACAGCGATCCGAAGCTTACGGACGTAAAACGCTTCGAATGGCTGGAATACTATAAATTCAAAGCAAAAGTGACTTGGTACAACAATATTGCAGCTAAGTTAGTGTTGGTGACCAATGCCGAATTCGGGTATATGGGCATGTATAATCATAAGGTGGGGCTCGGTCCGTTCGAGCGTTTCCTGATGGGAGGTAGCGGGATGTCGCAATACCAGTATTATGGCAGCGAGATCATATCACTACGTGGTTACAAGGACAACACGATCGCTTCGAGCAAATCCGCGATAAATGAGGGAGACCCGATTTACAATAAATTCACCGTTGAACTCCGCTATCCGGTCACGCTCTCCCAGAACACGAGCATTTTTGGCTTGATATTCGCTGAAGGCGGTAATACGTACGCGGACCTCAAATCTTACAATCCTTTCAAACTCCACCGTTCGGCAGGTGCCGGAGTGCGTATTTTCATGCCAATGTTTGGTATGTTAGGGTTCGATTTCGGTTACGGTTTCGATCCTATGCCGGGGGAAAAGAAAGGTTGGCAGTTCCATTTCAGTTTGGGGCAGCAGATGTTCTGATAATCTTAAAAACATGTTAAAGCTATTTTGGCTTGTTCCTTCGATGGTAATTAATATTATATTGCAGGCAGGCAAAACGGGAAGAATGTGTTTTGTATTTGAATAAAAATTCGGATATTAGCACCACTGTTCGCAGTGAAAAGAGAATAGAAAATTAAAAGAATGACAGCTCAAAAAACAATCAAAAAAATGAAAGCAGTTAAAGTATTATTTTTAGCGGCTGTTTTACTGATGGGAGTAAACACGGCTATGGCTCAGTCCAAAATAGGACATGTAGATATTGCTACGCTTATTTCCCTGATGCCGGAAAAGAAAAAGGCCGATACTCAGTTGGAAACCATGAGCAAAGGTTTCCAGGAAGACTACGAGAAAATGGCTACGGAGTATCAGAACCTGGCTCAGAAATACCAGAATGAAGCATCCAAGCAGAGCGAGGCAATGAACCAGACCCGTGCAAAAGAACTTCAGGACCGCGAACAGCGTTTGCAGGTGTTCTATCAGGCTGCCCAGCAAGACCTTCAGAAAAAGGAAAATGAACTTCTTCAGCCGATCCTGCAAAAAGTACAGGATGCCATCAATGCAGTGGCCAAAGAAAAAGGCCTTAGCTACGTGCTCAACGGCTCCAATGGCGTTATCCTTTATGACGGTGGCGGTTTTGACTTGCTGCCCGACGTAAAGAAAAAATTAGGCCTTCAGTAATAACTTACCCGCGGTTTTTCGCAGGTTTGATAACAAGGGCTGTCCCATAAAAAGAGCCGGAACGATTTCGTTCCGGCTCTTTTTATGGGACAATTTTTCTCTTCGAGAAGGAAGGATTTACAAAAAACCTAACTGGAGTTTTGCCTCGTCGCTCATCATATCTTTGTCCCATGCAGGGTCGAAAGTTACCTCTACTTTGACGCTGTTGACTTCCTCCATCGCTTTTATCTTGGATTCGATCTCTTCCGGCAGGGATTCTATCATCGGGCAGTTCGGCGTGGTCATCGTCATGACGACTTTTACATCCCCTTTGCCCGATATTTCGATATTGTATATCAGGCCCAGTTCGTACACGTCCACCGGAATCTCGGGGTCGTATACCGTGTGAAGGACATCGATCACCCGATCCGTAAGTGCTTCTTTTTGTTTATCATCCATTTTCATGTTCTTGCAGTGCGTTTTTCCGATTGTGTTTTTATTTTTTCATGCCACCCAGGGCCGCCGCGTAGTATTTCATCTGACGGATCATTTCGTAAAGCCCGTTGGCCCGCGTAGGGGAAAGGTGGGAGGACAAACCGATCCGGTCAATGAACGAGAGGTCGGCTGCGGCTATGTCTACCGGTTTCTGTCCGGACAATACTTTAATAAGCAGGGATATGATCCCTTTGGTGATGATCGCGTCCGAGTCTGCGGTGAATACGACATCCCCTTCCCTGTCCTGTTCGGCAGCCAGCCATACCTGGGATTGGCAGCCCCGGATAAGGTGCTGTTCGTCTTTGTATTTGCTGTCGATAAGGGGAAGGGATTTTCCCAGGTCGATCAGGTAGGCGTATTTGTCCACCCATTCGTCGAACATGGAAAAGTCTTCCTCGATCTGCGCTATATTTTCTTCTATGGTTTTCATTGTTCGAAATACGATATATTAACCCAAAAGCATCTTTCGGGCTTTTTGGGTGGCTTCGTACAACCGGTCGATGTCTTCGAACGTATTGTAAACAGCCAAAGATGCCCGTACCGTCCCCGGGATACTGTAGCGGTCCATCAGGGGTTCGGCGCAATGATGCCCCGTGCGGACGGCCACCCCTTGGTTGTCCAGCAGGGTGCCGATGTCTGTGGGATGTGCACCTTTGATCCCGAAAGAGAAGGCACCCGATTTTTGCGGGGCCTGTCCGTATATTTCGACCCCATCGATTTGGCTCATCCGCTCGGTCATGTAGTCCATCAGTTCCTTTTCGTGGGCGGCTATTTTGTCCATTCCCACCGAATTCATGAAATCGATGGCCGCGCCGAGCGCGATGGCTCCCTCGATATTGGGAGTTCCGGCTTCGAATTTGAACGGGATGTCGGCGTAAGTCGTATGATCGAAGGTCACGCGGCCTATCATTTCCCCGCCGCCTTGGTAAACAGGCAGTTCCCGGAGCAGTTTTTCACGGCCCCATAATACACCGATTCCTGTAGGGGCGTACATTTTATGGCCGGAGAATACGTAGTAATCGCATCCGATCTCCTGCACATCCACCTTCAGGTGGGGGGCTGCCTGTGCGCCGTCCACTAAAACGACCGCGCCGGCCTTGTGGGCCAGGGAAACGATCTCCCGGACGGGGTTGACGGTGCCCAGTACGTTGGATACGTAGGTGATGGCTACTATACGTGTTTTACCGGTGGAAAGCAGTTTTTCGTATGCCTCCAGGTCGAGGGTTCCGTCGTCCTTTACCGGAATGACTTTAAGGATGGCTCCGCTCTGTTGGCAGGCTATCTGCCAGGGAACGATATTGGAATGGTGCTCCATTTCGGAGACGATGATCTCGTCGCCCGGCTTGAGCAATTTGGCATATCCGGAAGCCACCAGGTTGATGGATTCGGTCGTCCCGCGGGTGAAGATGATCTCTTTGGCCGAAGGAGCGTCGATGAAGGCGCGCACCTTTTCACGGGCTACTTCCATCGCATCCGTGGCCCGCTGGGAGAGCGTATGGACGCCCCGGTGTACGTTGGCGTTCAGGCGGCGGTAGTAATCGTCTACAGCCCGGAGTACCTCTTCGGGTTTCTGGGTGGTGGCGCCGTTGTCCAGATATACCAAAGGGTATTTCCCGATATGCTGTTCGAGCACTGGGAACCGTTTGCGTATATCCAGAATATCCTCCGTATCCTTTTTCATAAGAACAAAGTTACTAAAAACCCCTGGAAAGAGCCATTTATCCCAGGCGTTGCGAGATGATTTTTTCTATCGCCCGATTGAGCCAGTCTATGCGGATACCGGCCAATGCTTCGTCCATAAAGGAACGGATGAGCATCCTGCGGGCTGTCTGGTAGGGGATACCCCGGCTGCGCATATAGAAAAGGGCTGTCTGGTCCAATTGGCCGATAGTTGCTCCGTGGGAACAGCGCACGTCGTCCGCATAAATCTCCAATTGAGGGTCGGTTTCGATACGGGCCGAGGAAGACAGCAGGATATTGTTGTTCTTTTGGTAGGCCTGGATCTTCTGGGCATCCTTTTCGACGATGATCTTGCCGTCGAATACGGCTTTGGACTGCCCGTCCGCCACGTATTTGAATGTCTGGTAGCTCTGTCCCAGCGGTTTTTTATGGTACAGGCGGATGTGGTTTTTCACCTGTTCGGCGCCTTGAGGCATCGCCGCCCCGAAGAGGGAGGTATGGGTGCTTTGGTGGCAGTCCAGCGTATAGGTGTTCTCGGAACTTCCGCCCAACACGATGGTCGAGAGTTCCAAGGTACTCAGGTCGTGCTGTACGGTCCGGTATTCCGTATCCGCTCCCTCCGGAATGATCCGGATATGGTTCAGCCGCGACTTTTCCCCTAACAGGACGTCGAACCGACTGTGGGCGCCGCCTGTGAGTATCTCCACCAGGGTCAGTTCTTCACCGGCGGGCACTTCGAGGGCGGTCTCCGATTCGCCTTGCTGCACCAGTACGACGGGCAGCCCGTCGTTCGGTGTGGCTTTCAGGAGCGTATCGACCGGGGCGATCCCTTCGGGAAAGTCTATGTTTTTCAGAAATTCCATAGTGCGGTTATTTTTCGTCCTTTGTCAGCCAGTCGTAACCTCGTTTTTCCAGTTCGAGCGCCAAGGATTTGTCGCCGGTCTTGATGATGCGCCCTTTGTAGAGTACGTGGACGAAATCCGGTACGATATATTCCAGCAGGCGCTGGTAGTGGGTGATCACGATAGTCGCGTTGTCGGGAGATTTGAGTTTGTTCACCCCGTTGGCCACGATGCGCAGAGCGTCTATGTCCAGGCCGGAGTCCGTTTCGTCCAAAATGGCCAGGCGCGGCTGAAGGGCAGCCATCTGGAATATCTCGGCGCGTTTTTTCTCTCCGCCTGAAAAGCCTTCGTTCAGGCTGCGGGAGAGGAATTTGGGGTCGAGTTCGACCAGCGCCGCCTTTTCCCGGATGAATTTCAGGAGCTCCCCGGCCGGCATTTCAGGCAGGCCCAGGCTTTTGCGCTTTTCGTTGATGGCCGTTTTGATGAAATTGTTCACACTTACTCCGGGTATTTCCACCGGGTACTGGAACGACAGGAAGATACCGCGGTGGGCGCGCTCTTCCGGGGCCAGGTCGTCTATATTCTCTCCGAGAAAAGTGATGCTACCTGCGGTCTTTTCAAATTTCGGGTTCCCGGCGATGACGGCCGACAGGGTCGATTTTCCGGAACCGTTGGGCCCCATGATCGCGTGCACTTCCCCGGCGTTTACCGACAGGTTTATCCCTTTGAGGATCTCTCCTCCGTCTTCCACACGGGCTTTCAGGTCTTTTATTTCGAGCATTTTGCTATGTTTTTTTGTTCGTTCGATTCAATGTACGGCCGATTTGGAGAACAGATTGATCACCAGCACGCCCGCGACGATCAGCGAAAGGCCGATCACGGCCGGGACGTCGGGTTTCTGTCCGAAAAGGACCATCCCCACCAGGGAGATCAGCACGATACCTACCCCGCTCCAGATCGCGTAAATAACCCCCATCTGCATATAGCGCATGGCCAGGGAGAGCAGGTAGAACGCGGCGGCGTAACAGACGGCGGTGACCAGCGAAGGCCACAGTTTGGAAAATCCGTCCGAGGCTTTCAGGGCTGTCGTGCCGATGACTTCGGCGATGATGGCTCCTCCGACCAACAAAAACTTCACCATTTTACTTTAAAGGAGCGGGCTCCTCTTATTTTAGTTCTTTATGTTTTATATCCTCTTTTTTGTTAGCCAAAAGAAAGAGGGAAAAAAGCCTTGAGGGAATGCAAGGAGCATTAAAACGATAGTCAACCACTTTGGATTGAATAGTTTCTTCCGCTTATTGTCCTTCCCGTTCCACCGGGATCATCCGGTTAGCCGACAGAGCCCTCCAGGGATATTTCCAGCAACTTCTGTGCCTCGACCGCGAATTCCATCGGCAGTTTTGCCAATACCTCGCGCGAGAAACCGTTCACGATCAGCGCGACCGCCTTTTCCGTGTCCAGTCCCCGCTGATTGCAGTAGAAAATCTGCTCTTCGCTGATCTTCGACGTGGTCGCTTCGTGCTCTACCGTGGCAGTCGGATTCCGGCTCTCGATTACCGGGAAGGTATGTGCCCCGCAATGGTCGCTCATCAGCAGCGAATCGCACTGGGTGAAATTGCGCGCCCCGTCGGCCCCCGAGAGCATTTTTACCATTCCCCGGTAGGAATTTTGGGAACTCCCCGCCGAGATACCTTTCGATATAATCGTGCTGCGGGTATTTTTGCCCATATGGATCATCTTGGTGCCGGTATCGGCCTGCTGGAAATGGTTGGTCATAGCCAGCGAATAGAATTCGCCGACCGAATCGTCCCCCTTGAGAATGCAGGAAGGGTATTTCCACGTAACGGCGGAACCCGTTTCCACCTGTGTCCAGGATATTTTGGAGCGGCGGTGGCACACTCCCCGTTTGGTGACGAAGTTGTAAATACCCCCGTTCCCGTCCTTGTCGCCCGGGTACCAGTTCTGTACGGTCGAGTATTTGATCTCCGCCTCGTCCAGGGCGATGAGTTCCACCACGGCGGCATGGAGCTGGTTTTCGTCCCGCATCGGGGCCGTGCAACCCTCCAGATAGGATACGTACGAGCCTTCGTCGGCGATGAGCAGCGTGCGTTCGAACTGCCCGGTGCCGGCCTGGTTGATGCGGAAATAGGTGGAGAGTTCCATCGGACAGCGCACCCCTTTGGGAATGTAGCAGAACGATCCGTCCGAGAATACGGCCGCATTGAGCGCTGCATAGAAATTGTCGGTATGGGGCACCACGCTTCCCAGGTATTTTTTCACCAGGTCGGGATGTTCCTTGATGGCTTCGCTGATAGGCATAAAGAGAATACCGAGTTCGGCCAGGGTATTCTGAAAAGTGGTCCGCACCGATACAGAGTCCATCACCACATCCATCGCTACCCCAGACAGTACTTTTTGTTCTTCCAGCGGAATGCCCAGCCGGTCGAAAGTGCGCAGGAGTTCCGGGTCGACCTCGTCCAGCGAGTTGTACTTGGGTACGTTCCTCGGGGCGGAATAGTAGATGATCTCGTCGAATTCCGGCGTTTTGTATTTCAGGTGGGCCCAGGTGGGTTCTTTCATCGTCAGCCAATGGCGGTAGGCGCGCAATCGGTATTCGGTCATCCATTCCGGCTCCTCTTTGCGGGCGGAAATAGCGCGGATGATATCCTCGTTCAGTCCTTTGGGGAATGTGTCGGCTTCGATGTCCGAGTGGAAGCCGTACTTGTATTGCGACTGTGCCAGTTCGTCTATTATTTCTTTACTCATAGCGCAATAGAACCCCGGATAAAGCCGGGGTATCATATATAAGCACAAATATACGAATTATTACAGGAGCCCCGGATGATAAAAAATACATAAAGTCAGGTGAATTTTCACCTGACTTTATGAGTATCAGTGCTTTTGCTTAAATTTTATTTTCCGGTATATTTTTCCGAAAGCCGGACGATCTCCACAATGGTCCGGGCGGCCTTTTCCATCGTGTCGAGCACGGCGAATTCAAACCGGCCGTGAAAGTTGTGCCCTCCGGTAAAGATATTGGGGCAGGGCAGTCCCATGAACGACAGGCGGGCTCCGTCCGTACCGCCCCGGATGGCTTTTACCTCGGGGGTTACCCCGGCGGCTTTCATTGCGGCCTCGGCCATTTCCACCACGTACATGACAGGTTCTATCTGCATGCGCATATTGTAATACTGGTTTTTCACGGCAAAATCGAGCGCCTTTTCCCCGTATTTGCTTCGGAAGAATTCCGCGGCGGCTTTGAAAACCTCTTTGCGGTGCTCGAATTTTTTCCGGTCGTGGTCGCGGATGATATAGTTCAGCGTGGTCTTTTCGAGGCTGGCGTCCATCGTATGCAGGTGGTAGAAGCCTTCGTAGCCTTCGGTGTGCTCCGGCCGTTCAGCGGGCGGGAGAGTCTGGATGAACTCGGAGGCGCGCAGCATGGAGTTGATCATCTTGTCCTTCGAGTAGCCCGGATGCACGGACAGCCCGTAGAAAGTGATAGCAGCAGCTGCTCCGTTAAAGTTCTCGTATTCCAGTTCGCCTTCGGCGCTACCATCCATCGTGTAGGCCCAGTCGGCGTCGAATTTTTTCACGTCGAAGAAATCCGGCCCGCGGCCTATCTCCTCGTCCGGGGTGAAGCCGATGCGGATGTCCCCGTGCTTGATCTCCGGGTGGGCCTGGAGGTATTCCACGGCGGAGAGTATTTCCGCAACCCCGGCCTTATCGTCCGCACCCAGCAGGGTAGTCCCATCCGAAGTGATCAGGGTCGAACCTTTGTATTTGGCGATCTCCGGGAAATCGGATGTTTTGAGTACGACACCCGGGCTGAGGGTGAGGTCGCCCCCGTCGTAGTTTTCCCAGACGATGGGTTTCACATCCTTGCCGCAGGCGTCCGGCGAAGTGTCCATGTGGGAAATAAAGCCGATGCGCGGCAATTTTTCGTCCGTATTGGCCGGCAGGGTGCCCATCATGTAGCAATGCTCGTCCAACGATACGTCTTTCAGGCCCATCGATTCCATTTCGGCCTTCAGCAGGCGGGCCAGGTCGAATTGTTTTTCGGTCGAGGGAACACCCTGCTGTCCTTCGGCGGACTGGGTGTCTATTTTTACGTAACGCAGAAAACGCTCGAGGATATTTTTTCTCATAACGACAACTCTTTATTCGTATTTTCTATGTAGTCGAGTATTTCTTCCGTACCGGCCCCTGTGGAAGAGGAGGTGACGAAAATAGGAGGAAGTTCTTCCCATTGTTCCTGCAGGACCTTTTTGTAGGCAGCCACGTTCCTGGCCAGCACTCCGCGGGTGAGTTTGTCCGCCTTGGTGAAACAAATAGCCAACGGGATGCCATTCTCCCCCAGCCACGCGATGAATTCAAGATCCGATTTGAGGGGCTCATGCCGGACATCCACCAGCACGAAAATGGTGGTGAGGCTTTTCCGGGTGAGGATGTAAGAAGTAATGAGTTTGGAGAATTCGGCCCGTTGTACCTTGGAGGTTTTGGCGTAGCCGTATCCCGGCAGGTCGACTAAGTACCATTGCCCGCCGTTGATCCGGAAGAGGTTTATCAGTTGGGTTTTGCCGGGCGTCTGGGAAGTCTTGGCGATCTTATGGCGGCACAGGGCGTTGATCAGCGAGGATTTGCCTACGTTGCTGCGCCCGATGAAAGCGTATTCCGGCACAGTAACTGCGGGGGCTTTGGCAGCATCCGCGCTGGAAGTGACGAACTGCGCTTCGTTGATCTTCATGGCTGTCGGCCCTCCTGTCGGCCGAGCCATTCGATAAGCAGGCGGTTGAAGATGATAGGGTGCTCCATCATCGGGGCGTGCCCGCATTTTTCGATCCACTGGAGTTCGGAGTGCGGGAGCAGTTGGTTGAACTGTACGGCCACTTCGGGAGGGGTCACGATATCGTTCCTTCCCCAAATGAGCAGGGTGGGTTTTGCTATTTTCGGAAGGTCTTTTTCCATATTGTGCCGGATGGCGCTCTTGGAAATGGACAGGGTGTGCAGGATCTTGGCGCGGTTGTTGACGATGTCGTACACTTCGTCTACCAGGGCCGGCGTAGCGGTAGCAGGGTTATAAAAAACCTCTTTCGTCTTTTCCTCGACATAATCGCGGCTGCCCCGTTTGGGATAGGACGACCCGGCGTTCTCGTACAGTCCGGACGATCCGGTAAGCACCAGCCCTTTTACGTGTTCCGGGTGACGCTTGGTAAAAACCAACGAGATATGTCCTCCCAGGGAATTCCCCAGGATGTAGAAATCTTCGAGTTGTTTGTGCTTGACGAACTGGTGTACGTAGGAAGAGAGGCCTTTTACGCTGGCCTTGAGCAGGGAGATGGTGTATAGCGGCAGGGAGGGGATCAGGGCCCGGTATCCGTTGCGCCGTAGGCCTTCCACCACCGAGTCGAAATTACTCAAACTGCCCATCAGTCCATGGAGTAGCAGTACCGGGGTACCTTCGCCTTCTTCAATATAACTGAACTTTCCTTCCTTTTTTATCTGGTAATTCATTGGATCGCTTTAGGATACTAAGCCGTACAAATATACAAAAATCCTTTCGGGAAAAGTTAATTTTTTACCGGAAACCGAGCTTCTTCCGCACGTCCGCCAAGCGAACTTCCGCCACCCGGGCCGCTTTCTGTGCGCCTTCGAGCAGCTTCTGTTCCACCTCGTCCAGATGATCGGTGTAGTATTGGAACAATTCCCGCTCTTTGGCAAAACGTTCGAGGATCAGTTCCAGCAGGGCCTTCTTGGCGTGTCCGTATCCGAAACCACCGGCCAGGTATTTCCCGCGGAGGTCTTCGATCTGTTCGGGGGTGCCCAGCAGGCTGTAGAGTTTGAAAACGTTGCAGGTGTCGGGATTCTTGGGCTCTTCCAGCGGGGTGGAGTCGGTCACGATACTGCCGATGACCTTTTTCAGTTCCTTTTCCGGGACGAAAATGTCGATATAGTTGTTGCGGGATTTGCTCATCTTGTTGCCGTCCGTCCCGGGGATGATCATCACATCCTGCTGGGAAAGGCCTTCGGGTATAACGAACGTTTCGCCCATCCGGTTGTTAAACCTCTCGGCTACATCCCGGGTGAATTCCAGGTGCTGATTCTGGTCCTTGCCCACCGGTACGAGGTTCGCATCGTAGAGCAGGATGTCGGCGGCCATCAGGATAGGATAGTTGAACAGGCCGGCGTTCACATCGGACAGCCGGTCCGCCTTGTCCTTGAAAGCATGGGCGAGCTGGAGTCGCTGGTACGGGAAGAAACAGTCGAGATACCAGGTCAGTTCGGTGGTCTGGGGGACGTCGCTCTGGCGGTAGAATACCGTCCGGGAGGTGTCCAATCCCATGGCCAGCCAGGTTTTGGCGACGGCATAGGTATTTTCCCGCAGTTCCTGTGCGTCCTTTATTAAAGTAAGCGAATGAAGGTCGGCGATGAACAGGAACGATTCGTCGTCGCTCTGTCCGGCGGCTTTTATGGCCGGCAGGATGGCCCCCAGGATGTTTCCTAAATGAGGTCTTCCGGTCGCCTGAATGCCGGTGAGTATTCTTGCCATGTGTCTTTCTTTTTTACAATTCAGGGTGCAAAGATACGAAAAAATCAGGCCGGCGGGTTATTTCGCGTAATTGTATAGGGTCATCGATTGGATGATACCCCGGAAGTTCTGCCCGTCGTCGCTGCCCAGTTTCAGCAGCGGCAGCAGGCTCTGTTTTTCGAATTCGCCCACCAGTTGCCCGTCGATATAGAGGGCGGTGAGGTTGTGTTTGGCGACGATTTTGAGCTTTACTTCCTTGCCGATGGGGAACGAGCCGTTGAACGTCAATACCTGCGGATATTGACTCCTATAGGCCGTGGGGCCCGGTTCGCGCTGGGCCCGTACCAGGGTTATGCCTTGGTGCTCGTCCTGCAGGTTGTTCTTGAAGCGGACGATATGGTTGAAATAGGCGTAGAATTCGGCGTTGGGCGAGGATAGGATGAGTTCCGGGGTGTAGCGGTCGCTTTTGGCAGTGCGCAGCACGGTCGCTTCCAGTGTCCAGGGATATTCCAGGTCATGCGCATCGATCTGTGCGCCCAGGGGTACGGATTTGTGCAGCAGGGCCATGTTGATCGGCTCTTTACTCTGGTAAATGATCTCTTTCTTCCGGTAATCGGCCGTGAGCATCGTGGTGAGCGGAGGCATGGCGAGCTGTTTCTGGAGCGGGGCCCACCGGTCGTAAGTGGTGAACAGGCGGGGGGCGCCCCACATGCGGTCGGCAAAGACCATCATGCCGGGTACGGCTACGCGGGCGATCTCGCTGAGGGACGGGCCGGTCGGGCCATAGTCGTTCCACACGTTGACTTTTGCGCCGTAGAGGCCCTTATCGGTCGGGCGCAGGTTTTCCTCGGCTTTTTTGGAGAACGTGCGCGGGTTCCATTTCTCGTACACGAATACCGGGTCGGTGTTGTATTTTTTGATGATATTTCCCGGTACGATGTAGTTGAACATGTCCGAAGAATTGATGAACCGGTATCCTTTTTCCGAAAATTCCCGGGCGTTGTGGGCATCCCACATATCTATCGTAATAGTGGTGTCGGGCATCGTCGTGCCGGGCATATTTTCGAATCCCGTCCAGATGCGCGCGCGTTTGCCGTGGGCGCGCACGGTGTCGTTCAACCGGTTGATGTACCGGCGGAATTTCTCGCCCAGGGCGTTGCGCAGGGCGGTGTCCTTGATGCTGCCGAGCATATATTCGTCCGTGCCGATATGGAAGTCGGGGCTGTCGAAATGGGCGGCTATTTCTCCGATGAGCGTGCCTACCATGTCGAAAGTGCCCTGCTTGTCGATATCCAGGAATACGTCGGAGAGCTCGGTCTGGGGGTGGTAGGGGCTTTTCAGTTCGGGGCGTACCGCGATCAGGGCGCGGGAATGGCCCGGAGTGTCCAGTTCGGGGGTCACGGTGATGCCGTAGATCTTGGCGAAGGCGATGATCTCCGCGATGTCCTGCCACGAGTAGTGCTGCGGGGAAGTGACGCCGGGGTATTTTTCCGAGGGAACCCGGTAATAGGCCCCGTAGGAGTTCCACGAATTATCGTTCAGGTGCAGGTGCAGTTCGTTCATCTTGAGCCAGCCCATTGTCCGGATGTACTGTTTGAGCACTTCCACCGGAAAATAGACCCGGGCCACGTCGAGCATGGCCATGCGGCGCTGCAGCGAGGGATAATCCGTCACTGTGCCTTTCGGTACGGACAGGTTCGTTTTGTCCTGCGCCAGCATCTGCAAAAGGGTGCGGGTGGCGTACAGGAAGCCTTCGTAGCTGTCGGCACGTAATTCCACGTCTTTTCCCACAACGACCTGGTAGGCCGAAGGGATGTTTTTCAGCGAGTCGGGCAGCGCCGTGGAGAGCCCTATCCGGGTTCCGGACGGGGATATTTGTACCCCGAGGCTTTTCAGCTCCTGGGTGAAAACGGAGTCTAATTTGTCCAGCCCGGCGGTTTTAGCCCCCGAAAAATCGATGTGTACGCTTTTTAAAGGCAGTTTGCCGACAGCGCCTTTGTAGTAGCGCACGGCAGGAACGGTACGGGGTTTAGGGTTTACGTTTTGGGCGGCGGTGGCTCCGGCGAAAAGGAGCGCGGCCGACAGGAGGATTCCGGAAAGTAAGGTTTTCATGCGTCGATTTGTCAGAATGGTCAAGCGGGTGCAATTTAAGAAATAATGGGCACTGCCCAAAGGAATCGGCGCAAACAATCGGAAGCGACCCGTAAAAAGCCCGGCAGTGTAAAACGTCCGGGCTTTAAAGTGTCTAATGTGCTAAAAACGGTATTTCAGGCCGATCTGGAAGCCCATCCAAAAACGGTTGTCCATTTCTTTTGCCCAAAACGGGTTGTAGTGAAATTCCGGCTCGAGGAAGAGCCCTTTGTAAAGTCTGATGTCTTTGGAGATTTTCAATAGGATTCCTACCCGGTTTCTATCATACCGGGAATCATGCGGATTATCGAACATAAAATCACAGGTAATACCGGCTCCCACGTTCACGATCCGTGAATAGAATTTATAAAGTACCGGGATGGAAAAATAACGTTCATGCCAGCCTGGATACGGATAGGGAAGAGGGAAATCGGCTGTTCCGGCAGGGAATTTGACATTCCTGCAATAGAATCCTGTTTCGAGCCCGCTGTGCCGGGTAAAACGCGCCTCGAACGAAAGGCCGAAGTTCGAGGCTAAACCACCTCCGGAGGAGCCTCCGTCCATCTGCGGGTTATTAAGTTGCCATTCCGGCATGTAGTTTATCCCGAGGATGTATTGGGTTTTGAACGGGGCGTCCGGTGCGGTGGATTTGTTTTGGGCGGCAGCCCCACTCCCGGTCAGGAGGAATACGCAGATGGCGGCCAGGATTTGCCGCGCGGTTTTTTTTATGCTTTGTAGTTTTTAATTGATAAGATGTTCCTTTATAAAACAGGAAATTACGGATGACAAATATACAGAAAGCCGAGCGCCATTCAAACTTGTTTGGAAATGGCCGAGGCGCATCCTATATTCTGTAAATATAGAGGAATATTCCCATCGCAGTCACGAAATATGTTAATTTCACAGATAAGAAGATAAAGACTTTTGCCGCCGCTCCACGGGGCGGAAAAGCGAGGTGAAAATGAAGAAAGAGAAAGGTTATTTCCTTTTGGCGGCCAGCAGGTACAGTACCGCCATACGGACAGCTACGCCGTTTTCCACCTGTTGCAGAATGATGGACTGATCGGAATCGGCCACTTCGCTGGTGATCTCCACGCCCCGGTTGATCGGCCCCGGGTGGAGGATGGTGATGCGTTTGTCGAGGGAGTCCAGCAGTTCCTTGTCCAGGCCGTACAGTTTGACGTATTCCTGTTTGGAGGGGAAGTAATTGATGTCCTGGCGTTCGTGCTGCACGCGGAGCATATTGGCCGCGTCGCACCAGTTGAGCGCTTTACGCAGGTCAGTCTCCACTTTGGCACCCAGAGCCTCGATGTGCTTGGGAATAAGGGTCGCCGGGCCGCACACCATCACTTCGGCCCCCTGCATCTGCAGGGCATAGATATTGGAGATCGCCACACGCGAATGGGTGATGTCGCCTACGATGACCACTTTCAGTCCTTTCACCGAGCCGAAGCGTTGGCGCAGGGAATAGGAGTCCAGCAAGGCTTGCGTAGGGTGTTCGTGCGTACCGTCGCCGGCGTTGACGATCTGGGCCGGTACGTTTTTAGACAAAAATACCCCGGCACCGGGGTTGGGATGGCGCATGACGACCATATCGACTTTCATGGCCAGGATATTGTTCACTGTATCGATGAGGGTCTCCCCTTTGGTCACCGACGAAACGGAGGACGAAAAATTGACCACATCCGCCGAAAGGCGTTTTTCGGCCAGTTCGAAAGAAGTGCGGGTGCGGGTGCTGTTCTCAAAAAAGAGGTTGGCCACCGTGACCCCGTTGAGGGACGGCACTTTCTTGATAGGACGGGACAACACTTCGGAAAAAGTTTCCGCCGTGCGCAGGATCAGTTCGATGTCGTTTTTATTGAGGTATTTGATACCCAGCAAATGGTCTACGCTCAGGCTGTCCATGGTCTTATTTCTGTTTTTCGCTTATTTGTTCCATATACACGCGTTCCTTGCCCTTGGTCAGGTCGACGATCACTTTTTCTCCTTCCACCACATCCACCTGGAGGCCTTTGTAATCCGGCTGGATCGGGAGTTCGCGGCTGAAGCGGCGGTCTATCAGCACCAGCAGTTCTATCTGGGAGGGGCGGCCGAAGGAATTGATGGCCGAAAGGGCAGCGCGTATGCTGCGCCCGGTGTGCAGTACGTCGTCCACGAAGATTACCCGCAGGTTGTCCACCGGAAAATCGATACTGGTGGTATTGGCCCGCGGCGGTTCGCTGCGGCTGCGGAAGTCGTCGCGGAAAAAAGTGGTATCCAGACTCCCACAACGGATGTTGCGAATGCCGTAATCCTTTTTCAGGATGTCCTCGATCTTTTTAGCGAGGATCACCCCGCGTTTCTGTATTCCGACAATAGCGGTTTGGGAAAAGTCCTTGTGGTTTTCAACGATCTGGCATGCAAGGCGTTCCAGCGTCACCTTGAGTTGTTTCCCGGATATGATCTCCTTTTGCATACGGATGCGTTTTTTAACGGGTATAAAATTAAGGCATATTAGCATGCCCGGCAAAATTATTTGCAAGTTCGGGGCAAAGTTTTTCACGTATCCGACTTTTCGACTACCTTTGTTCCATATGGTACAGTAAACCAAATAGGACAGGATTATGGGTAAGAACGCTTTGGTTATAGGATGCTTGGGACAGATAGGCACGGAACTGGTCGCTCAGCTGGCCCGGCAGTACGGATCTGAAAACGTACTGGCCACCGATATCCGGGAGGCGCCGGAAGGACTGTTGGGAACGCCTTTCCGGACACTCAATGCGCTGGACGCTCCGGCACTCGAAAGGATCGTGGAGGAGAACGGCATTACCGATGTGTATCATCTGTCGGCCATGCTTTCGGCCGTCGGGGAGAAAAAACCGATGGACGCCTGGCGGCTGAATATGGATTCGCTGCTTTCGGTGCTCAACCTGGCGCGCGACGGCAAAATCGCAAAGATATTCTGGCCCTCCTCGATAGGAGCGTTCGGCCCCCATACGCAGTTGGACCTCACTCCCCAGTATACCGTGATGGACCCCGATACGGTGTACGGAATATCCAAACTGTCGGGGGAACTCTGGTGCCGCTATTACAACGAGCGGTACGGGGTGGACGTGCGTTCGGTGCGTTTTCCCGGCATCATCAGCTGGAAAGCGGCCCCAGGCGGGGGTACGACTGACTATGCGGTGGATATATTCCATAAGGCGGTCACGCAGGGATCGTACGAGTGTTTCCTTCGGGAAGATACCTACCTGCCGATGATCTATATGCCGGACGCTCTGCGGGCAATCGTGGAACTGATGGATGCCCCGGCCGACCGCATCAGCGTGCGGACCTCCTACAACCTGGCTTCCATGAGTTTTTCCCCGGCAGAACTGGCCCGGGTAGTCGAAAAACTGGTGCCCGGTTTCACAATCACTTATGCGCCGGATTTCCGGCAGCATATCGCCGATACCTGGCCCGATGCGCTGGACGATGCCTATGCCCGGCAGGACTGGGGTTGGCGGCCCGAGTACGATATCGAAACGATGGCTGCCGACATGGTGGAGAACCTCAAACGGAAATACAACCGGGATTAAACGCTGCGACAATCAAATCCGAATAAAAAGCATGAAAAAAACAGTTATTTTGGCTTTGGCGGCTGTCTGTATGGCAGGCTGCGGAGCAGAAAAAGACCATGAGGTCAAAGGGATCATCGTCGATGCGACGATGAATACCTTGATGCTCGTATCCGCTGCCGGCGACACGTTGGGCTTCAGCACGGTGGATGCCGAACGCATAAGCCCGGACGGGATCCTTCTGGGCGATACCGCTACGGTATATTTCAAAGGAGAGGCAAAGCCGGGTGAGTTCGTCCCCGTTTTCAAACTGGTGGTGGCCGCTGCCCCCCGTCCCGAAAAACTGCTCGTGGGCTCATGGGTACAACCAATCCCGGGTATCGGGGGCACTCAGGGTGTTACCCTCCAGGCAGACGGCACAGCCGCATCCATCAACATGAATACCCTTCAGTACGAAAAATGGTCGTACAACGGAGGAGACCTCGTACTCTGCGGTAAAAGTATCGGTAATGGGCAAACTATCGATTTCGCCGATACGGTGAAGGTGGAGAAAGTGACGGCCGACTCGCTGGTCCTGATGCGGGGCGATTACCGCGACGCGTATTCCCGACAGGCCGAATAACGGCGCGGGCAACCGAAAAGCAGCAGGGCGCGGGGATTTCCCCGCGCCCTGCTGCTTTTTTGTGTGTCAGAAGTACCTCAGGCAAAAATGCTCCTTGCGCATTTCGCGGCGGGGAAATACCAGCCCCGCCCGGAACAGGTCGATCGTCAGGATGATGTCCGGGTTCCGGCAGAGTTCGTTCCATTGGGCCTCGCGCTGCGTCCCTTTGTGGGGTCGGTCGATGAATAACAT
>CALJDR010000023.1 GCA_938023515.1 uncultured Flavobacteriales bacterium
AAGGAGTATCGTCGGCAGCGTCAGATGTGTATAAGAGACAGGCATTCGTGATAAAATCCATCCGGCTGACCGAATAGGCGCGGCTGTCGTAGGCCGAAGACGGATTTTCCGCCGAAGGGGAAGCGAACGACCGGCTGCCGATATTCATCAGGGAGCTGCGCCAGGCATTGCGGTAGGCAGCCGAGTAGGCCAGTTGCGTGCGGGAGGAAATATCGTAATCCACTCCGGCCTTTACCTCGTGGAGTTTGCCCATGTAGGCCCCGCCGACTTGCTGCATGCTCGAAGCCGGTGTATCTGAAATGTCGGTCTTGGTGACCTGCCCGGCGATCAGGCTTTTGTTCTGAAAGAATGTATAGGCGGCCCATACATTCACTTTTTCCCAGCGGCGGTTCAGGTTGACCCCTACGTTGTATTTGTCGCCCGTGCCTATTCCGGCTTCCACCGAAGTGCCGAAGCCTTTCTTTTTACTCTTTGTAGTGATGATATTCACGATGCCGGACGGACCGTCCGGATATTCCCGTGCCGAGGGACTGGTGATGAATTCCACTTTGTCGATGGCCGACGCAGGCAGCAGATTGAGCAGTTCCATCGAGTTCACGTTGGTAGGCCGCCCGTCAATGAAATATCGTACGTTGGACGATCCCCGCAGGGTCATGTTCCCTTTTACATCGGTGCAGGCCGAAGGGAGGTTGTTCATCAGGTCTTTCGAGGCGTTCCCGGATGTCTGGAGATCCCCGCCTACGTGGACGGTGCGCTGGCCGAGCCGGGTTTTGACCGAGGTTACTTCCGGGGTGACCACTACGTCCGAAAGCAGGGCATAGAGTGGGGCCAGCGCGATAGGCGCCTGAGGTTTGGAGGAAGGCTGGACATTTTCTTTCCCGGAATCCTCGTAACCGATCATGGATATATTGAGGGAGTACGGCCCATTTCCCAGCCGCTCGAACAGGTAGTAGCCGGTATTGTCGGATATCGTACAGTGTATGGTATGTCCTTTACTGTCCAAAAGCCGTACGGTAGCCCCCTCCAGAGGGGTGCCGGACAGAATATCCGTCACGCGGCCGCTTATCGTTTGTCTGGGGGATGAACTATTTTGCATGTCTTCTGCCCCGGCAGTCAAAAATGCCAGGCAGAAAAGAAGGATACTAAGGGAAGTTTTTTTCATCTGGGTTTTTACGGATACGGAATGTATGGTGTTTTACAAGAGTGTTTTCAGGTTGGAGGTGAACATTTGGATGGCGATGGCCAGCAGAATGATACCGAATATGCGGCGAAGCACGGCAATACCGTTCTTTCCGATCATTCGCTCGATCGAAGATGCTTTTTTGATCACGATGTAGACCAGCACCAGATTGAGCACGATCCCGACCATCACGTCGATCAGCGTGTACTGGGACCGCAGCGACAGGATGGTGGTCAGACTTCCGGCCCCCGCTATCAGCGGGAATGCCAGAGGCACGATGGAGGCCGTTTCAGGCTGTTCGTCTTTGAAAAGCTGGATACCCAGTATCATTTCCATCGCGAAGAAGAAAATGATCAGGGCGCCCGCCACCGCGAACGAATTGACCGAAATGCCGATGAAACGCAGCATCCCTTCCCCGAAAAAAACGAACAGGATCATAATGATCCCCGCCGCCAGGGCCGCTTTCCCGGCCTGAAGGCCTCCGGCTTTTTTCTTCAGGTCGAGGATGATGGGCACGCTGCCCACGATGTCTATCACCACGAACAATGTCATGGTGACAATTGTAATGTCCTTTAAATGCATCAAAAATTCCATATCCGTAAAAATTTAGATGATTATTCAAATTTTTTGCAAATATGGAGATTTTTTTTGGATTTCCGTGAATCCATCGTGTTTGATTTTGAGCCTGTTTTGCTCGACAAAGTACGTTAAAAAAGGACTTCCGGTACAATAGCTATATGTAGTGATTTTAACGCAATGTCGGGGAAGATTTTTCGGTTCGGGTTTGTTTTTCCGGAGTTATTTCCGCCGGAAAGAAGTATTTGCATAGTAGAATAAGGTTAAGACGTTGAATTAAACATACTTGTGTTTGGTAAAGGTAAGAAAATTCTCCGGCCCCGCAAATCTGCATCTTAATATATTTTCAGGCGTATAGCCTATTAAGGAATGAATCAAGTTTTGTTTATGTAAAAATTGAACGTTTAATCTTCATAATAATTGTAGGCATGAAAAAGGGAAACAAGTGGATTTTATGCCTTTTGGTAGGATTCTCTAATGCAGGGTGCGGCAGGGTGGCCTTGGAAGTGTCGTTTGATTGGGGCGATAAGGTAACGGAGAGGCATTTGCCGGCTAAAAAATCGACCGGTATTTACGGGGAACATGCGTTCGGTACGGGGCTGTTTCCGTTCTGCCCGGCGGTGATTTCGGCCCGGCTCTCTTTGGAGCAGGGGCGTGTGGACCTGGCTATTTCGGCCGGGCGGGAGGAAATACGCGAGACAGAACGGCGTACCCGCTAAGCAGACGGAGGTGTCTTTATTCCGGCACGCGAGATAGGAAAGAACGGGCGCATTGCGTACATTTGCATCCGATTATCCGCAGTAACCGTATGACATCCCAACCGCAGGCCGGTAAGACGGCCATGACCATCCTTTTCTCTCTCAGCCTGGCCCATCTGTGCAACGATGCGTTTCAATCGGTCATTCCGGCGGTATATCCGATCCTGAAGGAAAATCTGGTGCTTTCTTTCGCCCAGATAGGGCTCATCACGCTGGTGTACCAGATATGCGCTTCGGTGTTCCAGCCGGTGTTCGGCGTGGTGTTCGATAAACGGCCCAGCATCTGGTATCTGCCGATAAGCTCGATGTCCACGGCAGTGGGGCTGGCCCTGCTGGCCTATGCGGGAACATTCTCCGCGGTGCTGGTGGCGGTGGCTTTCGTCGGGTTGGGCTCTTCGGTGCTGCATCCGGAAGCCTCGCGCCTGACCCATTTCGCTTCCGGGGGGAAGCATGGCCTGGCACAATCCATTTTTCAGGTAGGTGGGAACCTCGGCGGTTCGCTGGGCCCTTTGCTGGCGGCGCTGATCATCGCTCCGTATGGGCAGCACTATATCGTCATCTTTGCCGTGCTGGCTTTTGCGACCATTTATCTCAAACGCCCCATCACCAAATGGTATAAGGAAAAGATCGAGGATAGACTGCGCAAAAAGGAAGTGACGGTAGAGGTGCCTTCGATCCGGCTTTCGCGGGGCAAGATCGTCTTTTCCCTGAGTATCCTGTTGCTGCTGGTCTTTTCCAAATACATATACATGGCCAGTCTGACCAATTTCTATACGTTCTACCTGATGGGCAAGTTCGGCGTAACGGCCCAGCAGTCCCAGTTCTACCTGTTCGCCTTCCTGTTTGCCGTAGCGCTTGGGACTTTATTAGGCGGCCCCATAGGGGACAGGATGGGACGCAAATTCGTCATCTGGGTGTCTATCCTGGGGGCGGCTCCGTTCGCCCTGCTGATGCCCCATGCCAATCTTCTGTGGACTTGTGTGCTGAGCATCGTCATCGGTTTGGTCTTGTCCTCCGCTTTTTCGGCAATCCTTGTATATGCGCAGGAACTCCTGCCGTCGAAACTGGGGCTGGTCTCCGGGTTCTTTTTCGGTGTGATGTTCGGTATCGCCGGCATTGCCGCGGCTGTACTGGGGGATATTGCCGACGCCAAAGGGATAGAGTATGTGTACAATTTCTGCGCCTATATGCCTCTGATGGGTTGTGTGGCGTTCTTTTTGCCCAGTGGCCCGGTGGCCCTGGCGAAGCAAAAAATGTAGAATGAGCCGATAATTGGCATTCCTCTCATTCGGGGTCCAGTCAATAAAAAACCGGTATTCCATTTAGAATACCGGTTTTTTATATATAGTTTTTTATATATAAATGAGTCTCGTTAGAGGTCGAGCTGCACTTTGGCGATGTTCTTCGTATCGTAGGCGCCGCGGGCCAGTTTGTCGCGCACGTCCGCAAAAGCGTTGAGCGTGTACTGGATATCCTCCTTGGTGTGGTAGTTGGTCGGGATCAGGCGGAGCAGGATGAGTCCCTTCGGGATAACCGGAGGAATGACGATCGAGCAGAATATGCGGTAGTTCTCGCGCATATCGGCCACTACCTGCGAAGCCTCTTCCAGCGAGCCTTTCATATACACCGGCGTCACGCACGAGGTGAGGTCGCCGATGTCGAACCCGCGTTCGCGCAGGCCGTTCTGGAGCATGCGGACGTTCTCCCACAGTTTTTCGCGGAGTTCCGGGTGGTTGCGCATGATCTCAAGGCGCTTCAGGGCACCCAGTACGTTGACCATCGGCAGGGATTTAGCGAATATCTGCGAGCGCATGTTGTAGCGCAGGTGAATGATCATCTGCTTGTCGTCCGTAGCGACGAAACCGCCGGTGGAGGCCATTGATTTGGCGAAAGTAGCGCAGTATACATCCACTTCTTCCACGCAGTTCTGTTCTACGTGCGTGCCGCCGCCGTCGTGACCCTGCGAGCCGAAACCGTGTGCGTCGTCGATGAGCAGGCGGAAGTTGAATTTCTTTTTCAGGTCGGCGATCTCGCGCAGTTTTCCCTGCATGCCGCGCATACCGAACACACCCTCGGTGATCACCAGGATGCCGCCGCCCAACTCTTCTGCTTTGCGGGTAGCTACTTCGAGTTTTTTCTCGCAGTCTTTCGGGTCGTTGTGGCGGAATTTCAGGCGCTCGGCGTCCGTCATGCGGATCGCGTCCATGATGGAAGCATGGCAGTCGGCGTCGTATACCACTACGTCGTGGCGGTCGAGCAGGCAGTCGATAGCCGACATGATGCCCTGGTAGCCGTAGTTGATCATGCAGCCGTATTTCTTATGCGAAAATTCGGCCAGTTCCTGTTCCAGCTGTTTGTGGTATTTGGTCTGTCCCGACATCACGCGGGCGCCCATAGGATATGCCATTCCGTATTTGGCGGCGGCATCGGCATCGGCCTTACGCACCTCAGGGTGGTTGGCCAGTCCCAGGTAGTTGTTCAGGCTCCAGCAAAGCACTTCCTTGCCGTGGAACATCATGTGTGCTCCTATTTCACCCTCCAGTTCGGGGAACATGTAATAGCCTTCGCCCTGTTCGTGCCACATTTCCAGCGGCCCGGGCTTCTGTTTGATTTTGTCGAATAGATCTACCATTGGCATAATTTGAATCGGGATGAACCCTTTTGGTTGATTATTGTCTTACTTATGAATTTTCTATTTTGTCGAATTGCTTTTTGAACATCCGGTCCAGGAAACGGTCCGGCAGTACATGGATCGCCAGCCAGAACATCCACTTGGACGGCGCGATCAGGTAACGCGTGTCGGGTTTGGTCTTGGTGTACGCCTTGAGGATCAGCTTGGCCACATCGGAAGCCGGTAGGGCGTGCTTTTCCATCTGTTCCACCCCTTTGTCTATCTTCTGGAACAGGATCGCATAGTCGGTATCCTGGTATTTGTAAACGCCGTCCTTGGCTTTGTTCTTATTCCATATCTCGGTCTGGATGGGCCCCGGTTCGATGATGATCACGTCGATCCCGTAGCGCATCAATTCGCGGCGCATGGCATCGGAGATGGCTTCCACTGCGTGTTTGGTGGCTGCATAGGGTCCTAAATAGGGACGGACGGCTAAGCCGGCACCGGAGGAGATGTTGACGATCTTGGTCTGGACCGATTTGTTGGCCGAAGAGATTTTGAGCAGCGGGAAAAAAGCCTGGGATACGCGAAGAAGCCCCAGGGTATTGATGTCGTAGATTTGTTTCATGTAGTCTATCGAGACGTGCATGATGGCGTCCCCGCCCGAGATACCGCCGTTGTTCACCAGCAGTTGTATCCCCTGCGAACCTACCAGTTGGGCTACGCGGGCGGCTTCCGCCTGGATGTCGTGGTCGTCCGTCAGGTCGAAGAACAGAGGCTCGTAGCTGTCCCCCAGTTCTTCTTTCAGTCGGAGTGCGTCCTCTTTCTTACGGACGCTTCCGTACACTTTGAAACCGGCTTTGGCCAGTTCCCGGGCGGTGGCGAGCCCTATTCCCGAGCTCACTCCCGTTACAACGGCATTTTTCATCATAGCGGTAGGTTGGTCTTTTAGGTGGAAAAAATCAGAGAAGGGTGGGATTCACCCTGTATGTTTCTTTCAGTTCCTCCAGAAAATCCTTTACCGACGGCGTGAAGTCGTTGAGCCATTCCTGGCCCTGCATCCAGCGGTCGTCGAATATCTTGGTCATATAGCGTTCCCCGTGGTCGGGCAGCAGCACGACGGGCACCGCGTCTTTGGGCAGGGAGGCGATCTCCTTGATGACGGCTGCAATGGCCGCTCCGCTCGAATAACCGCACATCAAGCCCTCCACCAACGGGAGCATGCGGGCCACGTGGGCGCTTTCGAAGTCGTTCACTTTTACGAACCGGTCGATAGTCGAAAAGTCCGTAGCCGAAGGGATCATGTTCTTACCCACGCCTTCCATCCGGTAGGGCTGGAGTTCGTTCGGGTCGATCTCTCCGGTTTCTTTGTATTTTTTCAGGATGCTTCCTACGGCATCCACGCCGATCACTTCAACGGCGGAATTTTGTTCCTTGAGGTATTTGCCGATGCCGGAAATGGTCCCTCCCGTGCCGGAGCAGGCAAAGAAGTGGGTGATCTTTCCTTCGGTCTGGTTCCATATCTCGGGGCCGGCGGTCAGATAATAGGATTCGGCATTTTTAGGGTTAAAATACTGATTGATATAGATAGAACCGGGCGTTTCTTTGGCCAGGCGGGCTCCCGTGCAGTAATAGGAGTCCGGATGGTCGGCCGGTACGTTGGCCGGGCATACATGCACTTCTGCTCCCATGGCGCGCAGTACGTTCAATTTTTCCTGGGCGCATTTGGAATTGACAGCCACGATGCATTTGTAACCCTTCAGGGCGCATATCATCGCGATGCTGTATCCTGTATTGCCGGAGGTGGTCTCTACGATGGTGGACCCTGGGCGGAGTTCGCCCCGGCGTTCGGCTTCTTCTATGATGTGCAGGGCCACGCGGTCCTTCATGGAATGCCCCGGATTGTAGGACTCTACTTTTGCGAAAACTCGTATAGGTGAAAGGTGGAAAAACTTGTCCAAAGGAATCATCGGCGTGTTGCCGATGGTCTTCAGAAGAGTGGTCGGTTTGTCATTAAGGTTCATACTCTTAATATTAACTCTCAGATATGTTGTTGTTTAGGCCTTTTTTAAGGCTTTCACGAAAGGCACCGCAATTTAGTCAAATAAAACGGGATGACCTAAAAACGGGGGGATAAATCTGTCTCTTATACACATCTCCGAGCCCACGAGACTCGACGTC
>CALJDR010000024.1 GCA_938023515.1 uncultured Flavobacteriales bacterium
TACACAAGGAGTATCGTCGGCAGCGTCAGATGTGTATAAGAGACAGACATTACCCACTACAGGGATATACAGCAGAATAACCCACCACCAGGGGCGTTGGATGATGCGCATCAACACGACCGCCGAATAAACAGGTATGGCCGCTTGCCAGGCTTTTTGCCCGGCCAGTACGTACAGGCGCCAGGTGCACACGAAATGCAGGGCCTGCATGATCAACAAAAGCAGTATTATGCTCATAATTCGGGTTTTACCGGATCTTTGTCCGTTTTTCTGTTCCGGCGGAAATGCGGGAACGGTGTTTTTATAATTCTGACCTTATTGGGCGGCGTCTTTTCCGCCGAAAAGGACGTCTTGCATAGAGAAAATGCCCTTTCGCCCCACGATCCATTCAGCGGCGATGACCGCTCCCATGGCAAATCCCTCCCGGGAAAATGCCTCGTGCCGTATCTTGATCGAATCCACGCTGCTGGTGTAGGCTACGGTATGAATACCGGGAACTTCTCCTTCGCGGATGGCCCGGATACCGATTGAATTTTCCGGGATAGCTTTCCCGTCCTCGTCCAATTTCCAGCCGTCGTAGCGGTTGTTTTCCTGCATGATGCCTTCGGCCAGGGTGATGGCAGTGCCGGAGGGTGCATCCAGTTTGTGGATATGATGTATTTCCGTTTCAGTGGCCCGGTACTGTGAAAAAGGTTCCATCAGGTGGGCCAGGTATTTGTTCAGTTCGAAAAAGAGATTGACCCCGAGCGAGAAATTGGAAGAACAGAGTAATGCTCCATTCTGTTTTTCGACCGCAGCCTGTATCCGGGGATATTCCTCATACCAACCGGTCGTACCGCAGACTACGGGCACTTTGGCCTCGAGGCAGTTCTGTATATTGCCGGGGGCCGCTTTCGGAGTACTGAAATCGATGGCCACGTCCGCTTCGTGCAGATCGGCCGATCCTGTATGTTCATCTATCCGGGCGACTATTTCGTGACGGCGTTCCGTGGCAATCTTTTCGATCAGGCGCCCCATTTTTCCGTAACCCAGCAGTGCGATTTTCATCTTTCTTTCCGTTTTTTAGAAATCGATAGCCAGTTTTATTCCGGGTGCCGGCAGGATGTTGACGCCCATATTGGGCTCGATCATGGCCGGGGAGAACGTCATGGACGAAGGTATGGGTTGTTGCTCAAACAGGTTCTGCAACTCCAGCATTTTCCGGTGTTTTTTCTGGATACGGAATTCGTTGAGCTGGACGGATACATTGGCATGCAATACGTTGAGTAAGTAGATGCCTACCGTGCCGATGACCCATAGGTCGCGTTGTCGTTCGGCATACTGCATCCGGTCGACAAGCATTTCATTGGTGAAATATTCATAATCCTTGACTTCGCCGGTGCGGATACGGTATTTATATTCTTTCCGGAAATCGTTATAATAGTTGTTGTAATAGGATACAGCCATGATCGTCCCGGTCATCCCTCCCCAGAAGACAGGGGCCATCCACCATTGGGAACCTCCGTATATCTGACCCAGTCCCGGGACGATAGCCGAAAGGAATGCCGCATGGGCTGCACTTTTCGGTTTCGGGGCCGGCGGTTTTTTCAGCATTAGGGCCTCGCCTACCATGGTCGAGTCGTCTTTCTTGTAATAGTCCGTATTGGGAATGGCCAGGCTGTCGAGCAGCGGGTCGCGGTTGGTTGTATCGGCGACAAAAGGTTTGCGGGTGGTATCTGTTACGATATGGCTGAAGTATTCGGCAACGTCTTTCCGCTGCTTTTCCTCTTTTTTCAGGTCTTTGATCCGTCTCTTTTCCTGGGCTTTTTGCAGCTTTTCGAGTTTTTTTGCATTGACAGCCTGTCTTTTTGCTTCCTTTGCCTGCTGGCGTTCCAGTTTCTTCACCTCGCTGGCCTTTAGCGTGTCGTTACCTTGGCGGCTGAGTATCTCGATCGCCTGTTGTACGCTCATTTCCTGTTTGCCGGACGGAGCGGCTTTTAGCGTATCAGAAATTTTGCCTGCGGCCTGCTGTCCGGCAAGCGGGGCGGATACTCCGGCGGCAAAAATGAAGAAAAGAATATGTAGCCTCAAGCCAGTCAATGGTATCCGTTTTCAGTTTTTTTCCAAAAGGTTCTTTATCCGCTGGAAATCCTCGTGGGAGGAGAACGGGATCACGATGCGTCCCCGGCCTTTGCCGTCGACGCTGATGTTCACTTTGGCCCCTAAATTATTTCCTAAGCTGTGTTCAGCCCCGGCGAATTCTTCCGGCAGTTCCGCTGTTTTTTTCTGCGGCGTTTTTTCTTTGCCCAATACGCCGTCCTGGTAATCTTTGACCAATTTTTCAGTCTGACGCACGGAAAGGTTTCCTTCGATGATCATCTGGTAAATCTTCATCTGGGCAGCCGGGTCTTCTACGTTTATCAACGTACGGCCATGCCCCATCGAGAGAATGCCGTCGCGCATGCCGGCTTGGATGACAGGCTCCAGTTTCAGCAGGCGAAGGTAATTGGTGATCGTGCTGCGCTTTTTGCCCACGCGTTCGCTCATTTGCTCCTGGGTGAGGTTGCAACTGTCGATCAGTTGTTTGAACGATGTGGCTACTTCGATCGGGTCGAGGTCGCGGCGCTGGATATTTTCGATCAGGGCCATTTCCAGCATCTCCTGATCGTTGGCCAGGCGGATGTAGGCCGGTATCTGGGTAAGGCCCGCTAATTTTGCAGCCCGGAAACGGCGCTCCCCGGAAATGAGCTGGAAAGAATTGAACCCGTTCTTGCGTACGGTGATAGGTTGTATGACCCCGAACTGCCGGATAGAAGCAGCCAGTTCTCCCAAGTGTTCTTCACTAAACTGAGTACGAGGCTGGAACGGGTTGGCAGAGATCGTGCTGATATCTATTTCAGCCGTCTTGCCTACGATTTTGCTGGCGCCTTCGTCGTTGGCGGAGTTGATGTCGTTCTTCGCGTCGCTCAGAAGGGCCGATAGCCCTCGTCCCAATACTTTCTTGCTCATATCAGGTGTAGTTTGTTTTTCTTGATGATCTCGGCGGCCAGGCTGATGTAGTTTTCGGCACCCCGGCTGGTAGCGTCGTAGCTAATGATGCTTTCCCCATGCGAAGGGGCTTCGCCCAGTTTTACGTTGCGCTGGATAATGGTATTGAATACGATGTCCTCGAAATGGGTCCGTACTTCCTCGACTACCTGATTGGACAGGCGCAGGCGCGGATCGTACATCGTGAGCAGCATCCCCTCGTAGGTGAGGGACGGGTTGTAACTGTTCTGTATGCTCTTGATGGTGCTCAGAAGCTTCCCAAGACCTTCCAAGGCATAGTATTCACACTGGATAGGGATGATCACGCTGTCCGATGCAGTGAGCGAGTTGATGGTCATCAGTCCCAACGAAGGGGAACAGTCTATCAGGATAAAATCGTAGTCTTCTTTTATGGCGTCGAGCGCTTCTTTGAGCATATACTCCCGGCCGTCTTTGTCCGAAAGTTCTTCCTCGGCTGCTACCAGGTTGATGTGCGCTGGCAATAGGTCTACACCCGGGGTAGATGTTTCGACGATCAACTCACGAATGTCGGCCAAGTGTTCTATCACTTCATAAGTCCCGCCTTTTATCGTGTTTTCGTCCACGCCCAACCCCGAAGTGGCATTGGCCTGCGCATCGGCATCGACCAGCAGTACTTTCTTTTCCAGAGCCCCCAGCGAAGCGGCCAGGTTGACCGCCGTAGTAGTCTTGCCCACGCCCCCCTTTTGGTTTGAAATCGCTATTATTTTTCCCATCGTCGTCCTGTCAATAAAACATTCGGTTTGACAAAAGTCAAATTTTCGGTAAAAATACTCATTAAAATCCATCCGTTTCAGCGCAGAGGCAAAACTTTATCAACAATTTGGATATTTTTAACCAAGCCCTGCGGATGGAAATATCATACGAAATAAATGTTGGATACCGCATCGTACCCGACCAGTCCGTTGATGCGTTCCCGGATGGAGGTACGGGTGAGCATCAGTTCGTTCTTCCAGGCATCGTTGGATACCTCGATGGTGAGATGTCCCCCGGAAAAAAGCACCCGGGCCGTATAACGCCGGGCCGTTGAACCGTACATGACGGTCCACAGCTCTTCCAGGCGCCGGGCGGTCAGCCCGTCGGATACGGCCTTGTTTCGGGCCGAAAAATCAGCGATCACTTTATCGGCTTTTTGGGGCCTGTATTCTTTCATCTGTTTTCCAAAGGTAAATTAAAAGTTTTGTAAGACCCGGCAGGGATGCCTTTCATCAATTCGTCGATGCGGTCCTTGTGGGTGTCGGAAATAAATATCTGCCCGAACGCGTCGCGGCGCACCAGGGAGATAATGTATTCCACCCGGGCGGGATCGAGCTTGTCGAATATGTCGTCCAGCAGCAGGATGGGCTTCTGGCCTGTGGCACGGGTCATGAAGTCGAACTGGGCCAGTTTAAGGGCCGTAAGGAATGTTTTCTGCTGGCCCTGCGAACCGTAACTTTTTACCGGATATCCTCCCAGGGTAAAGCGCAGGTCGTCCTTGTGGACGCCGGTGGTGGAGAAGCCGACCATCAGGTCTTTTGTCCGGGCTCCGAGTATCTCCGCTTCCGGGTTTTCCTCCTCGAAGACGCTCCGGTAGGCGATGTCGGCCGTTTCGCTGCCGCCCGATATATCGGAGTAGACCTGCCGGAAGACAGGGATGAAGGCTTCGAGGAACGCTTTGCGGGCCGTGTATATCTTCTGTCCGAGTTCGATCATTGGACGGTCGTACATTTCGAGTTCGGGCGGGGAGATGCCGGGGCTTTTCAACAGGGCGTTGCGCTGTTCCACCACCCGGGAGTGGGATACGAGGATTTCCAGGTAGCCCGGCGTGGTCTGGGAAACGACCCCGTCCACGAATTTACGCCGCAGGGCGCTCCCTTCGGAGATCAGGTCCCGGTCGGACGGCGAAACGATGACCAGCGGGTAGATGCCTGCGTAGTCGCTCATCCGCTCGATGAGCTTTCCGCATCGTTTGACGGTTTTGCGGGTGCCGCGCTTGAGGCTCATCAGCACGGTGTCGGTGTCGCCCGCGCAGTCGAACTGCCCTTCGAGCATCATGAAGTCCTCGCCGTGGCGGATGTTCTGGCTGTCGGAAACGGAAAAGTAACTCTTGGTAAAGCACAGGTAGTATACAGCGTCCAGCACATTTGTTTTGCCGATGCCGTTGGGGCCGGTGAGCGCGTTTATCTTCGGGGAAAAATCCGCGTCCAGCGTGCCGAGGTTCTTGAAATTTACAAGACGGATGCTTTTGAGGTACATAGGTACAAATGTATCTATTTTTTTAGAAATAAAACCGCGATTTTACGCGCTGAAACCCCGATTTGCGTTATTTTTGAAAATTCTCCCGAAAATTTCGCCGACCGGTGAAACTTTTTGCATCCGGGCACTTGTCTAATGCAGTAGAAAGTTCGAACGAAAAAAACAAAAAGAACATAAAAAAGTAAAAATACCGATCATGAAAATCAGAATTATTCTTTCCGCACTGGCACTGGTTGCCGCTACCGGATTTCTCGGCGCTGCCGAAAAGGAAAAACCCGTCGAACAGCCCGAAGGGGCGGCGGTAGTACGCGATACGGTCTACAAAAATGCAACGCAGTATTCGCTGGATTCCCTGAAGTACGCTTCGGAATACGCCCTGCAGACGGCGTTGGAAAAAATGCGTATGGACCGTTTTCTGGATTCTGTGGTGTATTCGCAGATGAATAACGATCAGCTGTACCAGATCCAGATGAAAAAACAGGACCGTTATTGGACGACCGACTCCCAGCGTTTTATGAACAATGTTTTTCCTCCTTTGTTGATCGCCCTGTGCATCATGCTGGCGTTCTGGCTGGTGCTTCAGGCACGTGAAAAAGGCAAACGGCGGGCGCATGAACTGAAAATGGCCCAGTTTGAGGCTATGCAAAAGGCCAAGATCGTATACCGGGAACGTCGGGCAGAAGCCATCCCCGATGCTCCGGCCGGGGAAGCCGAAGAATACGAAATGGATATGCCCCTTATTGGGAAGGACTACTCGCAGGCATTCGAACGGACCAAAAAAAGTGTGGCCTCTTATATGAGATCCCCCCGCAAATACCGTAAGACGGGTGTTGTCCTGCTGATCATCGCCATCGGTATGATGTTTTTCTTCGGATCGGTAGGCCATGGAGATGCGTGGTCCATCGGGCTGATCCCCTTGTTCATCGGTTTTGCCTACCTGTACCTGGATTACAGCAGTAAAAAAAGCGAACAACAGCGGCGGGATATGGAGGAATTCATGCGCTACAAGGCCGAAAAGGACAGTGCGCCGAAACAGGCAGAACCGCAGACGGGCGAGGAAAAGGACGGGCAGAACGCCGCCGAGTAACACCTATCCGCAGACAAGAACGCAAGTTCCGCAATGAGCCAAGCCGAAGACCTGATACTGGTCGGGCAGGTAACCCTTCTGGGCAGCCGCCGCGCATTCGATTCCCTGGTAAAAAAATACCAGGGGGATGTGCGGCGTTTGCTGCTCCACCTCACCGGAGGCGACTCCGAACTGGCGGCGGATATCGCACAGGACACGTTCCTCAAGGCGTGGATGTACATCAGCTCGTACAAGGGGACGGCCAAGTTCCGCACATGGCTTTTTTCCATTGCATACAACGTGTTTTACGATTATGCCGCCCTCCAAAAGAAACATGCCCATCAGGATATCACCGAGTGCGAGTATTATTTAACGGAATCGGACGGTACGGCGGTGGAAAAAAATATCGACCTTTACCGGGCGCTCGACCGTTTGCGGCCTGCGGAGCGTACGGCGGTGGTGCTGTTCTATATCGAGCAGCAGAAACAGGAGGAGATAGCCCGTATCATGGATATTCCCCTTTCGACCGTCAAGACACACGTGGCGCGCGGCAAGGCGCACCTGGCCCAACTACTTAAACGATGAAGGATATGAAGACAAAAGAGAAAGACATTTTTCAGGACGATACCGACCGGATGCTGGCCCAGGCCTTATCCCCGTTGCGGGAAACGGTTGTCCCGGACGAGGGCTTTTCTGCCCGGGTGATGGGTACGCTTCCCCGACGGGATATATCCCTCTGGGTGATCATGGCCGCTATTCTGGCCGGAGCGGGCCTTGCGGTGTGGATCATGGGCTGGGAACAGGCGACGGCGCTTTACCACTCCTTTATCGGGTTCTTTACCTCGCTGGCCGACAAGGAAATACCTTCCCTGATGTCTCAAGTGAGCGTAGTGGCCGTGCTGGTGGTGTTGGGTTTTGCTTTTTATGCGTTCCTCGATACGGACGATTACCAGAATGTGGAACCAATCGAATGACATAAAAACCGGATTTAAAGGGGGCGTTCCGATGTGGGATTGGGGAACAGGTAAGATAGAATGAAGTATAAGCATATCATATTCGATATAGACGGCACTTTGCTGGATACCGAATATGCTATTTTGCACAGTCTGCAGGATACCCTTAAGGAGGCTTTGGGTAAAACGGTCGGCATAAAGGAACTTACGTTCGCCCTGGGAATACCCGGAGAAGTGTCGTTGGAAAAATCGGGCGTAAAAGATACCGTGTCGGCCAATAAGGTTTGGAATAAAAACCTGCTGAAATACAGTTCGGCTATCAAACTGTTCGACGGCATTGCGGAATTGTTGCCGCAGCTGCAGAAGAAAGGGTATGAACTGGGTATAATCACATCCAAAACGCCCCGGGAATTTGCCGCCGATTTCGAGCCTCATGGGATAACCGGGTATTTCGGCACGGTCTTGTGCGTGACGGACTCTCCCCGCCCGAAGCCTTTTGCCGATCCTATGCTGACCTATTTGCAGAGGACGGGCGCTTCGCCGGGAGAAGTTATTTACATCGGCGACACGATCTACGATTACCAGTGCAGCCGGAATGCCGGCGTCGATTTTGGTCTTGCCTTGTGGGGGGCCGCCTCCGCGGAAAATATAGAGGCTCGGTACTTTCTCCGCACTCCTGCCGAACTCTTAGTGCTTTAAGAATACTGTGATACAAATAAAAACGGCTTCCTCTTTTGAGGAAGCCGTTTTTATTGATGTGTTGTGTCGTTACAGGCGTTCCAGGATCATGGCCGACGCGCCGCCGCCGCCGTTGCACACTACGGCGCAACCCAGACGGGCGTTCTTGCGGGCCAGAATGGTGAGCAGGGTCACCAGGATACGCGCCCCGGAGGCTCCCAGGGGATGGCCGAGCGATACCGCCCCGCCGAATATGTTCACCCGGTCCTTGTCGATGTCGAGCAATCGTGTGTTGACGATGCCCACGACCGAGAAAGCCTCGTTTATTTCCCAGTAATCGATGTCCTTTTCCGTCAGTCCGGCTTTTTTCAGAGCTTTGCGGACGGCCAGGGTGGGGGAGGTCGTGAAATCTTTCGGGGCTTGTGCGGCATCCGCATACGACACGATACGCGCTACGGGCTTCATACCCAGTTTGCCCGCTTTTTCATCGGACATGAGCACCAGGGCGGCCGCTCCGTCGTTTATCGTGGAGGCATTTGCAGCCGTGATAGTCCCGTCCTTTTTGAATGCCGGGCGCAGCAGGGGAATCTTGTCCAGTTTGGCGTTTTTGTATTCTTCGTCCTCGCTCACGATGCTCACGTTGCCTTTGCGGTCGGTCACTTCTACCGGGACGATCTCGTTGTCGAATGCGCCTTTGCTCCAGGCTTTGGCACTGCGGGTATAGCTCTCGATAGCGAACGAATCCTGCTCTTCCCGGGAAATGCCGTGCGATTCGGCGCAGGCTTCCCCGCACAGGCCCATGTGTTCGTTGGAAAAAGCGTCCGTCAGCCCATCGTACAGCATGCCGTCCACCAAGGTGACGTTCCCGAATTTCTGTCCGGTGCGTCCCGAGGGCAGGTAATACGGCACTTTGGACATATTTTCCATGCCGCCGGCTACGACTGTGTCGTTCTCGCCGATCTCGATGCTTTGGGCGGCCAGCATGGTGGCTTTCATGCCCGAGGCGCAGACTTTATTGATGGTCGTACAGGGGACCGATTCCGGAATGCCGGCTTTGATGGCTGCCTGCTTGGCCGGGGACTGTCCCAGACCGGCCTGCAGGGCGCAGCCCATGAATACTTCGTCGATATCCCCTTTCTTTACCTGGCACCTTCCCAGGGCGCCTTTTATCGCGATCGCACCAAGCATAGGGGCGGATATGTCCTTCAGGCTGCCGCAGAATCCCCCGATGGGTGTGCGCGCCGAAGCTACTATTACTGCCTGCTGTTTTTTCATGTTTTTTTCGGTTTTCAGGCCCGCAAGTTAGGTAAAAAAATCAAAAAAACCGTGCAGGGATGGATATAATGCCTTACATTTACTGTTTATTGCCTATTTTTGTAAGATATAATTAACGATAAAGAAAGATCCCTGCAATGGAGGATATTCGGAACAAAGCGGATGGGCTGCTGAGACCTTTGAGGGTATTCCTGAAGGTCCATGGGGGGCGTTTGTTCAAACTTTCCCTTTTCCTGGCCGCGGCTGCGGCCGTGGTGGTGGTGATGCCTAAGAGCCATAATTTCAAGTACGATTACAGCAAAGGGCAGGCCTGGCATTACGACGATCTGGCGGCGCCGTTCGATTTCGTGCTGTCCAAGACCGATAAACAGCTCCGCACCGAGCGCGAGCAGATACGATCCACCAGCCGGCATTATTTTGTGTATTCGGATACGGTATCATCTACTTCCCTGCAAAAATACGACGACAATTTTTCTTCGGTCTTTGCCGAATCCCAAGGCAATACGGCCCGGCTGAAAGAAACAGGTCGCACCCTTTTGTCCCGTATCCTGTCCCGGGGGCTGGTGTCCCAGGCGGCGTCCGGAGTGGTGCGCAGCCGCAACGAACTGGTGTCTTTGCTGCGGGGGAACCAGGAGGAGGAAGTGATATTTTCCGAACTTTATACGCCCGATTCTGCCCTGGAATATGCCGGGAAGCGCTTGAAAGCAGCAGGGGTGGATGCAGAAGATGTGGAGCGGATGACCGCTCTTTTCGAGGCAGTGCTTACCCCCAATGTGTCGTACGATATCGACCTGACCGAGACGGCCCTTTCCGAAAACCTGGACGATATATCGCCCAATTATGGGTTCATTGCCCGCGGGAAACTGATAATCAGTCAGGACGAGCCGGTCTCGGACTATACGTACAATGTGCTGGAATCTTTGCGCAAGGTCTACAATACTCAGGGTGATAAGCAGGGGATGTGGGGGACGACGCTGGGCTATGTGATCGTCGTCTTTTCCATTTTCTTGTCGCTTTATATGCTGCTCAGACAGTTCAAACGGGGCAAGTATTTCCATAAGAAACAGATCATACTTATTTTGACCAGCATGTTCGTTTCGTTCGTGCTGTGTTATATCGTTACGCGGTTTTCCCCACCGATGATCTATATCGTGCCCATTTGTATGCAGACCATCGTGCTGCGCTCGTTCTTCAACTCGCGCATCGCGTTCATGGTGCATATTTTCTCGGTCTACCTGTGTTCGTTCATGGCCCCCAATATGTACATGTACATATTTATCGGTCTTATCACCGGGATCGCGTGTGCCTTTACGTCCAATGTCATTTATCACCGCAGCCGTCTTTTTGTCAGTGTGGCGCGTATCACGGGATTGTCCATCGTGATAGCGGTCGGGGTGATGCTGATACAAAATCCAGCCTTTACGGGCGAAATGCTCACGATCTCCGGCTATCTGCTCATATCGGGTATCCTGATGCTGTTTGCACAGCCGGTGATCTACATTTACGAAAAGGTGTTCGGATTGGTGTCCGATATTTCGCTGCTCGAACTCACCGATACCAATTCCCCGCTGCTGCGCCTGCTTTCGGAAAAAGCACCCGGTACGTTCCAGCATAGCCTGGCGGTGGCCAATATCGCCGAACAGGCAGCCAGGGAAATGGCAGGCAATGCGCTGTTGGTGCGGGTGGGGGCTCTGTACCACGATATCGGTAAGTTGAAAAACCCCGGGATGTTTATCGAGAACCAGAGCGCCCATTACAATCCGCACGACAATATGGACCCCAAGGACAGTTCCGACGTGATCCGCCGCCATGTGAGCGACGGGCTGGAAATGGCCAAAAAATACAGCTTACCGTCCATCGTGACCAATTTTATCTGCACCCATCACGGACAGTCGCTCGTGTATTTCTTCTGGAAAAAAGCGGTGGAAAAATACGGGGCCGAAAATGTGAACGAGGACGATTACCGGTATCATTACCGCAAGCCGATCTCCAAGGAAGAATCCATCCTGATGATCTGCGATTCGGTGGAAGCGGCCTCGCGGAGCCTGAAAGTTATTACCGAACAGTCATTGCGCGACCTGATATCGGCCGTAGTGGAACGCCAGCGCCAGGACGGGCAGTTCGACAAGGCGGAGATCTCGTACCGGCAGATCAACCGCCTGAAGGAGATCCTGACCGAAAAACTCCTCGAAATATACCACAGCCGGATCGAATACCAGAAAGACTGATGTTTTTCTGAGCCTAAAACAAAAAGCGGCGGCCCTTTCCGGGGCGCCGCTTTTGTTTTGCGCTTATTGCGCGCGATCAGTTTTAATCTTTGAGCTGGATGCTGATCGGGCCGGTCTGGAATCCTTCCTTATCAACGTCCTTTCCGGGAACCAGCGTGATGCCGTCGGGCGGCAGTTCGAAGTATTTGGCTGCGGCAGCATCGAAACCGATGCGCTCGGCATCGGACGTGTTAACGATTGCGACCGGCTCGTTGATCACCAGCAGCAGGTTGTCGTCTATTGTTTCCAGGATTGGTTCGTCCTTGCCGTAGGCCAGATCTTCCTGTCCGAAATAGGTTTCATCGGCTTCGTCGGCATTGTATCCATGCTCGTGGTGCTGATGTCCACCGCAGCACTCGTGTCCTTCTTCATGCTCGTGATGGTGATGTCCTCCGCAGCACTCGTGTCCTTCTTCATGCTCGTGGTGATGATGGCCTTCTTCCCCATGATGGTGCCCGCAGCAGCATCCGGAAAAGACACGGCCGGTGGCGTATACGAATATGTTCGTGCCGAAGGCGGCCTGCATGCCGTCTTCCTGCTGAATAGCGTCTTTGGTGTTTTGCGGAAGGGATGCCATCGGGATGACGAGGATCTTTCCGCTGAGGTTCAATGGTTTCATGTTATCTCTTGTCTTTTGTTTTATGTCCGCTAATATAAGCAATATCTGAAACATATTCCCCATAAGCTTTGGGCGGTTGGATGGGTTTGTGTAAATTTGCAGGTTATTAGAAAAAAGACAGTTTCATCCTAAACGAGACAGAAGATGGATTACAACCACAAGGAAATCGAAAGCAAATGGCGCAATTATTGGGCAGCCCACAAAACGTATGCCACGCACAACGACACTTCGCTCCCGAAGTATTATGTGCTGGATATGTTCCCGTACCCTTCCGGGGCGGGACTGCACGTCGGCCACCCGCTGGGCTATATCGCCTCCGACATCTATGCGCGGTACAAACGCCATAAGGGCTTCAATGTGCTGCACCCGATGGGATACGACGCTTTCGGGCTTCCGGCCGAACAGTATGCCATCCAGACGGGGCAGCATCCGGCCATTACTACCGAAGAAAATATCAACCGCTACCGTTCCCAGCTCGACCTGATAGGCCTGTCGTTCGATTGGGACCGGGAGGTGCGCACCTGCGAGCCGGAGTATTACCGGTGGACACAGTGGATATTCATCCGGCTGTACAATTCCTGGTACGATAATAAGGCGAACAAAGCCCGCCCCATTGCAGACCTGGAAGCCATCTTTGAAAAAGAAGGCAACGGGGCTGTCGATGCGGCTTCGGATGATGACGTACCGTTCTTCACGGCCCAGCAGTGGAAAGAATTCGACGGACGCCGGAAATATGAGATACTGTCCAAATACCGCCTGACGTACCTGAGCGAAGCGGTGGTCAACTGGTGCCCCGGACTGGGTACCGTACTGGCCAACGACGAGGTGAAAGACGGCCTGTCCGAACGCGGCGGATTCCCGGTGGAACGCAAGAGCATGCTCCAGTGGAGTATGCGCATCACGGCGTATGCCCAGCGCCTGCTCGACGGACTGGACACGATAGACTGGCCCGATTCCCTCAAGGAATCGCAGCGCTACTGGATCGGGCGTTCCGAAGGGGCGGCCATCTGGTTCGACGTGGCCGGTACGGACAAGAAATTCGAGATATTCACCACGCGCCCCGATACGATATTCGGGATCACGTTCATGACCCTCGCCCCGGAACATCCCCTGGTGAACGAGATCACTGCGCCCCAGCAGCGGGAAGCGGTGGACGAATACGTCCGCCAGACTTCCATGCGTTCGGAGCGCGAACGTATGGCCGACGTGGGCCGCATCAGCGGAGTATTTACCGGAGCCTATGCCGTACATCCTTTTACCGGGGCGCAGATACCTATTTATATCGGGGATTATGTGCTGGCCGGTTATGGTACGGGGGCGGTGATGGCCGTTCCGGCGGGCGATACGCGCGATTATGCATTCGCCAAACATTTCGATATTCCCATCATCCCGATCGTGGAGGGCAAGGATATATCCGAAGAAGCCTATACGGGTAAGGACGGCATCTATCTCCATGATTTTATCAAAGGAGCGGATTACCAGACAGCCGTGCGCAAGGTTGTGGAAAAACTCGAGGGAATGCGCCGCGGGAAAGGAAAAATACAGTTCCGTATGCGCGATGCGGTATTCTCCCGCCAGCGCTATTGGGGCGAGCCGTTCCCGGTGTATTATAAGGATGGCATTCCTTACATGCTGGACGAAAAATACCTGCCCGTACTTCTGCCGGAGGTGGATAAATACTTGCCCACTGAAACGGGCGAACCGCCGCTGGGCAATGCCAAAGACTGGAAATCGCCGGAGGGCTACCCGATGGAGCTCAATACGATGCCCGGATGGGCCGGATCTTCCTGGTATTTTATCCGGTATATGGATCCGCACGATGAAAAAGCCATCGCTTCGCCCGAGGCTATTGCCTACTGGCGCGATGTAGACCTATATATAGGTGGGTCGGAACACGCGACCGGGCATTTGCTGTATTCCCGTTTCTGGCACAAGTTCCTGCACGACATTGGGGTCGTCCCCACCGAAGAACCGTTCCAGAAACTCATCAACCAGGGTATGATCCTCGGTACTTCGGCATTTGTATACCGGATCAACGGGACGAATACGTTCGTTTCGGCCGGCAAGAAAGACGAGTATCAGACTACTGCACTCCATGCGGACGTGTCGCTGGTGCAGAATAATGTGCTGGATGTTGAGGGTTTCAAGAAATGGCGCCCCGAATATGCCGATGCGGAATTTATTCTGGAAGACGACGGACGGTACGTCTGCGGTTCGGAGACCGAAAAGATGTCCAAGTCCAAATTCAACGTGGTCAACCCCGACGATGTGGTGGAGGGTTACGGGGCAGATACGCTGCGTTTGTATGAAATGTTCCTCGGTCCGCTGGAGCAGTCCAAGCCTTGGAAGACCGAAGGGATCAGCGGGGTTTACTCGTTCCTGAAAAAGCTTTGGAAGCTTTATTTCGGCCGCGACGGGAGCATCGTCACCGATGAAAAACCCACGCCGGTGGAATTGAAGTCCTTGCACAAGGTTATCAAAAAAGTTTCCGAGGACATCGAAGGCTTTTCGTTCAACACTTCGGTGAGTGCTTTCATGATCGCCGTCAACGAGCTAAAAGACTGTCATAAACGCGCGATCTTAGAACCTTTGGCTATTCTTATCGCCCCCTTTGCCCCCCATATGGCCGAGGAATTGTGGCATGGGATGGGCCATACGGATAGTGTGACGCGCCAAACCTACCCACAGGCCGATGAAAAGCACTTGGAGGAGACTACCTTCGAATATCCGGTGATGGTGCGCGGCAAGCTCCGGTTCAAGGCCGAATACGACCTTTCGGATACGCCCCAGCAGGTCGAGGCTGCGATCCGTGCGGACGAACGCCTGGAAGCCGCCCTTCGCGGGGAGACGATAAAAAGGGTAGTAGTCGTTCCCGGCCGCATCATCAATATAGTCGTTTAGACCTGTTAAGTGCAGGTTTCAGTAATGGCTCGATCATTGGTTGAGCCATTACTTTTTTTTATAGTGAAAAGGACGAAGAAATTTATGGGTTTTTCCCTACTTTACCTATGCTCTTCCTGTTTTTTACCCGGATTCGGGGATATTTTCCGTTTTTCAGGCTTGATGTTTCTTTTATGATAATAGAAAATAACTATTCGGGGGATATATATAAAAGATTGAAATCGTTTTGTAGGGCTGTGTTTTATAAATACATTTGATAACGAAAGATAGAACTAAACCAAACCTTATTTTTAAAAGTAACCCAAACCTGAAAACTTTAATTGATTAACTAAATCTGACAATGCTGAAAGTAGGAGACAAGGCCCCGCAATTTTCGGGGTGGGATACGCAGGGGAATCCGGTGAGCCTGGCCGATTTTAAAGGCCGAAAACTGGTTCTCTATTTTTATCCCAAGGACAATACGCCCGGATGTACGGCGGAGGCCTGCGATTTCAGGGACAACTATCATCGTTTCCTCTCACAGGGATATGCTGTGGTGGGAGTAAGCAAAGATAGTGAAGAATCCCATAAGAAATTCTCTGAAAAGTATTCGCTTCCTTTTCCTTTGATCTCTGACCCCGATCTGGAGATATTGAAAGCATATGAAGCGTGGGGTGAAAAGAACATGTACGGAAAAAAGACGATGGGTACCCTCCGCAAGACCTATGTAATAGATGAAAATGGAGTGATCGCGAACATCATTAAAAAAGTAGAAACCAAAACGCCTACAGCCCAAATCCTGAAATAGAGCTAATCCAAACCTTAACCAGACTAATCCAGACCCATTTATATAACTATGATCCCGGCAGTCGCCTTTCAGGTGCCTGCCGGGATTTTTTATTGGGGACAACAATGGGGTAATACTTCGGCTATACTCGAACTATAAATATTCCTTTAAAAATTCGTCGAGGAACGATTCGGTAAACCGATGCCGTTGACGGGCCATGCGGCGTCCCTGCCGGGTATTCATTAAATCTTTCAGGCGCAGGAGTTTGTCATAAAAATGGCTGACGGTATCGTTCTTCGAACCTTCCCGGTACATCTCGCGCCCGTGGGCCCCTCCGTAGGCAAATGCCCGGGCAATGCCTATCGCGCCCAAGGCGTCGAGCCGGTCGGCATCCTGTACGATCTGTCCTTCGATGGGCAGGGGCTGGTTGGTCGACGAGGTGGAGAAAGAGAGGTTGGTGCAGATATGCATTATCTTTTCTGTCTGGGCTGGTTCCGTGTCGGCTTCTTCGAGCCATTGGCGCATCATCGCCAGCGTCTCGTCCGTTTTTCCGGGGGCGACCAGTTTGTGGTCGGCTACGTCGTGCAACAGGGCGGCGGCTTTGACCACGTCCTGATCGGCTTCGGAATAGGCACGGCCTATTTTCAGCGCGTTGTTCAGCACCCGCTGGATGTGGGAGAAATCGTGTCCCGAATTTTCCCCGCTGTGATACGCCTTTACTTTGGCGAATAGAATTTGTATGTTCATAATCAAGGCAAAAATATACAAAATGTTTCCCGAAAAACAAAAAAATCGTATCTTTGCCCACGCTTTCTCGGGTAGAAAGCAAAATTGTTATTAACGGAAGGGTCGAGAACCCTTCGAAAAACAACGAAAACAAAATGGTAAAAATTCGTCTTCAAAGACACGGGAAGAAAGGAAAACCTTTCTACAAGATCGTGGTGGCCAATTCTACGGACAAACGCGATGGCCGTTTTATCGAGGAAGTCGGTACGTACAACCCCAACACCAATCCTGCCACCATCGTTCTGGATTTGGACAAGGCTGTAGCCTGGTTGGAAAAAGGCGCGCAGCCGACCCTGACCACTTCGCGCATCCTTTCCTATAAGGGTGCCCTGCTCAAGAAACACCTCAATGGAGGTGTCCTCAAGGGTGCTTTCACCCAGGAAGTGGCCGATGCGAAATTCGCCGAATGGCTCAAAGCCAAGGAAGAGAAAGTCAGCGGAAAAGTCCAGGGACTGGAGAAATCCAAGACCGAGAAGAAATCTGCTGCCGTCGCTGCCGAAGCTGAAGTCAATGCACGCCGTGCAGAGGCTCTTGCCGCCAAAGCTGCTGCTGCCGCAGCGGCCAAAGCCCAGGCTGAAGCTGTCGTGGCTGAGACCGAAGAGACTGAAGCTCCCGTAGAGGCTGTGGAAGCCCTTGCCGAAGAAGCTCCCGCTGCCGACGTGGTCGCCGAGGAAAAAGCTCCGCAGGAGTAAAAGTCTTTTCAAAGGCCGGTGGACGTGAACGAAGATAACTTCTACATAGGTAGGATCGTCAAGATACACGGTTTTAAAGGGGAGGTGGTACTCCGGTTGGATACCGACATTCCCGAGGCCTACGAACAAATGGAATCATTGTTTCTGCAGCGTGCAGAGGCAATGATTCCTTTTTTTATACAGCGTTCTTCCCTTTCCGGGCAGTTTTTGCGCATAAAGCTGGAAGGGGTCGACACCGAGGAGGAGGCCCGCCGGCTTGTCCGCAGCGAGGCGTACCTTCCGATAGAATGCCTGCCGGAGTTGGAGGAGGGCCAATTCTACTACCACGAGATAACGGGATATCGGGTGGTGGATAAAACGGCCGGGGAAATAGGCACAGTGAAACGCGTCAACGATGCCCCTGTACAGCCTTTGTTCGAGATAGACTCCCATGGGAAAGAGATCCTCGTGCCGGTAGTCGATGATTTTATAGAAAAAGTGGATAAAAAGGGCCGCGCCCTTTATTTGAATCTTCCCGACGGCCTTTTAAATTTGTATACGGGCGACTGATACTTTTGCCGCTCCTATAAGGAGCATATCGCGGCGTCTCTTTATATTTGTCTGTAAAAAAATAATCCGCAGAAAAGATGAGAGAAATTTACCTGTCGGTAAAGGAATTCCTGAAGGAGCGCCTGAGCCTGCGCGGCGATACCGATTACGAGCTCAATACGATAGAGGCTGTCAAACGCGGAGTGATGTTCAAGGGCGTCAACCTATGGACGCTGATCTTCGCTACGTTCATCGCTTCGATAGGACTGAATGTCAATTCGCCGGCGGTGATCATCGGGGCGATGCTTATCTCTCCTCTGATGGGGCCGATCCTGGGGTTGGGACTGGGGGCTGCCCAATACGATTTTCCCCTGATCAAGAAATCTTTCAAGAACCTGCTCATCGCTACGCTGTTCAGTGTCGCTACATCGTGGCTCTATTTCCGGCTCACGCCGTTGGCCGAAGCGCAGTCCGAACTGTTGGCCCGCACTTCGCCTACCATATGGGATGTGCTGATCGCCCTGTTCGGCGGCCTTACGGGAATGGTGGCTGTCGCTTCGAAGGAAAAAGGGAACCCCATTGCGGGGGTGGCTATCGCTACGGCGCTGATGCCACCGCTGTGTACGGCCGGTTTCGGCCTGGCGGTAGGGAGTATGCAGTTTTTTATCGGGGCCCTGTATTTGTATATCATCAACAGCGTGATGATCGCCTTTGGTACTTTCCTGGTGGCTAAGTTGTTGAAGTATCCTCTGGTGGAGGTGCATACCGACAAGCAGCGCCTGACCAAGCGGATCATCACCCTGATCACGGTCGTCATTATCGCCCCGAGTATCTACCTGGCTTATAATTTGGTGAAAAATACGGTGTACGAGAACAATGTCAACCGTTTCGTGGCTACGGAATTCGACCGGACCGATTCCCAGGTGCTGCGCAAGGAGCTGCTCCGCGGGGAAAACGGAGAGAAGATACTAAAAGTGTTCGTGATCGGGTCGCCGGTCGATTCGCTCGGCTACCGCCGCCTGTGCGATGGTATGGAGCGGTATTCCCTGTCCGGAACGCAGCTGAGTGTGGTGAACATCGCCGGAAAGGGCGAGGAGAAAGACGCCATATCCTCCGATATGTTCATGAGCCTCTACCGGGCGAATGAGCGGACGGCCCACGAAAAAGATTCGGTCATTGCCGTATTGGAAGGAGAGTTGGCCTCCCTGCGGAAGATCGCCGTACCGGTACGGAATATCGCGGCGGAAGTACACGAACTATTCCCCGAAGTGGATTCCATTGCCGTAGCGAAAGCCGAGATGGTCTGTGCGGTCGGGGAGGAATCATCGCCTGCCGTACTGGTGGTGGTGCATTGTCCCAAAGGATTGGGCGAAGAGCATGCCGGTAAATTAAAATCCTGTCTCTTATACACATCTGACGCTGCCGACGATACTCCTTGTGTAG
>CALJDR010000025.1 GCA_938023515.1 uncultured Flavobacteriales bacterium
TCGGCAGCGTCAGATGTGTATAAGAGACAGCCGCACAGGTATATCTTCGGGCAATCATCATTTTGACCGGATAAAACGTCCCGAATACTTGAAGATACAACATCCTGATAATAGCGCCGCAGAACTTCTTTCCTCAGCCGGGGGACACTCGCTTTCGCGGTTTGCCTTCCGAACAATGCCTGCTGTAGGGATTCCGACCCTATCCCCAGGTCTATCCCCGCCCGGATACCCCGGGCGCAAAACTGCCGGCCGGCCGGTGTTCCGGCGATGCTCACAGCTGCTTCACAGGCTCCCTGCCCGAGGTTTACGACTAAAAAATCTCCTTCTTCCCGGATATTGCCCCGACGGATGGCCGTTATGCAGCTCTCCAGCCTCGATATCACCTGCAAATGCGAGATATCGATAACGCGGCTGATATATTCCTTACACACTTGTGAAGCTCCGAAATCCACCGTTATTTTCCCTTGCAGGGACTTTTCCACCATATCTCTATACGCATACAGGAACGATGGCAGGCTTACAGTAAGGGATACCCGGCCTCCGTCTTCCGTATCGGCCAGTAAAAGTGCCATCCGGGCGAGTAACTGGAATTTTGCCCCAAAAGGAGAGATTGGATTTATTTCATCCAAAATATCCTGCATTTTTCCTACCAGGTATTCTTTTTCCCGGAATTTAAGAACAAGCGGGGCGAACGAACCATCTTCGGACGAGGGAGCCAACATTCCTTCGAAAGGGCGGCAAACGCTGGGGAAAACAAAAGTTTTGAGCATAAGCATTCGTGAGTGATATTCTTTATATCCGCACGCAGGCGCTCAGGATAGAGACGATTATCATTTGCAAAAAACGTACGATAGATAACCACACTCTCCATGCCGTCCAGCCGGGATGTGCCCATCTCCATTAAGACAGTTTAAAACAAAGCCGGATACTACTATTTGTAATATCCGGCTTAAAAATTTGTCATTCCGCAAACCCTTCCTATCTTTGCGGTAAAATCGTACGTTTTTAACCCATATTTTTCACTTGCCTAAAAGGCGGGCTGCGTACTTCCCTATCACATCGAATTCGAGATTGACTTTCGTTCCTTTCTTAAAGGTATGGAAATTGGTATGCTCGTAAGTAAAAGGGATGATCGCCACCGAAAAACGGCCTTTTTCACTGTCCACCACCGTCAGGCTGGTCCCGTTGACCGAAATAGACCCTTTGGGTATAGTCACATTGCCGTAAAGGTCTTCGTCGTATTCGAAACGATAGATCCAGCTCCCGTCCTGCTGTACGACACCGGTGCATACGGCGGTCTGATCCACATGCCCTTGTACGATATGGCCGTCCAGGCGGTCGCCCAACTTCATCGAACGTTCCACATTCACTTCGGAGCCTATTTCCAATTCTCCCAGATTGGATTTTTTGAGCGTTTCGTCGATGGCCGTTACAGTATACTCGTCACCGGCGATATTTACCACCGTCAGGCACACCCCGTTGTGGGCGATGCTCTGGTCTATTTTCAATTCACCCGTAAAATCACACCGCATGGTGATATGCAGATTGCCTTTGTCTTTTTTCAGGCCGGTCACTATGGCCATCCCTTCTACGATTCCTGTAAACATCTATGCTTCTGTTTTATTAATTCATATTCCGTAAATCTTTTGCGGCTATGCCGTCTCACTCCTTCAAGCCCAGCTCTTTCAGCCAATCGGTCGCGTCCCAACTGCCGGAGCTCATGAAAAGGAATACCGTCCTATCCGTGGGGATCGCTTTTACCGCTTCGCGCAGGCTTTCGATATCGGTCTTCACTTCCAGGTCCGAATGGTCGAACTCCTCGCGCACCCACTCGGGATCGAGCGGCGGCATCCGTTTGATCTCCATCGCATGGTGGGAATAGAAAACGAATGCTTTGTCGGCCCCGGCCATCGTGCCCTTGTACTGGGGGAGGAAGTCTTTATTAAGGCTCGAATACGTGTGGAGTTCCATGCAGGCCACCACTCGGCGGTCGGGATACAATTCCTTCACAGCGGCCACCGTGGCACGCACTTTGGACGGCGCATGGGCGAAATCCTTGAAAACGACCGTCCGGCCGTCGTCGTACTGGCGTTCCAGGCGGTTCTTAGCCCCTTTGAAATCGGCCAGGCTCAGGTAAAAATCGAGTCGGCTGACTCCGGCCTGTTCTGCGGCAAGCATCGCCGCGGACAGATTGGACATATTGTGCCGTCCGAAAAGGGTCACCGGATACCGGTTGCCGCCATCCTGAAGATAGACATGTCCGTCCTGTATCTCGTACGGGTGCGTGGAATACGGCTCCAGCCTAAGGTCCATATCCGGCCGCTCGTCGAAAGCCTGGCGGACGATACGCACCACTTCCGGGTCTTCGGAGTTGTATATCAATACGGCCCCTTTTTCGAGGCTCTGGATGAACTTCACGAAAGAATCGGTATAACTCTCATACGTCTTGAACACGTTCATATGATCCCACGCGATTCCCGATATCACGGCCACATGTGGGTGGTAATGCAGGAATTTGGAACGCATATCCAGCGGGGAACTGAGGTATTCGTCCCCTTCGATCACGATCGTTCCGGCATCCTCTGTCAGTTCGACCATCCGGTCGAAACCGTCTATCGAGGCCCCCACCAGATAATCCGTTTTCACCCCGGCGTACTGCATGGCGTGCAGGATCATGGCCGTAATGGTCGTCTTTCCGTGCGAACCGGCCACTACGATACGTTTCTTTTCCTCCGACTCGTGGTAGATAAATTCCGGGTAGGAGAATATCTTCAGCCCCAGTTCGCGGGCGCGGGCCAGTTCCGGATTGTCTATCCGGGCGTGCATGCCCAGTATCACCGCATCGATATCCGGGGTAATCTTTTCCGGGTACCACCCTTCCTGCTGCGGTAAAAGGCCGGCTTCGGCCAGCCGCGTGTGGGACGGTTCATAGATCACGTCGTCCGAGCCGGTGATCGTATGTCCTTTCTTTTGGAGGGTGAGCGCTAAATTGTGCATCGCGGCACCTCCTATGGCTATAAAGTGTATTCTCATGGTCTTGTCGTTTTTCGATTCAAAAAATATCCGTCAGCTCCGTCAGAGACTGTATTTCGGAGACATTCCCACGCCCGGACACGGCGTGTTTCTTTCCGTTGGGATTGAACCACACGGCCCGGGGGAAACCGGCGTCGAGGGCAGCCAGGACGTCGTTGTCCATATCGTCGCCTATCATCGCACAGCGGGCAGCCTCCACGCCCGCCTTGCGGACGGCATAATCGAATATCGCCCGGGACGGCTTCTTGGCGCCCGCCTCTTCGGAGGTCACCATACCGCTAATGTACGGATTTATGGCGGGATTATTTATTTTTATGGCCTGCACTTCGGAAAACCCGTTGGTCAGCAGCCACACCGGATACCGCGCGGACAGTTCCTCTAAAACCTGCTGCGCGCCGGGAAAAAGGTTTTTCTTGCGGGGGCAAATGTCCAGGTACATCTGGGCGAAACGTTCTGCCAAGCCGTTATCCCGGATGGAAAACAGGGCCAGTGCATCTGCGAAACGGCGCGTGCGGAGTTGGCTCTTCTCGATAACGCCGCGCCGGTATTCGTCCCACATACGGTCGTTTATCACATGGTAGCGCAAAATGAAAGCCTCTTCCGTCAAACCGTTGCGGCCAACGAGTCCGAGATTGTGCAGCGTTTCGGCCAGCGCCTCCCCCGAATTTCGCTCGAAATCCCACAGGGTATGGTCCAGATCAAAGAACAGCACGTCCGAACGATCTGCTACACCGCTTTTCCTGTTGTCCGTCATTTCTTTTCGGCGGCCGTTCCCGTCGAGCCGAACCCGCCTGCCCCGCGCTGGGTCTGGTCGAGCGAATCGACCGGCTCCCACTGGGCCGTTTCATGGCGGGCAATGACCATCTGCGCGATCCGGTCGCCGTCGTTTATTACAAAATCTTCCTTCGACAAATTAGCCAGGATGACCCCTATCTCTCCGCGGTAATCCGCATCGATGGTGCCGGGCGAGTTCAGACAGGTAATGCCGCTTTTTATCGCCAGCCCGCTGCGGGGGCGCACCTGCGCCTCATAGCCTTCCGGAAGGGCGATAAAGAGGCCCGTAGGCACGATCGTGCGCTCCATCGGGCGGAGCGTCACCGGGGCGTCCACATTGGCCCGGAGGTCCATTCCCGCAGAAAGCGGAGTCTGATATGAAGGAAGCGCATGGCGCGACCGGTTTATTATCTTTATTTTCATACAATATAATTATTAGGAAAATACTTTTTTGAAATTCTTCCGCTCCACGAAGTACACCACCGCGCAGAAAACGGCAAACAAGGCGTTCCCCACCAGAACATTACCGTCGAGCAGGTACCAGGACACGTATCCGCATCCCCAGCCCAGCAAAAGGTACAGTACTATTTTCGGGATATTGTAAGGCACCGGGTAAAAATACTGGCCGAACGCAAACGATACCAGCATCATCACCCCATATGTAGCCAGATGCGACCAGGCGGCGGCCATATATCCGAAGCGCGGCACCCCGTAAAATATCACCGTCGTAGTCACTACCGCCCCGAGTATGGAAATGTAAGCACCCCATTTGGTGCGGTCGGTCAGTTTGTACCACATCGACAGGTTATAATACAACCCCAGGAATACGTTGGCAAACAGGACTATGGGCACAATATCGATCCCCGCCTGGTACTCGGAACCGATGAACAGGTCCTTCAACCAGGGAAGATTGGCCATAATACCCACATACATGGCCGATACGGTCACCGTGAAATACAGCGTCACGGTCGCATACGTCTGGCGGGCGTCGCGGTCGCGGGCATGGGAGAAAAAGAAAGGCTCCATCGCCAGACGGAAAGCCTGGACGAAAAGCGTAATGAATATGGCCAGCTTAAAGCATACGCCATACACTCCCAGCCAATATTCCGACACATCGGCCGGCAAAAGCATACGCAAGAACACCCGGTCCATCGTTTCGTTCACTACATAGGCCGTACCGCCGATCAGGATCGGCCAGCCGTATTTCAGCATCTTTTTCCACAGTGCCTTGTTCAGGTACAGGGCGAACTTTTTCAGTTCCCCGCTGAGCAGCAGCAGGACAAAGGCGCTCCCCGCCACATTGCTGATGAAGATGCTCTTCACATCCACCTCCATGATCCCGTAATGCGGCAGGAAATAAAGAAGGATAAGGTTCAGCAAAACCATCAGGCCTATCCCCGCCACGCGGACCATCGCATATTTAAAAGCCTGGTTGTCCAGCCTCAGTTTGGCGAACGGGATCACAGCATAGGTATCCATGGCCACGATCAGCACAAAATAGAGCAAGCAGGCGGCCTGATCGCCGTAATCGACAAAATCCGCAATCTGGCGGTAAAAGGCCAGTCCACCGACCATCAGGATAGTCGTGGAAAAGAAAAGAGAGGTAAAAGCCGTATCCGCCACCTTCTTCCGGTCGCAGGACGGATCGCTGGAATACCGGAAAAAAGCGGTCTCCATCCCGTAAGTGAGCACTACGTTGAGTAATGCCGCCCAGGCATACAGGTAATTCACGATACCCAATCTTTCAGGAGGCAATATCCAGTTGCTCCACATAGGCGTGAGCAAATAATTGAGCAACCTCCCGGCCATCGATGAGATGCCGTAATACGCCGTCTGCCCGGTAAGGCTTTTGAGTACTCCCATTCTTTTTATTTTCTTATCGAGCCGAACCTTTTTCCCAAAGGCCGGCTCCTATCCGATTATCCTTTTTCGGTTCGCCTGTTATTTAAAAAACAGCAACCCCAACCCCGCCAATATGATCAGGTACCACCTCATCAAGCCCCGGGAAGCCCTTCCGTCTTCGAAAGAAAAGAAACGAGCCACCACAGCCGCGAAAGGCAGCGCGAAAAATACAGCCAGGTATTTGTATACGGGCAGGATAGCGACGATCAATATCGCGCAAACGCATATGGCCGAAATAGCCAGGAAACGTTTTTTGCGGGGAACCGTCTCTCCGCCTGCGAATTTCCAATATTTTCCGTAAGCATACAACATAGCTAACAGCAGGCAAACGGCATAAAAATAAAATCCGTCCGCCTTGAACACTTTCTCCGTATAAGGCATCGCGAACAAACTGCGAGAAAATTCCGGGAAAAATGAATTTCCTCCGGCAAAGACCACCTCGTAAGTTAAAAGCAAAATATAGGAGGCCGCCACTCCGGCCAGCGGGATGAGCCAGTTCCGGATATCGGACGGCGAAAAAAGGAGAATCCCCATATAAACGGCCAAGAGGAATACTGCCGCCGCCGGTACAAACCAACCGGCCAGTATCACAAAAAACGAAGCGAAAAAAATATGGGCCTTTTCCACACCGGGATTATCCTGCATCCGCATCACGTTGTACAGGGAAAAAACGATTAGCATATTGGATATCAGATAATCCGAAAAGAACATAAGCGTCGGTACAGTCAAAAAAAACGCCCCGTATACCACCGGTACTTTCCAAAGGTTTTGCGGCCGGAACATATCCGAGAGGGCCAGTGCCGAAAAAAAGGCAGAAACGAGCACCAACCCGATATTGACTGCTGCATCGGCAAAAGGAGCCGCCGACACATTACACCACGGCACCCAGCGGATGGAAAAATTGACCATACACAACACTCCTACGGCTGCCACCGACAGGATCAGCAACATCAGGTGCCCGCCCGCGGGCAGCGTATTGGCTCGGATATCCGTTCTCATCGAGGTTCGTATCCCATCAGCGTGCCAGCCAAAGCTCCGGATCCTGTTTTTCAGTCCCGTCGAACACACAGAAGGTAAGTATCGTTTTATTTTCGAATTTGTCCGTATAGATTTTTCCGATCACCTGTTTGGTGGATACCTTGTCCCCCTGTTTCACCTGGACAGAAACCAGATCGCCATAGACGGTAAAATACTTCCCGTGGCTTACGAACACGTTTATCAGGCCATTTTGCTTCTGGACACGGGTTACCGTACCCGAAAAAACGGCCCGGGCATTTGTTCCCTCCGGGGCCGAAATGGAAATGCCCGGATTGGATATCTGGACATTGAGTCCCGGATAGGTCTGGTTTCCGAAAGGAATATAGACCATACCCTGTCCCACCGGCCAGGGAAGGCGCCCCTTGTTCTGGGCAAAATCGGCGGAAAGCTGTTTGGCCTCCGGGGTCATGCCGGCTCCCGCTGTTCCTTTGCCGCCGCTCTTCTTGCGCTGGGCGGCCAGTTCCTTGGCAATAATATCATCGATAGCCTGCTGGATACGAGTCGCGTTTTTCTTCTTTTCGCTTAGCTCCTTCTCCAATTGCTTTTTGTTCTTTTGCAGGGAAGACAACAGTCCTTGGATCTTTGTCTGGTCGGCCTTTAGTTTATCCATTTCGGAGGTCTGCTCGGCCAAGAGCTTGGTTTTCTCTCCTCTGAGAGCCCTGAGTTCGGCCAGTGCCTTCTGTGCCTGCTCATTTTTGGAACGGACTTCCTGCCCCCGCTTGCGGATGGCATCCACATACTCCCGGATATATTTCCCACGGCGGTATGCCTGCAAAAAACTATCCGAAGACAGGATGTACATCAGACGGACCCCCGAGGACTTGTTTTTCTCGTAGCTGACGCACATTTTGGCATAAGAAGCCTTCAGCGTATCCAGTTCGCGGGTGAGCCGTTGGGTTTCCGTTGTTTTCACTCCGATCTGGGTGTCCAGGATACCGATATCCGTATTGATCGTTTTTATCAGCTTCTCGCGGATCCGCACTTTCGAACGCAGGCTTTGGAGCTCCACCGTCTTGGACTTCTGGTTCTTCGTATTGGCGGCAATGGCGGCATTGAGCCGGGACATATCGTCCTGCAGCTGCCGCTTTTGTTTTTCCAGCGAAGTCTTGGATTGGGAATATCCGCCGGCGCAAAAAAGGAGCGCCGACGCAAAGAACAGATATTTGACCGTCGTTTTCATGTGCCGTATCCGGTTTATATATTCACGCCTAAAGCCCGGAGCAATTCACGGGCATCCTTGTATCCTTTGGGGACCGTAAAAGGAAAATCCTGCTGCATCTTGCGGGAAGGGGAGAAATCCAGCCGCAAAGCCTTTCCGTCTGCACCCGGGAACGAAAACAGGGCTGAGGAAGGAAACGCGCCTCCACCGGCATACACATATTCGGCCGTCAGCCCCACCTTCCCATCGGGCGAAACAAGCCCCTGTGAAACGACCCGCAGTGTTTTTTTGTTTACCAGCACATTCATGTCGACCCCGCTGCGAGGCTCCCTCTGGGAAAAGACGTAAAATTCGCCCTCGGGCATATCTACAAAATTCTCTTCCGAAAGCCGGAACACCGGCCGGCCGCAAAGCAGGTCTTCGATCATCGCATAATCGACCGCTCCCAACACGGGCGAAAGATTCTGAAGCTCTTTCCACCTCCCTTCGAAAGCTGTTTTGTTCAACCGTTCATAATACATCAGCGAATCGGGCGTGAACATAGCCCGGGCAAAAGTGATGCCCAGCACCGATATATTGAGCCATATCCGCTGCCCATCCACCATCCGCATGACCCCGCCGACGGATTTGCCACCCAGGGTCATATCCACTTTCCGTTCGGCAGATGCCTCGGAATAAGCGGAGGATTCTATTTCGCTCAACAGAGCACTGTGATCGACTATTGCCAAGGGGATTTCTCCTTCTTTCTCTTTTTCCACGATCTTCTTTTTGGTCGCACAACCGGCAGCCAGCATTACCAACAGCGCCACGGCCGCATAACGAGCAATATGCTTCACCGGGGTCATTCTGCGGCCTGTGCTTTTGTTTTCCCGGCCTCGGATTCCTCGGCCTTCTTTTTATTTTCATACCGCTTTTTGGCAGTTTGGGCCCCCTGCACGTCGCCGTTAGCCTGAAGTATCTTGTAATAGTGCTCCAACACTTCCGCTGAAGGGTCTTCGTCCAGAGCGAGCGATTCTTCTATTTTCAGCAAAGCGGCTTTGTAATCTTTTTGCAGATAAAGTATCCAGGCATACGAGTCGAGAAACGCCGGTTCGTCCGGCTTTATCTTCACTGCTTTTTCCAGCATTGCCCGCGCCCGGGGTAAATCCCCTCCCCGGCAGGCCATAAAATACCCGTAATTGTTTAGTGCTCCGGCATTTTCCGGGTCTATCAGCAGGACGAGTTCAAAATTTTCAGCACTTTTGGCCGCATCGCCGGCCTCATTATAGAGCGAACCGAGCATCGAGCATATTTCCACATAAAGTTGCACAGCCCCTTCCTTGGCCAGCTGCTTTCCCCTTTCGAGGGCCGAAATAGCCGATTGTGCCTTTCCGAGCGAGTTCTCCGCATAGCCGTACAAATAGTACACTTCCGGTGCTTCGCCGATGCTGTCGATCACTAAACGGGCATCGGCGGACAAATCCTTGAAATTCCCTGCCTGTGCCTCGGTATAAAGCAACCGCATAATCGCATTCTGATCGCTGAATCCTCCGCGGACGGCTTTACGGAGCAGGTCGAAACCTCGTTCTTCGTTTTTCTGGGAATAGTAATACTCACTCCCATACGCATATACGACAGGATCATGGCTGGTCGAAAGGATGGACTCCAACGCTTTTTCGAATTCAGGCAGGTATTTCTGCTCCTTCATCGCGATCATGGCTGTCATATCGAGAACCTTCATCCGGTCCTGTACGCTGAAAGACGTATCTTTCGCTACCACGAGCATCGCCTCGAACATTTTGTCATAATCCTTCACTTCATTGTAATGAGGGAGCATCGTATAGGCGATATAGCCATCGGCGGGATGTTTCCGGTAAAAATCCTCCAGGTATTTCCACGACTGCTCTTTCTGGCCGGTAAGCCCCATTACCATCGCCCGTTCGGCCGCATACCGGGAATTATCCGGTGATATTTTTTGCAGAGTCTTCAGTTGAGCCTGCGCATTTTTATAATCCTTCGATTTGAGGTATATATCCTTGCGGTATCCAATGGTTTTTTCGCTGCGTCCGTGTTTTTTTTCGTAAATATTGATCGCAGAAAGGGATTTATCCCAGGACTGTGTAAAGGCATAGGTATCGAGCAAATCGCCCAAATACCGGTCGTCCCGTTCATAGCGCCGTTCCAAGACAGCCTGCACAGCCTCCATCTTCCGGTATTTGACAGCTACCGACAACAGGTATTCCTCGTACCACATATTGGCCGGTTCGAACGTAAAAGCCTTGCGGGCATAATACACGGCCATATTTCCGTCGTCGAGCTGGGCGTATACATTGGCCAGCTGATAATACGGCACCGCATCCTGCGGGGACATTTCGATACATTTTTTCAGGTTGAAAATGGCCGACGGGTAGCTGTTCTCAGCTACTTTTTGCATTGCCTGCGCCAAGGTAGCCTTGTACAGCGAATCCTGTGCAGGCTGGCTGGCCATAGCTCCGGGGATCAGGGACACCCCGATCATCCATGCAAAAAAAAGGAAAGTCGGTCTTTTATTCATTTCTTGCAAAGTTTTCCGTTTCATGTATAGTTCACAAAGATAAAAAACCCCCGTGTGGTTCCCGTCAATTTTATCATTTATTTAGCAGTTTCTCCAAAAAGAAATCGTTTTATTTACAGTCGTTATCCTATACTATTTTTCCTGCTATGAAAAAAATCCTTTTCCTTTTCGCAATCTTGTGGACTGTCATGGCCGACGCGCAAGAAAAAACCGTCTACCAATGGCCTATCGACGGGGCTAAGCCCGGCGAAGGCATTGTATCCACCCCGCAAAGCTACCTCGACGACGAACTGAACTTTTCCAACCTTTTCGTTACCGCACCCGAAGGTACGACGGTCGTATCGCCTGTCGATGGCACCATCACGTGGGTCAGCACAGGATATTTAACCTCGCTCACCTACAGCATAGGCAGCAGCACTACCTCCTCTTTCGACCAGGCCCTCCCCGAATGGCGGAAGCATATGGGCGAAAAACTGGAAGACCCCAAGTTCGGCACCGGCCGCATCACCATACGGAGCCTCGACGGCAATACGATCCATATAGGCGGGCTGACCGGCGACCAGGTTTTCAAAACGGGGCAAAAGATCACCCGCGGGACACCTGTCGGCCGGGTAGGATACAGCTACCGGAAGATAAAGGATCCGTCGATAAAAATATCCGTAGACCGGGGAGGCAAAGTGGCCGATCCCATGACCCCTTTCGGACTCAAAACGACGTTTATTCCCCCGGCCGAGGCCAAACCGATCGCCTCCTTCACCAAAGAACAACTCAAAGAGGATTTTCTGATCTACATCGACGCCCTGAAAGAATGCTATCCCGGCCTGTACGATGTGATAACCCCCGAAGAACTCGACCGGTACGTCGCCCAGACCACCGCCCGCATCGACAACCATGCGGGAGACTGGTCTTATGCACAAGCGTCCGACATCCTGATAGAGGTTTGGGCCAGGATCCACGACAGCCACATCTCCTACCGCGGGCCTGGGTGGAAGGCAACACCCGTAAAATTCCTCAACAAGCAAACGGTCAGTGTCGGCTGGTTCAACGACACCCTTCTGTGCCGCGATGCCTCTGAGGCCTACCAACACCTGATCGGGCGTCCGATAAAATCGATCAACGGGATATCCGCCGATTCGCTCAAACGCCGGCTCATTGCCACCACCGGCAGTTACGACGGGAAGGTTACCAGCTATATCGACGGAATGTTGGCTTACGGCACTTTGTCATTGTTTCTCGATCGGAAAAAATGGACGCTCGATTTCAATATGCGCCTCGAAATGGCCGATACCGGCGAAACGATCGACGTGCAGGCCGACCGACCCGACCCAAAGAGCCCGTACCTTTTCGTTTCTCAGGAATTTAACATGGCCAACCGCCACCGAAAAGGATATGACCTGAAAATGCTCAACGATTCGACAGCCTACATCGGGCTATCGAGTTTCAGCCTGAACCAGGTGCAAACGGAAGACATCGCCCGGTTCATCGACTCGATCGCCGCCGTCCCCTATCTGATCATCGACGTACGCAATAATTCCGGTGGAAGTGCAGACGTACTGTCTAAACTATACACCTATATCGCAGGGGATACGATGACCCTGGACGGCTATTCGAGAGTCAACAAACAGGGCGGGTTCCAGTCGTTCAAATATGCGCTCAACCGCATCCCGGAGGACAGCTCATTTGCCCACTATTCTCCCGAACCAGGCCGGGAAGGCTTCTATTCGCGTTCCGAGGTAGAAAATATCATCCGGCCCGATTCGACGATCAACTACAAGGGAAAAATTTACATACTCACTAACGAAAATTCGTGCTCGGCGGCGACATTATTCCCGGCATTGTTGGTGCGCAACCACCGGGGAGTGATCGTAGGCCGGGAAACGCGGACGGCCTACCATTATATGAACGCTCTGAAATTTGCCGACATACGCCTTCCGAACACGACCCTCACTATTACCATCCCTTTGGTCTATTGCTGTTTCGATTCCGTAGTGAACGACCGGGCTCCTTACGGACGGGGCGTGCTCCCCGATTATCCGGTACCCCTGACGATCGACGAACTGTCGGGCAAAAACGGTGACGCGATCCTCAACCATACCTTGCAGCTTATCGAAGAGGGGAAATATCTGAGTCCGGAAAATCCCTTCGCTGCCGAGGAGCCCGCACAGATATCGATAGGTCATAAAATCGCTTATGTAGCGGCAGAGGTTCTCGTTATTGCCGGAATCTTGCTTATATTTGCAAGGTCAAAGAGAAACAAAATCAAAAAACAAAAAAGATAAATATGGGACTGTTCAATTCTTCGAATCCCGCACTTAGCGAAAATACCATTAAAAATATCTCCGTCGCTTACGACGGGCAGGTGATGACCATCAACGGCACCATCTGGAAAACGATGTTCGGCGTGCTGCTGACATTCGTGGGAGGATTCTATACTGTATACGCCTCGATTCAAAACCCGGCTTCACTCAACACGCTGGTGATGATCGGGCTCATCGGCGGCCTGATAGCCGCCATTGTCACCATCGTCAAACCGACGGTAGCGCGGTTCACGATGCCCCTGTATGCCCTGCTCGAAGGGCTTCTGCTGGGGGGTGCGTCGCTGGCCATTCCGGCCTATTTCCAGGCGCCGCCGGCCGTAGTCGGGCAAGCCATCCTCGGGACGGCCGCTACGTTCTTCGCCATGCTGATCCTATACCGCACGGGCGTGATCAAAGTGAACCAGAAATTCATCGGCATTGTAATAGCCGCCACATTTGGCATCGCTATCGTTTACCTGATCCTGTTCGTGATGAGCTTCTTCGGCAGCGGCACCAATTTCCTGATGGGCACTTCCGCCCTCTCGATCGGCGTGACCGCCTTTGCAGCCTTGGTAGCCGCGCTGAACCTGGCCCTGGATTTCGAACTGGTCAATCAGCTCCAACAGCGGGCTGCCCCCAAATACATGGAATGGTACTGCGCGTTCAGTATCCTGGTCACACTCGTATGGCTCTACCTGGAGCTCCTGCGCCTGCTGGCAAAAGTGTCCAGCAACCGGAGCTAATTATTCGACAGACATGTTAGCAAAAAAAGAACGAGGGCGGGAATATTCCCGCCCTCGTTCTTTTTATCGAATTATCCGATGCCCTCAGTTAGGCAAATCATATACGAAAAACGGATCGTCATGCTGGGTGGACAGCAGATACAGTTTATTGTTTTTCCCGTCGACCGTAAAATATCCCCATTGATCCAGTTTGTAACGCCGCACAGGGTTCCCGTTCCAATCGTACTGTTCGACGTAGATATAATTGATCCCCGCCTTGCCTTCTTTCCATACATCTGCCGGAGTTCGTCCGCTGTACAGGAAATAGGCATAATCATCCGTCGCACAGCCCCCCCAGTAATGGGTTACATTGGCATCCATCCCATCTACCCGGTATGCGGTCGTCTCGTCGTATTCTTCGCGTTCGAAATTGAGGGTTTTTACCGTACGACCTTCCACATCCATGAATTTCAGGATCTTAAAATACTTATAGGCATACGCCATGCGGCCTTTTACCGTATTGGCCACAAAATCGCCGACATACGCCATCCAGGATTTATTCTTCGGGTTCAATGCCAGATTATACACTTCCCGCACATCCAGGGAATCCCCCTGTTTTACGGCCCGGAAAATACTTTTCCCACTCGGACTGGCATCGGCATAGACAAAATCCCCGGAGCCTGCCTCGGCCAGTTCTTTCTGGCTGAATCGGAACCCACCACCCTGCTGAGGTTCGAAGAACGGATACCGATGTACTTTTCCTTCCTTGTCTAATGAATAGAGCTTCGAATTGAGCGTTTCGAAAACGTAGCCGAGCAGGGATTCTTCCCGGGCAGCCGACAAGACAGGCGACATGAATTCATCCGGTCCCTGACCGAACGTGCCGATATCCCGGACGTATTTCAGGTCCGGCAAACGGAACTCCAGGATACGCTGCCCCGTTTTGAGCACCAACGCACTGTCTTTCACGAGTGCCTGGGCGCCCTGGACCTTGAATATCACCGTATCGGCGATCAATTGATCCCCCTGCAGTTCCATCGTTCCCCCGAAAGGATCCTTCCCTTTATAGAACACTTCCCCACCGTCCAACGGAGGCAGTTCTGCGGCCAAAATTTTCTCCTGTCCCTCAGGTTCAGCAATAGAAGCCTGCTCGGATCCGTCTTTACAACTCGCGGCACAAAACAACAGTACGGCGGAAAATACCGGAAGTAGCTTTCCCATGTCGTGCAATTTTTGATTTACGCCACAATGTATGGGTTTTAGAAACCCCGGCCAATCAAGTTAAAAGAAAAATAACATTTAAACGCTTTAAACAAAAAAGCCGGGGCGATGCCCCGGCTTTCATTATACAGGAAAAAAATACTATTTTGTTTTTCCCTCGCCCGAAACGAACTTTTCGATGATCAAGGCCAAACGTCCGGCGATCTCGGGGATATCCCCCACTCCATCTATGCCATGGTATTTCCCTTTGGCAGAATAGAAATCCTTCAGAATATTGGTTTTCTCGTAATATTCCTTGATACGGTTGCGAATAATGGATTCGTCCGCATCGTCCGCCCGGCCGGATACCTTGCCGCGTTCCAGCAGGCGTTTTACCAATATCTCGTCGGCCACTTCAAGGGCCAGCATGGCGCTCACCTCCATTCCCTTGTCGCGCAGGAAAATATCCAGAGCTTCGCCCTGGGCATGCGTGCGCGGGAATCCATCAAAGATGAAACCTTTGGCAGCCTTATTCTTCTCCACGACGTCTTTCAGCATGGCGATAGTCACCTCATCGGGCACCAGATGCCCTTTCTTGATATACGACTCGGCCAGTTTACCCAGTTCTGTTCCGTTCTTGATATTCTCCCGGAACACGTCGCCGGTAGAAATATGCACCAATCCGTATTTGTTCTTCAGGAACTCCGCCTGGGTTCCTTTACCGGCCCCGGGAGGGCCAAAAAGTACGATATTTATCATTTTCTCGGTTTTAGATTATTCTTTCAGTTTGTATATATGCGGCAGGTTGCGGCCCAGTCCATTGTAATCCAGTCCATAGCCTACGATAAATTTATTCTCGATCTCCATGCCTACATAATCGATCGGGAGATCCTTCGTGTAGGAATCCGGCTTGAAGAAAAGCGTCGCGATCCGGAAATCTTTCACCCCGCTATCCCGGAACACTTTGTGGAGTTCTTCGATCGTATTGCCCGTATCGACGATATCTTCCAATACGACGACTGTACGGCCCGTAAAATCTTCGTTCACCCCCAGAAGCGTCTTTACCTTGCCGGTGGTATGGGTCCCTTGGTACGAGGCCATTTTGACAAAGGATATTTCGCAGTTGTACGGATAGTGCCGTACAAAATCCGACATGAAAAGGAAAGCCCCGTTGAGCACCCCTATGAATATCGGGCAAACATCCCCCAAGTCGTGTGCCACATGATCGACCAAGTCCAGTACAGCCGATTCGATCTTCTTTTTGGCGATATAGACCTCAAAGGTCTTATCGTGCAGCGTTACGTCAGGTATCATGCTCTTTCCAAACCGTTAGAGTTAGTCGATTTTCACCAGGAAATAATTCTTGCGCCCACGCTGGAGTACGACGTACTTATCGCGCACCAGGTCTGCGGAAGTGATCATTTGTCCGTCCTGCACTTTTTCTTTGTTGACCGACAGGGAATTTTCCTTGAGCGCCCGGCGCGCTTCGGAAAGCGACGGCAGGAAACCGGATTTCACGACGAACTGGACGATATCCATTCCATCCCCCATCTCACTGCGGGCAATCTGTCCGGAGGGAACCCCCTCAAACACCGCCAGCAGATTGCGCTCGGATAAATGCAGTAAGTTGTCTTTGGTGGCATTGCCGAAAAGGATCTCGGAGGCCTCGACGGCCGCTTCGTAGTCTTCCCGGGAGTGTACCATGACGGTAACTTCCTCGGCCAGTCGTTTTTGCAACAGGCGCAAATGCGGCGCCACCGCATGCTCCTTGATCAGGTTTTCGACGGTTTCTTTGTCCAAAAGGGTGAATATCTTGATGTACCGGGCGGCATCGTCGTCCGAGACATTGAGCCAGAACTGGTAAAATTCATAGGGAGACGTACGGGCCGGATCGAGCCAGATATTGCCGTTCTCCGTCTTACCGAATTTCCGCCCGTCCGCCTTGGTAATCAAGGGACATACCAAGCCGTACGCCTCGCCGCCCGTCTTGCGGCGGATAAGTTCTGTGCCGGTGGTGATATTTCCCCACTGGTCACTGCCACCCATCTGCAAACGGCAGTTTTTATTTTCGTACAGGTGCAGAAAATCGTAACCTTGCAAAAGCTGGTAGGTGAATTCAGTGAATGAAAGGCCGTCGTTGGCCGTACCGTTCAGGCGGGATTTAACCGAATCCTTAGCCATCATGTAATTCACCGTGATATGCTTGCCCACTTCCCTCGCAAAATCGAGGAATGAGAAGTCTTTCATCCAGTCGTAATTATTGACCATTTCGGCCGCATTGGGCGCATCGGAATCGAAATCCAGAAAACGGGAAAGCTGGTTTTTGATCGCCTGTTGATTATGCCGGAGCGTTTTTTCATCCAGCAGATTCCGCTCATCGGATTTTCCCGAAGGATCCCCGATCATCCCTGTCGCACCGCCCACGAGCATTAAGGGCTTATGTCCGCAGCTTTGCAGGTGCTTAAGCATCATCACCGATACTAAATGCCCGATATGCAACGAATCAGCTGTCGGGTCGGTCCCTACGTAAGCGGTAACCATCCCGCCTTTAAAAAGTTCCTCGATCCCCGGCATGGATGTATGGAGCATGCCGCGCCACGATAATTCTTCCAAGAAATCTTTCTTGTTCTGTCCCATCTAAATATTATTTCGTTTTTTAACAGTATGCAAAATTAGCCATTTTACCCGAAGCAGACACCCCATTGGGAAAATAAAATAGAACAAGGATATGAAAAACAGGCGCCGGCTTATTTCAACTTATAATGGGCCGTATCCGCCGCAATAGACTTATCCAGTAAATCTTTAACTGCCCGTTCGGCCTCTCTATCCACCGAACCATCGGCCCTCACCCGAAACATGATGCTCCTGTTTCCCCGCAGGGCACTGAATTTTTTCTCGGTGCGCACGAAATCGTCTATTTGATCCATCGCCGCATAAGAATCATTGAACAAAAGGGTATATCCCCCCTTGCGGTATCGGCGGTCGATAGCCACATCGGACGGCCCCACATAGACGAATGCCGCATCCTGATGGCGCTTTAACCGATATTCCGGCCCCTGGACTCCTCCTTCGGCCTGCTCTACGTTAAGCGCCGTTTCATGCATGACTGTAGATGCCATCAGGAACAGAAGGAACATAAAGAGTACTGCCGGCGCACTGGCCGTAGAGGGTTTGGATATTTCTCCGTCTTTCTTTTTAGTAAAGCTTAATTTCATCGGACAAAAATAGGGAAAACAAATATAACGCTTATCCGGTAAATATCGAAACGCATTATTTTCACCCCGCAAAATTGTAGGAATTGAAAAACGGGATTTTCAACAAACCGGAAGAAGAAATAGAAATTAAATCCCTATGAAATTATGTTGTTTATGCAAGCGGTTTCTGTCTTTTAGGTTAAATAACCATATTTTTTGTGCGTTTTTGAAAAAAATACGCTTTTTTCATGGAGAAAAGGCAAAAACTATCAATATTCACAGGTTAAATTATAATTAAAACAGCCATGATTGTAGCTTATTTACGGGTCAGTACAAGCAAACAGCATTTGTCCAACCAACAGGATGAGATCGAACGTTTTGCACACAGCAAAAGTATCACGGTCAATCGTTGGGTCACCGAGATCGTCAGCGGGAAAAAGAACAAGAAAGAGCGCAAACTTGGCTCTGTTCTCAAAAAACTTAAGGAGGGCGATACCCTGATCGTGACAGAGCTTTCCCGACTAAGCCGCACCCTCACAGATATCATGGCCATCATGGGACAATGCCTGGAAAAAAAGATCACGCTCTACAGCACCAAAGACGGTTACGCTTTCGATAACAGCATCAATAGTAAAGTCCTGTGCTTTGCATTCGGCCTGGTCGCCGAAATAGAGCGAAACCTTATCTCAATGCGTACCCGGGAAGCACTGGCCCTCCGGAAAGCGGAGGGTGTAATCCTGGGGAGACGCAAAGGGAGCTTCACCAAGCTGAAAATCCTGATAGACAACCGGCAGGAAGTGATCGGCATGCTTCAAAGCGGGAAGACCATCGCCTCCATATGCCGTCATTACGACGTATCGCGCGATACATTTAACAACCTCAAGGCTCGCTACCGCTCGGTTTCAGATGCCGTTCGGGAAAGGAGTGACCGACGCGCCGTACTCAGCCCGGAGGGATAATAAGGCCCGAACATCAAAAGTCCCGGTAAAAATACCGGGACTTTTAGATTTTTATACACAATAAAAAATCAGTTCTCTATTTCTTCGGGGTATACTTTTCGATCAGGACCTTAAATCCGCCCGTATCCCGAATATTATCAAAATCCGTATCCGAGACTATTTTCTCCAACGGTTTTTCATCTTTTGTGGTTTTTAAGTACCGTTCCATCCATTCCAAAGATTTAGCAGTTTCCCCAAGGAGTGAATACAGGCAGGCCGTATTTAAAGCAACTTCATCTTTCCCCTGTTCGCTGATACTTTGAAGCATAGATTCTATTTCACCCTTACAGGCATCCACCGGTTTCCCCAATTTAACCAGTCCTCCCACTGCGCAAATCCAGTTGCTATAGGCCATAAAATTATCCGGATCGAGTTCAATCGACTTCCGATATTTTTCCATACTTCTTTCATATAATCCCGCATCTCCTTTCATTTCTGCTAAATTGGACAATGCACTACCCCAGTTGTTATAAACGGAGAATCTACTCGGACCCAACTCTGCTGCTTTGGCATATTTTTCAAGACTTTCCCGGTAGAGGGACTCGTCTCCTTTCATTTTTGCAAGGTTAGACAATACGTTACCCCAGTTGTTATAAACGGCAGAATCAGTCGGGTCCAGCTCTGCTGCTTTGGCGCATTTTTCGAGACTTTCACGACACAGAGACTCGTCTCCTTTCATTTTTGCAAGGTCAGACAATGCACTACCCCAATTGAAGTAAACGGCAGAATTAGTCGGGTCCAGCTCTGCTGCTTTAGCATATTTTTCTAAACCCTTCCGGTAAAGGGACTCATCCCCTTTCATTTCTGCGAGGTCAGACAATACATTACCCCAGTTGCTATAGACCGATGAGTCTTTAGGGTTCAATTTTGCAGCTTTCATGTATTTTTCAATGCTTTCCAAGTATATGGGCTCATTTCCTTTCATTTTCGCAAGATCAGACAATGCGTTACCCCAATTGTTATAGACAGAAGAATCTTCCGGATCCAGCGCAGACGCCTTCATGTATTTTTCAAAACTATCCCGATACAATTCTTCTCCGCGGGTTCCTCCTTTCATCTTTGCAAGAGCGCACAATGCATTGCCCCAGTTGCTATAGACCGATGAGTCTTTAGGGTTCAATCCTGCAGCTTTCGTGTATTTTTCAATGCTTTCCAAGTATAAAGGCTCATCTCCTTTCATTTTCGCAAGGTCGAGCAATGCATTGCCCCAGTTATTATAGGCCGCTGATGTTTCTTCCTTTTGGACAGACATGCTGTAAAAATAACATGCATTTTTCAACTCATTTTTTGCTTGAGCCTCATACCCTTTGAGGAACCAATCCTTTGCTGTCAATAGAGCCTCCGGTTTCGTCTCATTGATCTTTTTGACGGTTTCATCCAGATCTTTCTCTCTTTGTGGAGTTAGTTTTTTATCGGCGGCCATTTTAGAAATTTCTTCTACCAGTTTAGCGCTTTCATCGTGATCCGCTTTGATACCGACAAGGTGTTCATGGCCTTCTTCTTTGGCCTTTTCTACATCACATTTTATCTTCTTTATCTCATCAATCTCCTTTTTTGCCCTCTGCCTGTATTCCCTCAATTTCCAGAACCCCACGAAACCCAGTGCGGCGATAACCACTGCAATAATGGTCATGAATGTATTTATCGTGGAGATATAATTGGATGAAGAAGCCTGTATGTCTTTAACATACTGCTCCTGCCTGTCTAACGACTCTTTCACGGATATCCCGGTCGATTCCAGCTCTTTGCGAAGAGCATCGATCTCCTGCTGCTGGAGTTGTATTTTCAGGTCCGTTTCCGTCCGGGTATAGGTTTCCGGTTCGGTCTGTTTTGCTACGGCAGTCACCGCAATTCCGCAAAGCAAAAAAAGGAATAAAAATCGTTTCATAGTGCTTAAGTCTGTTTTGAATCCGCACAAAATGCGCAGATAGAAGATGCCTACAAATATAAAGCAAAAAAGGGGCTAATTACTTAGTCCCTTTTTTCAATCCCTGCGGAGAAAGGGGGATTCGAACCCCCGATACGGTCTCCCGTATACACACTTTCCAGGCGTGCGCCTTAAACCACTCGGCCATCTCTCCTGATATTCAGCAAACTGTCGTTTTGCTTCGGCAGGTACACCCACCTCGCTTAACGGGGTGCTAAATAACGAATTTTTTTTGTCTTATAAAAATTTCCCGGCACTTTATTCGCTCATTTCGCCCCGGAGATTTTTCTGCATATAATGTCGCACCTCCGACAGACCATAATTATGCCCCAACAAATGCATCATCTTGGCCAGGGCTGCCTCTTTGGTCATATCATGCCCGCTGATCACCCCGATGCCGGCCAGGGATGCACTCACCTGGTAATCCCCCTGGCATACAGAGCCCTTGATGCACTGCGAAATATTGACGATAGGAATATCGCGCTTAATAACCTCTTCCAGCGCCGAAAGGAAACCGGGAGAATCGGGGGCGTTCCCCGAACCGAACGTGAGCAGGATCACCCCCCTGAGGCCGGGATAATCGAGCAGGTAGCGGGTCATTTCGGCCGTGATACCGGGGAAAACATGGAGCAATAGTATCTCGGTCGATAGCTGCGTGTCGAGGGAAAAAGAAGCATAAGAACGGGGAAGCAGCAATTCCTTATCTACCGTCAAGTGCACTCCCGACTGCGCCAGGGAAGGATAATTCGGCGAGGCAAACGCATTGAACTGCTCGGCATTGATCTTCGTGCAGCGGTTGCCCCGGTACAGTTCATGCTGAAAATACAGGCATACTTCCTTGACCACAGGCGTACCATCGGCCCCGGTAAGAGCCGCCAGTTCCAGCGAAGTGATCAGGTTTTCCTTGGCATCGGTGCGCAAATGCCCTATCGGCAGCTGCGACCCGGTAAAGATAACCGGCTTGGACAGCCCGGAGAACATGAAACTGAGCGCCGACGTAGTATAGGCCATCGTATCGGTGCCATGCAAAACCACAAAACCATCATAGGCTTCGTAATTATCCTTTATTACCCCCGCAATTTCCACCCAATTGGCCGGGGTAATATTGGAGGAATCGAGCAAATGGCCGAACGAGAACGTCTCCAATTCGCAGTGTACGGAGCGCGCCTCGGGCAGATTGCTCATGATATTTTCAAAATCGAAAGGCCGCAGGGCTCCCGTGGCCGCATCGCGGACCATTCCGATAGTCCCACCGGTATAGATAAGGAGGATGCGGGGGTTTTTATCCGTCGTCATTATTCCTGTTCGTTTTTATTGATCACCGGATTGGCATACATCCGAAGCATGATATTCCGGGCCTCTTCTCCGCCGCCCACAGCCTCGACCGTGGCGCGGAGCCGCTGTTCGAATGCCTCTTTTTCCATTGGGGAATAACGGTCGGCGTATTTATCTGTTCCTTCCAGCAAGTCGAATGCCGCGTAATTGGTCGGGAACAGTTCATACAAACGATGAATCTCCCGGTCAATGATCCCACACACGGCACGGATACGTCGCACATCGTTGTTCAGCATTCTTAATCCTTCCAATTCCTCATCCAGAGCGCGGCCCACGGAAATGTTGACCCGGCCTTTGCGGCCAGCAATCCCCGTGATGATGGAATTCAGGTCTTCGTCTTTGGCCTTGACGTACTTCACGCCCTGCGCCCGGGCCAACAGCTCACGCAATTTCAGGGCATCCGTGGCATCCCATTCGTAGGATATGGCCATCGGCACGATATGCAGGCTTTTCAGGTGATCGATCATGTCGCCCTGCGAAACGGCCATCGCCAGCATCTTGATCACCCCGGCATTAGTGCGGTCGTCCCCGTCCTTGGCCCGGCCTTCCCGGTGGGCGATCCACACGGAATCCTTTATATCGTGGATGACATGCCGGATATACCGCGAAAGCCGCTGGGAAAACATCAGCGTATCCCGGGGAGGAAGGTCGCGCCGGACGACGAAATTCTTGTTGATGCGGGCCACGGTCAGCAGCCCTTCGTTCGGCACCAGGTTGTTCCCGATCGCGCTCTGAGCCAGAGGCATCCCCCGGGCGAACAGACCGTAATTGAGGATCACGGAATCCATTACGATATCCCGGTGGTTGGATAAAAAGACATATGGCTGCCGCTTTTCGAGTTTGTCCAGTCCATTATAGGAAACCCCATCGGTCGTTTTTTCCAACAGGAGGGTGACCGGCCGGTAGAGTACATTCCCTACGAAATCTTCGGCCGAGTGGCAGGTGCAGGCTCGGGCGGTTATCTCTTCATCGGTCATCCCTGGGTCCGCATAGCGCACCACTTGCTGCAAATAGGGAGTCGAAGCCGCAAAAGGCAAAGCCCCCTCTACTTCCCGGTCGGTAAAAGGACGGATATCGTCGTATTCTTTATCGTACTGCATGATTCTTTTTCTCAGAAAGACTGGTCTTAATTGAAATCGGAGTTCAACCGTGGGGCGATGAAAGATTTAATATCGCTCATCGAACTGTAAGTCAGCACCGGAACTCCCTGCCATCCCTTGCGTTTCAGGCCTACCCGGCCGTGAATATCGCGCAGGAACACATAGCGCACCCGGCCCGGGAAGCGCCTTATCACTTCCTTGTAGATGATCGGGTCGTACTGGCCGTTATCCCCAATCAGGATAAATTTCTTGTTCTTCTGGGTGCGCATCAACAGGGAAATGACGCGCAGTTTGTGCGAAGTCGGCGAGCGATGTCCTCTTTTATGGTTCATAAAATAGGACAACAGCTTGCTCTTCCGCAAGAAACAGGCCCCCTGCGGAAATTTATGGCTGTGCAGGAACGTGGAAATCACCGGGAACAGGTTGGCCTCGCTGTTGGACACGTAAAATATTTTCGCTCCGTCGGCCGACAGCAACCGGAATATCTCCGGCATGCCCTCGATGGACTTGCGTTCGTCGGGACGGGTGAAGATGATCTGTTTCAGGCGGGTGAAAATCGTCGTAGCCCCCGTATGGAGGATCGTGTCGTCGATATCGGTGATCAGTCCGTATTTATAATCGCTAATGTACAGGCGCTCGTGGAACAGGTTGGGCGCATAGACCGAATAACCGAAATTATCGATGATAAGCCGGATACGGATATCGTCTATCAGGAACTCCTCGCTCTCTTCCGGGAGCATCACCACGAAGTTGCCTTTGTAGTCGATGTTGCACAGGGTGAAATAACCCCTGTAGCGCACTTCGAGCATGGCATCGGTAAAAAAATGCGGCGTATAGAGCTTATATAGGTTTTTTATATGCTGAAAAGTCGTATTTTCGTCTCCTATATACAACATATCGGCGGGGGCCCGGAGTATCGTGCCGGCAAAACGTATGTTACCGTCTATCGAAAGGTAGTTGTAATACGAAAGAATAGGTATATGCCTGTCCACGACGATAGTTCCTTATATTGCAGTTACGGCTATGAAAGTTTTATACGTTGTAAACCCTATATCCGGAGGTAAAGATAAAAGTTATTTTGTAAATAACATAAACGACTACTGTTATACTTACGGGATAGACTATGAATTTTTCTATACTTCGGGGCAGAACGACGCGGACAAGATCCGCCGCCGGGTAGCCGCATACAAACCCGACCGGGTGTTCTCGATCGGCGGGGACGGGACATTCAGGGACATCTGCTCGGCCGTGAAAGGGATGGACATTCCTGTGGCTTATATCCCGATGGGGTCGGCCAACGGCATGCGCGAAGACCTTCCTTCGGGCGAATCCCCCTGGGAGAGTTTCGAGATGCTGATGGCTACCTACTACACGAAAAAACTGGACATCGTCCAGGTGAACGGCATCGACTGTATGCACGTGGCCGACATAGGGCTGAATGCCCAGCTGGTCAAAGCGTACGACCAGGACAAAAGCCGAGGCATTCTCACCTACGCCAAATACCTTTTCGGGGCCGTCCGGGCCCAGGAGACCTATCGGTTCCGCTTCACGGTGGACGGTGTGGAATACGAAAAAAAAGGCAGCATGCTGGCCATCGCTAACGGCACCCGTTACGGTTCAGGACTCACGTTCAACGTAAAAGGAAACCCGTTCGACAACAAGTTCGAGATCATCGTCATCGGGCGGATCAACCTGGGAGCCGTCGTGCGCGCCGGATGGACCAAGTTCTTCAACGAAATGAAATACGACAATTATTTTACCATATCGGGACGCAAAGCCGAAATAGATATTTCCCGGGTGACCACCCTCCAGGTGGACGGGGAGGTCGGCGGCCGTTTCGACCACCTGGACATCGAAATGGGAAAAGAAAAAGTGCCGGTACTTATCTGCCGCACACCCCATTGAGACGCGCCCCTTATTTTAGGGAACATTCTTCCATCTATACGACAATAAAAACTTGCAAAAATGAAAAATCTCATTCTCGGTTATTCGGAGGGCTTTGTTCCCGCCGGACTTCCCTTGTTCATCATGCTCTTATACGTAGCCTTTGTAATATGGATGATCATCCTTTATATAAAGCTGTATTACCATGTAAAAAATATCCGGGAACAATCCCAATGCGATACGGCTTTTTATTACGTGGCAAAAGCAGCAAAATGCTCTGCCTCCGCCGCGACTTTTGAAACTCCGGAAAGAATGAACTCATATTACTCCGTCGCCCGAAAAAACCTGGTCATAGCCCTCTATTTCCTCGGACAGGGCAAAATCGGGAATATTCCGGCGGGATTTATCCCTAAATTCGACGGGAACATCGACTTCGGCGATTTCATAAAAGGTTATATCTTAGAGGAAATCAAAAAAACAGAGGATTTGATAAAAAAATGTGAAACCCCGGGAGACAATTCGGCAAACTCCCCCGAATAACCCCGCAAAATAACGACAGGCTTATGAAATATTGGCTATTTCTCTTCTTTACGATAGGCGCTTTTTCGGCCGGGTGCAAATCTCCCGAACAGTCCGCTCCTCAGGTCCAAAAGGCAGATGTCCCTACTTCCGTCCAAAAGCAAAGCAAACAAGCCGCTACGCCGAAACCCGTAAAAAAGGGAGACAACAAAGTATATAGTTCTGCAGAATTCGGCATGTCCTTTCAGCAGGTGGCCGACCTGCCGGAATTCAAAGGCTGGATACAGGATACCTATACGCCCTATATCTGCAAATTCGATGAAACGATAGGCAACCAAAAATACCGGGTGACCCTCTATTTCCATCAGGACAAACTCTACCGGGCCGATTTCTCCACGGCACACGACCTGTACCGCCCGGCCGAGTCCCTCGAAACAGATATCCGGGACGAAGTCGTGAATTTCCGGGATTTTATATCGCAAACTTACGGAGCCCCGACTACCGACAACGGGATACCCCGGCGGCCTTCGAGCCTGGCCCCGGGCTATATTGTCTTCGCCTACAAATGGCAGGCAGGAAACAAACGGATCACGATCGGCATTTCGGAAAGCCGTTCGGGCAAGGAATATAAAATGGTGGCCCAGATCTATGACGAGCCTGCTTATAAAGCCGCAGAAGCCGGGGAATGATCCTATTCCAAACAAAAAAACGGGCGGGGAAAATGAATTTCCCCGCCCGTTTGACATATAATTTGTTCGATCAGCGTTTCAGGTACATCGTACGGCGCGCGTAGATATCGTAGAACTGGTCGTCGTGCAGGTCATCAATAAAGAGGATCGACTCGCCTGTCGAGCGCATCTCCGGCCCCAGGTTCTTGTTCACACCGGGAAATTTATTGAAGGAGAAGACCGGCTGTTTGATAGCATATCCGTGGCGCTGCGGATTGAAATCGAAATCGGACACTTTCTTCACGCCCAGCATCACCTTGGTGGCATAGTTCACATACGGCTCGTGGTAAGCCTTGGCGATGAACGGCACGGTACGCGAAGCGCGCGGGTTGGCCTCGATGATGTACACAATATCGTCCTTGATGGCGAACTGTACGTTGATCAGGCCCACCGTATGCAGTTTGACGGCGATAGTGCGGGTATGATCGATGATCTGCTGCATCACAAACTCGCCCAGGTTGAACGGGGGCAGCACTGCGTTGGAGTCACCCGAGTGAATACCGCAGGGTTCGATGTGTTCCATCACTCCGATGATATACACATCCTTGCCGTCGCAGATGGCGTCAGCTTCGGCCTCGATAGCTCCGTCCAGATAGTGGTCTATCAGGATGCGGTTGCCCGGGATGTTCTTGTTCAGTTCCACGATGTGTTCTTCGAGCTCTTCCTCGTTGATCACGATCTTCATGCCCTGTCCGCCCAGCACGTACGAGGGGCGCACCAGCATCGGGAATCCGATCTTTTTAGACATTTCGCGTGCCTGGTCAGCATTCTCGATTACGCCGTATTCGGGATACGGGATCTTGGATTCCTTGAGCAGGGCCGAAAAACGCCCGCGGTCTTCCGCCAGGTCGAGCGCATCGTATGAAGTGCCGATGATCTTTATCCCGAAACGGTCGAGTTTTTCCGCCAGTTTGAGGGCCGTCTGGCCACCCAGCTGCACGATCACCCCTTCCGGTTTTTCATGGCTGATGATATCGTAGATATGCTCCCAGAATACCGGCTCGAAGTACAGTTTGTCCGACGTGTCGAAGTCCGTGGACACCGTTTCCGGGTTACAGTTGATCATGATGGTTTCGTATCCGCATTCGCGGGCGGCCAGCACTCCGTGCACACAGCAGTAGTCGAATTCGATCCCCTGCCCGATACGGTTCGGGCCGGAACCGAGCACCACCACTTTCTTGCGGTCGCTGCGTATGCTCTCGTTGGCCGCGAAAGTCTTGCCGTCCTGTACGGTGTCGTTCTCAAAGGTCGAGTAGTAATAAGGCGTATGTGCGGCGAATTCGGCGGCGCAGGTATCCACCAGTTTCCATACACGGTGGATGTTCAGTTCCATACGGCGGTCGTGTACATGGCTTTCCTTGCAGCCCATCAAATGAGCGATCTGCCGGTCGGCGAAACCTTTCATCTTGGCCTCGAGCAGTACGTTGCGGGGAATGTTCTCGACCGTATACTGCGCTACCAGGGCTTCGGTCTGCGCCATCTCCTCGAACTGCTTGAGGTACCACATATCGATCTTGGTGATATCGTGGATCTTGTGCAGGGACATACCCATCTTGATCGCGTCGGATACCGCCCAGATACGATCCCACGAAGCATGCTTGAGCTTCTCGAGGATCACCTCCTGGTCTTTGATATCCTTCCCGTCGGCGCCGATGCCCGAGCGTTTGATCTCGAGCGATTGGGCGGCCTTCTGGATAGCCTCCTGAAAAGAGCGGCCGATGGCCATCACCTCTCCCACGGATTTCATCTGCAGGCCCAGCGTGCGGTCGGCCCCTTCGAATTTGTCGAAGTTCCAACGGGGTATTTTGACGATCACATAGTCGAGCGTAGGCTCGAAAAGCGCCGAAGTAGTCTTGGTGATCTGGTTCTGGAGTTCGTCCAGCGTATAGCCGATAGCTAATTTGGAGGCTACCTTGGCGATGGGATATCCCGAAGCCTTGGAGGCCAGCGAGGACGAACGCGACACGCGCGGGTTGATCTCGATGGCGACGATATCCTCTTTTTCATCCGGAGAAACGGCGAACTGCACGTTGCAACCGCCGGCGAAATTGCCGATGGCCCGCATCATCTTGATCGCCATGTCGCGCATCCGCTGGAATGTCCGGTCGGACAGGGTCATGGCCGGGGCGATGGTGATCGAGTCCCCGGTATGGATACCCATCGGGTCGAGGTTCTCGATGGTGGTGATGATGATCACGTTGTCGTTCTTGTCGCGCAAAAGCTCCAGTTCGAACTCCTTCCAGCCCATCAGGGCTTTGTCTATCAGCACCTCGTGTATCGGGGAGGCCTCCAATCCACGCTGGAGAAGGTCCTCGAATTTTTCCTTTTCATAGACCAAAGAAGCGCCCGTACCCCCCAGGGTGAACGAAGGACGGATACAGAGCGGGAAACCGAACTCCTGGGCGATCTCCTTTCCTTTGAGGTAGGAGCGGGCGATCCGGCACGGAGCGGTGCCCACGCCTATTTTGGCCATCAGCTGGCGGAACTGCTCGCGGTCTTCGGTGATATTGATGGCGTCGATGTCCACCCCGATGAGCTCTACGCCGTATTTTTCCCAAACGCCTTTTTCCTGGGCTTCGATGGCCAGGTTGAGGGCCGTCTGGCCTCCCATAGTAGGCAAGACCGCATCAATTTTCTGTTCGGACAGTATTTTCTCAATGGATTTGACCGTCAACGGCAGCAGGTACACGTGGTCTGCCGTCACCGGGTCGGTCATGATGGTGGCAGGATTGGAATTTATCAGAGTAACCTCTATCCCTTCCTCGCGCAGCGAACGGGCGGCCTGGCTGCCCGAATAGTCGAACTCCGCTGCCTGGCCTATGACGATAGGCCCGCTTCCGATAATAAGTACCGATTTGATGTCTTGTCTTTTTGGCATTTGAAAAATCGTATTTTTTATGTTTCCTTATCTTCGCGAAAAACCCGGCCTCGCGCCGGGCATTTTACCCCTATAAAAAAGGGGAGAAACCTCAATCGGTAACGCCCCTTTCATATCTTCAATACCACAGCCTCATTTTATTTTCTATGACGGGCTTCACATGATACTGTAAGTTTTGCGCGACCCTTAGCGCGGCGGGCAGCCAATACCTTGCGGCCGTTGGCGGTAGCCATACGTTCGCGGAACCCGTGTTTGTTCCTGCGCTTGCGCACGTGAGGTTGGAATGTTCTTTTCATCTCTGTACTATTTTCTTTTTCTTAAAGCTCCGTGAAACATCGGCGGCCCATCACATAAGCCGGGTGCAAATATACGATTTTTTCCTGCTGATGCAAACACTCCCTCGCCTTTTGTCAAAACTTTTTCAGTTTTTCCCAACAGGCAGCCTGTCAGAGCCTTCCGCGCTCGTCCTGGGAACCCGTTTCCACCTTTTTGATCTTCAAGTCCTTTTTTCCGGCCGAAAAATTCCACCGGACGGACAGACTCACCGAACGCCAATTCTCCCTATTAGTCACGTATTTATGGTAACCCTCTCCAGATGCATTCACCTTCAGTTTCATGGTATTGAACAGATCGTTCGCGCTCAGGGAGACGATCAGGCGGTTGTCCAGCGCCTTCTTAACGATCGAGGCATAGGTGGAAAATATTCCTTTTATGCGCATATTCCCCTGTATCTGGGCCGACTGGTAAAATCCGGACAGATCGGCGCTCCAGCCTTTTCCGAACTTGAAGTTATTCTGGAGGCTTCCCATCCACGAAAATTTTTCATCGCGCTGGCCTTCAAATTTCTGGATATAGTATCTGGCATTGGCGTTCAGGTTCAGGCCCCACCATTTGACGATCTCCACCGGGGCGGAAAAAGACAGTGAAAGCTGGTCGGCGCTGCCGATGTTTACATGCTTGTAGATCGTCTGGTCCGGATCATTAGGGTCTTGCAGGATCACTTGGTTGATCGCGTCGCTTATATGGGTATAGCCCAGATCGATGCTGTATTTCGAGAAGAACACTCCCGTAACGCCGTACCGGCTGACGTAGGACGGTTTAATATACGGGTTGCCCACCACCGAACTGAACTCGCTCAGCGGCAGCGTGTAAGGATTGAATATCCCGTAATACGGACGGGAGATCCTCCGGGAGTAGTTCACCGAAAGGCTGTGCTTGTTGTCCTTGCCGAACGGGCGCTGAAGGGATACCGAAGGGAAGAAGTCGAAATACGATTGGCTGTCGTCCGTATGGAGGGTCAGGCTCCGGCTGGTGAGCGACGTATTCTCCACACGGAGGCCGAGCGAGATGTTATTGCCCCACAACCGGGTGCTCATCCGCCCGTACCCGGCCCACACTTCCTCATGGTAGCGGAACTGGTTGCTCCGGCTGGCGTCGTCCCTCCACGATCCGCCGTCGTTCACCTGATAATACGAATCACTGTTGATGGAACTGTTGGCATATTTTGCTCCCAGGGCGTAGGAAACCGCCGTTTTGGTTTTTTTCTCAAAATCGGCGCGTACGGTGTAGACCGTCGTTTTAGCCGGAATGGTCTGAATATAATTATTGCGGTAATAATCTTCTCCCAATTCGTTTTCATACACCGCATCGGAATGCATATAGCTGTCCGACTGGTTGCGCATAATATCCGCGATAACCTTGAAGTCGGAACCAAGCGTATCGGTCTTTATCTTGTAATAGAACGTAGCGTAGATATTGGATTCGTTCTCCCGCTGGCCAACCGTGCCGTCCACCCGGGTATTGCCTGTCGGAGCCTGCATTGCCGTCGCATTGAACGAATTGTTGTTCTCGTGGGCGTTGAAATATTCCACCTCGGCCCCCACCTCGCTGCGGTCGTTAATGTCGTACACGGCGCCGAAATCCCCGTAATGGGTGTTCCGAGGCATTTTATAATAGGATGAAGACTGTTGGCGGGTATCCGTATCGTAGAATTCCGTATCCTCGGCGGTATCCATAAAACTCTTTCTGTACCGGTAGTTGTACCGGCCGGTAAAGCTCCACTTGTCCCGCTTGTAATTCACATTGGCCGAAGGGGCCAGCGTAGGATATTTTCCCTGGGCATACGCCATAGCTACCGAGCCGTTCACGCCTTCCAGGGCCTGTTTTTTCAGGGTGATATGGATAATCCCCCCCGAACTGTTCGCTTCATACTCGGCGCCGGCTACCGGGATGACCTCTATTTTAAGGATATCCTCGGCTTTCAGCGTTTCAAGGTAATTCATCAGTTCGTCGCCGCTCATGCGCACGTCCCGATCGTTGATCATCACCCGCACGCTGCTGTTTCCATTGATGCTGATAGATCCGCGGGGATCAACCCACACACCGGGAGCGTATTTTAAGATATCCTTGGTCGTTTTTCCCACGGCCAGCGGACTGCCGGCCAGGTTAATGACCATCCGGTCCCCTTTACGCTCGGTCAATCGGGCTGTGACCACCACATCTGACAGCATATTTTCAGACTGGCCGAGAACGACGTTTCCTAAATCCGTATCGCCGGTCACACTCACCGACTTATCGACCGAATCATACCCCATAAAACTGGCCCTGAGTATATATTGTCCGGCAGGGACCTTCATACGGAATAGTCCGCTGCCATCTGCGGCGGCACTGGCCGCCATCGTACTATCCTTTTCCAACAGGGCCACATTGGCATAAGGCAACGTTTCCTTGTCATTCTTTATGCATCCCGAAACCTGATATAAAGGTTCCTGCGCGGAAACGAATCCCGACAAACCGATAAAAAGCAGAAATAAAAAAATCCTGGAATAAAGTGTTTTCATGAGAGAATGTGTTTTTGTCCTTTGCTACATTAGACTGCCCTTTTTTGTAAAAAGTGACACCCGGGGGAACAAAAAACACATGAAAAAAAATAATCCATTGAGAACCAACGGATTTTTTAAATGATATTTAACAATATTACCTTTCTATTTTTACCAGCTTGTGCCGGTTCTCCACCCTTCGCAGGTATAATGCGCCCAAAAGTGAAACGAGAAGGATGATCGGCACCACGTAATAACTACTCACAAAATAAGATATGCTCCAGAAAACAAGCATACAAATGATATTGCACAGCAAAATGGTACAGGTCACTTTCCCATGATTGTACCCCAGCCGGAGCAGGTAATGGTGTGTATGCTGCGTATCGGGAGAGAATGGGGATCGATGGTTAATTATACGGATGATGAATACCCGGAGCGTATCGTACATCGGATAGGCTACAAACGTAACGCCTGCCGCTACAAACCCTTTGAATTTCAACGGATCGCCATCCGGCATCGCATCGTTGGCATTGATAAATATCAGGGTGCATATCGCACAAGTCATTCCGATCATCAGGCTGCCGGTATCCCCCATAAATATCCGTGCCGGAGACCAGTTATAGCGCAGGAAAGCGATCAGGGCACCCGTAAACGACACGCACATAATAGCCCCGAAAAGTCGGCCCGTAAGTATGAACCACACCGTAAAACAAGCCAAAGTCGTAACTCCCAACCCTCCGGCCAAGCCGTCTATCCCATCTATCAGGTTATATGCATTGATAATTACAATAATCGTAAATACCGTAATCAAGTATGATGCGATATCCGGGATATCGTAAATGCCGAAAAAACCATATAGGCTACGGATCCTTATATCGGCCATATACACGAGGGTCGCCCCTATTATCATGATAAGCAACTTGCGGCTGGCCCGCAGATTGATCGCATCGTCGGTAAATCCCAATAAAAACATCAACGAAATGGCCCCGACAATATAGTGGACATTGACATGAAAATCTATCGATGTGCAGAAAATGAGCATCGTTGCCATTACCGCCACGAATATGCCCAATCCCCCCATCGTGGGAACAGCCCCTTTATGTATCTTCCGTCCTCCGCCACTGTCAATTGCCTTAAGCCGCCTGAGTAGTTTGATCAAAAACGGCGTGATCAACAGGCAAATGGCGAACGCCAGTACCCCAGCTAGCAATATTTCCATACCTAACTATGTGCTTCTTGATAGGTTTTGATTAAATCAAAAGTAATCATACTTTTTAAATAATCAAAGCCGAAATCGCTTCAGATAATCATTTTTGTAAAAAACGAACAAATAAAAAACCTTTACTCATCCGGTCCGGCAAAGATAGCAAAATGAAAAACTAGTTTGACATAAACATCTGTATATTATATTATTAATCATTCTGGCTATTTTATTCAGAAAAAACATTTATATTTGTGGGATATTTGTTCCTTTTTTACTCACAACACAATCTTTCCTCTCCTAAAAGTCGTTCCGGAAAACCGGTGAACGACATTATTTTCATAACTTTGTCGCTCAATTCAAAACCGGTTTCTTTCACAAACCGGCAAATGCAAGATGGAAAACTATTATAAATCGTATTCAGATATGAAAAATCCGTTACTTATTCCGGCCGCACTGGTTATGCTGGCCCTGGCCGGATGTTCCTCACAACCTAAATCCACCGCCGCCGGGCTGGACATGTCCGATATGGACACGACCGTTGCCCCCGGGGAGGATTTTTACCTGTATGCCTGCGGAGGTTGGATCAAGAACAATCCGCTGAAAGCCGAATACTCCCGTTTCGGTTCTTTCGACCAGTTGGCCGAGAACAACCGCGAGCAGCTTAAAACGCTCGTCGATTCCCTGGGCGCACAGAAGAACGAACCCGGTTCCGTTGCCCAGAAGATCGCGGACATCTACAACATGAAAATGGATTCCGTACGCCGCAACGAACTGGGCGCACAGCCCGTACAGGCTGACATCAAAGCCATCGAAGCGATCAAGGACAAGAAAGAACTCTCCGGTATGGTGGCCAAAATGCGCCGCGACGGTGTCGGGACTTTCTTCGGCGTATACGTAGGGGCTGATGCCAAGAACAGCACGATGAACATTATCGACATCTACCAGAGCGGCACCAATATGGGCGACCGCGACTATTACCTGGACAACGACGATAATACCAAACGCATCCAGGCCGCTTACCGCGAGTACATCCAGAAACTCTTCCTGTTGGCAGGATTCGATTCGACCCGCGCCAAGAAAGCCGAAGAGGCCGTGATGAAGATCGAAACGGGCCTGGCCAAAGTGCAGTTCACCCGCGAACAGACCCGCGACCCGCAGGCCAACTACAACAAGATGAGCTTTGCCGAGTTCAAGAAGCTGTCCAACGCTTTCGATTGGGACGTGATCTTCGACGAGATGGGATTTGCTTCGGAGAAGGGGAAAGACCTCGTGGTAGACCAGGTACCTTTCATCAAGGGCATGGACAAAGTGGTTAAATCCGCTTCGATAGACGAGCTGAAAGATTATATGATCTTCAACCTGCTCGATGCTTCGACCGGAAGCCTTTCGGACGAATTCTCTACCGCCAGCTTCGATTTCTATGGAAAAACAATGGCCGGCCAGCAGGAGCAGCAGCCCCTGTGGAAGCGCGCCATCTCGACCATCAACGGAACGATGGGCGAGGCTCTGGGCGAAATGTACGTGCAGAAATACTTCCCCCCCCAGTCCAAAGAACGTATGCTCAAACTGGTAAGCAATCTGCAGACAGCCTTGGGAGAACATATCGACTCCCTGAAATGGATGGGTGACTCCACCAAGGCCAAGGCCCATGAAAAACTGGCTTCCTTCCACGTGAAGATCGGCTATCCGGACAAATGGAAAGACTACTCCAAACTGGTGGTAGACACGACCCTTTCCTTCTATGACAACATGAAGGCCGTTTCGGAATTTTACTATCAGAAGATGCTGAACGAGAAACTGGGCAAGCCGGTCGACAAAGACGAATGGCTGATGAACCCCCAGACGGTCAACGCGTATTACAATCCGACGACCAACGAGATCTGCTTCCCGGCCGCGATCCTGCAGCCTCCTTTCTTCTATCCGGAAGGTGACGACGCCATCAACTACGGCGGTATCGGCGTAGTGATCGGACATGAAATGACCCACGGTTTCGACGACCAGGGCCGTCAGTTCGACAAGGAAGGTAACCTCAACGACTGGTGGACTGCCGACGATGCCGAACAGTTCACCCAGCGCGCCGACAAACTGGCCGACCACTACTCGTCCAAGATCGTCCTCGATACGGTACATGCCAACGGCCGGTACACGCTGGGCGAGAACATCGCCGACCAAGGTGGTCTCCGTGTAGCTTACACCGCTTTCAAGAAAGCGGAAGCCGAAAATCCGTATACGGAAAAACTCGATGGATTTACCCCCGACCAGCGTTTCTACCTGGCATACGCCCGCCTGTGGGCCGGTAACATCCGTGACGAAGAGATCCTGCGCCTGACCAAAATCGACCCGCATTCGCTGGGCAATCTACGCACCAACGCAGCCCTTCAGAACATCGATACGTTCTACGATGCATTCGGCATCAAGGAAGGGGACAAGATGTACCTCGCTCCCGAAGAGCGGATCGTGATCTGGTAATCCGGAACTATCCCGAAATACACAGGGGCGGCCAAATGGCCGCCCCTGTTTTATTTATATCTTTTAAAAGTCAGTCCTTTTTGACCGTCCCCACGAAATCTTTCAGGTAATAGGGTTCAAAATATGCCGTGTCCTCGTATTTTCCGGCCTCAAATGCCTGTCGTGCCTTCTCTCCCATAAAGCGGGCGGAAGGGAATACATCTTCCAGGAAAGAGAAATTGGCCGAAGCAAGCAACGGACGGCTCTTCTCCATTCCGTCACCGAAAAAGCAGGCCGTTTTCCCGGAAGAAGCCAGGGAAGAAAAACTGTCGGCCTCCATGATCTTGGCATTTACCGGTTCCACCGGAGCCAGCGACCGATCGTATACAGCCGTATAGACCTCCATCCGGCGGGCATCGAGCATCGGCACCAGGTAATGTGCATCCGTGCGGTCCATCGCCGCCATAGCCATGATCTCCAGCGTCCCGACCGATACCAGCGGTATATCCAGCGCATAGGCCAAACCTTTGGCCGAAGAGATACCGATACGCAGTCCGGTATAAGAACCCGGGCCTTTGCTTACAGCGATCCCGTCGAGGTTGCGCGGGGAGATTCCCTCCTGGGCGAGCACTTCGCCGATGAACAGGTGCAGTTTTTCACTATGGGAAAATCCCCCGTCATTCTGCTCCCGCAGGCCCGAAAGGGTATTCCCGTCAAAAAGCGCCACGGAACAATTGGTCGTGGCGGTTTCGATACAAAGTATTTTGGACATTATTTGCCGGATAAAGCTTCCGCTGCGCTGACGATCTCGATAATCTGGTTGGTGATCGATGCCTGGCGGGCATTGTTGTACTGAAGGGTAAGAAGTTCTTTAAGGGCCTTGGCATTGTCGGTCGCCTGGCTCATGGCCGTCATCCGGGCCCCGTGCTCCGACGCTACACTGTCGCGCAGGATCCGGAAGAATTGCAGGCGCAGGCTTTGCGGGAGCAACCCTTCGACGATGGATTTACTGTCCGGTTCGAGGATGAAATCGGTATTGGATTCCTTTCCGCCGGTCTCGAGTACCAGGGGCAGGAATTCTTCGGACGTAAGTATCTGGGTGGCCGCATTTTTAAAACGGTTGTACACGATCTGGACACGGTCGTAGGTCCCGGCCGCGAAATCGTCCATCATCTTTTGGGAGATCTCGGCCGAAGCGGCAAATGTCAGGTCGTCGAATATGTGGCTGTAATCGGCCACGATCGGGCAATACCGGGCCAATAGGTCCCGTCCTTTGGTGCCTATGGTCACGATATCTACGCTCTTTCCGGCAAATTGTTCGGCCAACTGATGGCGGGCAAACTTCACAACATTGGCATTAAACGCTCCGCAAAGCCCTTTGTTGGAAGTGACTACCACAAGCAGTATCTTCTTCTCCTCCCGGCGTACCACGGTATATGGGCTGTTCACGTCGTAACTGTCCAGCGACGCACTCACCTGAGCCAATATCTCCGATAAGGCCTCGGAATAAGGCCTCATCTTCACGATCGCCGCGGAAGCATGCCGGAACTTGGAGGCCGAGACCATTTTCATGGCCTGGGTGATCTTCATGTTCGAACTCACCGAAGCGATGCGCAGTCGTATCTCTTTTAAATTTGCCATTTTACTTTACTTTTTACAAGCTGTAACCATACACATACACCTGCTCGAAATCCAAGCGCCGGTCATACGCATATATTTTTCCGTTAGGCTCGTCTATCAATACATTAGTCGCCTCTTTTTGGTCCAGGCCGTATTTTTTCACCGGGTTCATGTCCCAATCGTATACTTTGATCTCCAGGGCAACGACCTTGCGGGGATTGTCGGGGTCCGGTTTTTCATCCGGCACCCGGTCGTATTGGGTACGGACCAGATAGATATAATCATCCGATACCGCAGCTAAATTTTCGGAGTAATTCCTCTTTTGGTTACTGAAATCAATGTTCTTCACCTTGTCATAGGTCAGGGGCTCTCCGAAAGATTTTTCCAGCAGGAACCGCCCGTCCTGTCCGATCCGGTAGACGAGCATGGCCCCGGTCTCGCTATACCAGGCCGCCATACGATCGCCACTTATACCTATCGAGGGCACATTCCGCATGGTGCCGTATTTGGAAACCCCTCCGTCTGTGTTCACAATTTTGATCTCGCTTTTCGAAAAACACCGGATTGAATCCAGTTTTTTCAGGCTGTCCGTCAACTGACCGCCGAACAGGTAATATTCCCCGTCTTCAAAATTCAAATTCCCATATACCAGCAGCGTATCGCCGCACACTGTTCCGCTAAATATCCAATCGCTGGATTTCGCCGGCATGGACACGGTCTTGCGCACTTCCGGCCCCGACAGATCGTACCGGCTGGATTTATGCCGGTTCGGTTCGAAAAGCCATAGGTCATTCCCCGGTTCGCTGGTATTCAGCAGATAAGCCGATGACAGGTCGTCCGGCCCTTCCCCGGTCACGAGTGACGAATCGACGAACTCCCAACCCGGCAGACGATAACGGAACAGCACCTTGGATGTTTTAGGACTGTATATAGCCGCATAGTCCTTACATAGCATTATGCGGTTCACTTCGAGTATTTCATCAATGGCCGTGCTGTCCGCGGCAAGCAATTCGCCTTCCGGGAAACCTTCGGCGTCTTTTTTCTGTGCAGCACCTCCGCATGCTCCCAAAGCAAGCAGAATAACAAGCGCGGCTACGGCAAGAGATATTCGTTTCATGGCCTTGACGATCCTATGTATAGCTACAATTTATAATCGTACGTATACACCTGTTCAAAATCCAAACGCCGGTCGTATGCGTATATCTTTTTATGGGGTTCATCCACGAACACCCTGCTCGCCTCTTTTTTATCCAGTTCGAATTTCCGGACCGGCTTCATATCCCAGTCGTACACTTTTATCTCGTTCGTGACCACTACCGGCGGATTTTCCCGCGTAGCCTGGCTGAAAGGCTTATCATACGTGATCAACTGGAAATACAAGTATTTATCCGTTACGGTGATCAGTTCCGGGCTCGGTTTTTCCCATTTGTAGCCCTTGACATCCACACTTTCTATCCGGGCATGGGAAAGGGTATCGCCAAACGTCTTTTCAAGGTTCATCTTGCCGTCTCCGTTCACCTTATATACCAGCAGGTTCTGGGTATCCCCGTACCAGACGGCCAGGCGGTCGCCCCAGGCTTTGAGGGCCGGTTTATTGTATGTACGGGTACTCATGTAGGTCATTTCTCCGTTCTGGGTAATCTGTACCGCCGATTTGGTGTAGCACAGCAACGAATCGGCCACCGTAAGGCTGTCGCCCAATACTGCCGAATAAAGATGCGTTTTCGACTCATCGGTAGACTGATCGTTCTCATCCTGTTTTTCGCTCACCAGAACCTTATCGCTCAGGACCTGACCGAAATAAACCCTGAATCGGGTGTCATTGGCTACCGTACGGAGTTTTTCCAGCTTGCCATCTTTCGTGCCGAATTTCATCAGGGCTTTCCGCACGGGTTCGCTGAGCCAGAACGTACCGTCCGAGTTGTTGGTACCTTCCAGAAAACCGTACTGCAGGTCGTCCGGGCCCCCGCCTTTGACGAACGTACTGTCTGCAAACGTCCACTCCGGCAGTTTATACCGGAATATGAGTTTCGAGGTCTGCGGGCTGACAAGCACCATGTAATCCCCGTACACACCGCACCACGACGGCTGCAATACTTCGTTGATCGCGATGCTGTCCGCTGCGAGCGTTTCGGCCGGAGGGAATCCCTCGGCATCTTTTTGCGAAGCGCCGCCGCACGCTCCCAACGCAAACGCGGTAACGAATGCGATTACGACGAATGATGATCTTTTCATACCCTTGTTTTTATAGATGATTCTTGCTTTTTACGAAGCCATATCCTCGGATATCTGGGCGGCCGCTTTCTTCATCACTTCCTCTTCCTTTTCGGTCATTACGCCTTTGTGCAGGGTGGCCAGCATATCCTTGTGCCGGGTACGGAGCTCGGACAGGTATTTGCCTTCCCATTCTATCACCTTTTCCACCGGGATGGTGCGGAGCAGGTTTTGGGTACCGGCATAGATGACGGCTATTTCTTCCTCCACAGGCATCGGCGAATTCTTGCCCTGTTTGAGGAGCTCCACATTGCGGCGTCCTTTGTCTATCACGCTCTGGGTAGCGGCGTCGAGGTCGGAACCGAATTTGGCAAAAGCCTCCAGGTCGCGGTATTCGGCCTGGTCGGTACGCAACGGGCCGGCGATCTTCTTCATGGCTTTCAGCTGGGCATTACCTCCCACACGGGATACGGAAATACCGGCATTGATAGCCGGGCGGACACCCGCGTTGAACAGTTCGCTCTCCAGGAATATCTGGCCGTCGGTAATGGATATCACATTGGTCGGGATATACGCGGCTACGTCACCGGCCTGCGTTTCAATGATCGGCAGGGCGGTAAGCGACCCCCCTCCTTTCACTTTGCCTTTCAGGGATTCGGGCAGGTCGTTCATCTGGGCGGCGATCGTGTCGTCCTGGATGACCTTGGCCGCACGCTCCAGCAGGCGGGAATGCAGGTAGAATATATCCCCCGGATAAGCCTCGCGTCCCGGCGGGCGGCGCAGCAGCAGCGACACTTCGCGGTAAGCCACAGCCTGCTTGGACAAGTCGTCATACACGATCAGGGCGGGCAGCCCGCGGTCGCGGAAATATTCGCCGATGGCGGCTCCGGCCATGGGCGCCAGATACTGCATGGCGGCAGGGTCGGAAGAGTTGGCAGCCACGATGATCGTATACTCCATCGCTCCGTTGTCCTCCAGCGTTTTGTACAACTGGGCTACGGTCGATGCTTTCTGTCCGCAGGCTACGTAGATACAGTAAACCGGATTTCCAGCCTCGAAGTTGCCGCGCTGATTGATGATGGTATCGATTGCAATGGTCGATTTTCCGGTCTGGCGGTCACCGATGATCAGCTCGCGCTGTCCGCGGCCTATCGGGATCATGGAGTCTATGGCCTTGATACCCGTCTGTAACGGTTCGGTCACGGGCTGGCGGAAAATAACGCCCGGCGCTTTGCGCTCGATGGGCATTTCCAACAATTCGCCGGTGATCTCGCCCTTTCCGTCGATGGGGTATCCCAGGGTATTGACCACGCGCCCGAGCATTCCGTCGCCCACCATGATGGACGACACGCGGCCCGTGCGGTAAGCCTTGTCCCCTTCGATGATATCGTCATAAGGGCCCATGAACACCACGCCCACACTCGACTGATCGAGGTTCAGGGCGATAGCCTCCGTTCCGTTCTCGAACCGGATGATCTCCCCCAAACGCGCTTCACTAAGACCGTACACCTGGGCGATACCGTCGCCGATTTCCAATACGATACCTTCTTCCCGGGCTTTGATTTCTCCTCCTGCTTCCGCTAGCTCGTCTTTGAGTATTGCGGATACTTCCGCCGGATTGATACTTGCCATATGATTATGTCGGTTTTATTTTTTTCGGTTACAAATATTTTTTCTTCAGTTCTTCGAGCCTTCCGCTCACGCTGGCATCCCACACCCGATCGCCGATCTTGACCCGAACCCCGCCGATAAGGCTTTGGTCCACTTCCCGTTTCAGGATGATCTCGCTGGCCGCCGTAGCTTCTTTCAGCCGGCGCACCAATTCGTCCGCCTGCGTATCGGTCAGGGGAACGGCCGAGGTGACCTCAGCATGGCGGATACCGCAGAGGTCTTCGTACAGCGCTTTCACCTGCCGCAATATCTCCGGCAGATAGATTGCCCGCCCCTTTTCGATCACAAAGACCGCCAATTTTTTGGCCTCGGAGGGAACGTCCTTGCCCATAGCCTGCCCGATAGCCTCCGCTTTCTTTTTGAAAGGCATCAGCGGGGACATGAGCACCGAAAGGGCTTCAGGTTGATTTTCCAGGAAAGCCAACGCTTTTTCCGCTCCTTCCACCGCCCGGTCCATATCGTCGCGCTCGCGGGCGAGTTCGAGATAGGCTTTTGCGTAACGTATGGCTAACGTCGTGTCTTTCATTTGGGGGATCGTTTACAGGTTCACGTCCTTGATCGATTCCTCGATCGATTTTTGCTGCGCGGAGGCATCTTTCAATTCCTCGCCGAGTACTTTCTCGGCCAGGGCGATGGAAATGCCCGCGATATCTTTCTTCAGATCGTCCTTGGCGCGCTGTTTTTCGCGTTCTATCATCGTATTGGCGTCGTTGAGGATGACGGAGGCCTGCTGGCCCGCTTCCTGCCGCGCCAGTTCGATGATGCGTTCACGTTCGCTCTGGGCGCCGCCCAGAATCTCCTCCCGCTCCCTGCGGGCATCCTTGAGGATCTTCTGGCTCTCGGTCTGCACGCCGGCCAGTTCCTCGCGGGCCTGGCGCGCCTTGTCCAGAGATTCCGCGATATTCTTGTCGCGGGCGTCGAGCATGGAAAGTATCGGCTTCCACGCGAATTTCGCCAATACAGCGAACGCGATGAGGAAGAACAACGAGTTCCATACGATCAGTCCCAGTCCTGGTAAAAGTAAATCCATAACGGTTTCCTTTTTTATGTTTTATCCTTTTGGTAAACGTTCTTTTTTAGAAATGTACCGCCGCGCCCGGAGCAACCCTCCGGGCGGGTGGTACGGTCCCATTTTAAAGGCTCATCAGAGACACCACCACGCCGAACAGCGCAGTAGCCTCCACCAGGGCTGCGGTAAGCAGCATGGCGGTCTGAATCTTGCTGGTAGCCTCGGGCTGGCGGGCGATACCTTCCACGGCGGAAGATCCGATCTTCCCGATACCGATACCGGCGCCGATGGCACAAAGGCCTGCTCCGATGGCTGCAAATACTCCTGAGGTCATAATTAATACTTGTTTATGGTTAATAAAAACGTTTTCTTTTTACAATTCGTTCTCATGCTCGGCCGATACGCGCGCCGCGCCGATGTATATGGCTGTGAGCAGGGTAAATATATAAGCCTGGATCACTGCCACGAGCAGTTCGATGAACGTCATGAACACCACGAACAGTCCCGATACCGGCACTACGGCCCACATCTTGAACACGAATATGAGCATCAACAGGCTCAGGATCGTGATATGCCCACCCAGGATACTGGCGAACAGACGGATGGTCAACGCGAACGGCTTGGTGAAAAGCCCGAGGAATTCCACCGGGGCCAGGATGATCATAATAGGCTTGGGTACGCCGGGCACAGATACGATCTCCTTCCAATACTCTTTCGTGCCGCTGAACTGTACGATCACGAACGTGAAGAACGCCAGCGGGAGCGAGAACGAGGTGTTACCCGATACGTTCGCCCCGAACGGGAAGAACGGAATGAGCCCTAACAGGTTCGTGAAAAGGATGAAGAAGAACAGCGTGAGCAGGTACGGCGTGTATTTCCGGTAAGCGTCCTCCCCGATGTTCGGCCGGACTACCTCATCGCGCAGGTAGATCACCAGCGGCTCGAACAAGCGGGCCACCCCGCGGGGCACTTTGTCCACATTTTCCTTTTTGCGGTAGAAACGCGCCATGGTCAGGAAGACGGAGAAAAGCAGGATCATAACCATGGTGAGGGTCACCATGTTCTTGGAGAAAGACATATCGAACGGTTTGGCATTCGCTACCGCCCCGTTTTCGTCGAAAGTAAGGTAAGTGCCATCCGTTCCGGCCTCGGGATTGGCATAGTAAATCTTTTCGTTGAGCATCACGAACCGCCGGCCGTTTTTCTCGACCACATGGCGGCCGCTGTTATCGTGGTGGAATGCAGAGGACATAAAGACCGTCACACCCCCGTCGCCGATCAGGATCACGGGCAGCGGGACAGAGATCGCATGCCCGTCCACATCGCCGATATGGAAAGAATGTGCATCCTTCACGTGCGACATAATGAACGACTGCTGGTCGAATTCCTCTACTTTAGGTTCCGGCTCCACCTGCTGGGCGTATGCCCCGAAAACGGACAGCAGCACGGCGGCCACGACGAGCCCTATTTTTTTATTCAAGTGTTCCAACATATTCCTGTGGTACTATCGTACTTCCTTTCGATTTTTTCAGATTGTCAAAGTTACTTTTTTTTCCCAAAAAATCAATGTCTTTTGTGGAAAGCTTATGCCTTTAGACGCCTTTTTCCTTCCGCCCGGCATCCCTGTACACCATGGTCAGGTAAAATACCATCGAAGCCATGTACAGACCCATCGCGCAAAGGGCCAAAACGATCTTATCTATTTGGTTATCAGACAATAAATACACCGGAATCAAGATGGCCGCCAGCACACCGGCGCCCCGTACCGCCGCCCCGGTAATATACCGGCGGAGATTGGCATAACCGTCCAATTTTTTCTTCGGAATACCCAACGCAAACGACACCGAGAGCACAACGAACAGACAAACAGACAATTGCCAGGGCCGGTAAAAAATATCGGGAACCTGCGGCCAATAATGCCACGCCGCTGAAAAAACAGCGGCCAAAACGACCATAAATACGGCGTATCCGAACAGCAAAAATACCGTCTGCCGGGTCATCGGTTTTCCCGTTTTTGTTTTTCCGCCAGCGCCTTCCGTTCGGCCTCCATCCGGCGGTTGAACCGGTCGAGTTCCAACAGCGACTTATACAGAGTCCACAGGGAAAGTCCCACACCGGCCAAAGAGCCGATCACGGTCCACATCGGGCGGGTATCGTACTTGCCGTCGAGCCAGTAGCCCAGATATCCGCCGCCGCCGATCAGGATGATCATCTGGAACGCGATCCCGGAATAGCGGGCATATGCATTGACGAACTCCTTGGCCCGGAGGGCTTTTTCCTCGGGGGTCAGGTTTTTTTTCGTCTTTTTCGCCTTGAATGCTGCCATAGTATGTTGAAAAGGCCCGCAAGAATTGGACCTTCGTTTGGGTTGGTTATTCTTTACATAGTCGGGCGCAGGAGATCAGGCCTCCTGCTTTTTCATATGGCACGAGCGCACCTCGAACACCGCGCCGAGTTCGACCGCCAACCGGGTGGCCGAAATATCCCCGGTGATCTTTCCCGCTTTTTTTACGGACAGGACATCGGTAGCGCTCACCGTGCCGTTTAACACTCCTTCCACTTCGGCATTGGCGCAGTTCACCACGCCGTCTACCCTGCCTTCGGGCCCCACCACGATGCGCCCGCTGGTGGTTATATTGCCTTCGAAACGTCCATCGATCCGGAAATCCCCGTCGGACACGATATCACCCTTAAAAGCCGTGCCTCTCGATATTTTATTCAGGTCGAGAAGCGCAGACCCGTTCTCTCCGTTTTTTTTGTCACCCATAAAGCGAATATGTATCGTTTAATTCAACTGTGAAACAGACTATCGCTTCAAAGTTATGAAAAATTTTCCCCCGCGAAGGATTTTTAGCATTTTGTTCACATTTTCCCCGTTTGGCATGCCGTGTTTCATTATATTTGTAAGACCAAAAACCGAGAAAACCATGCTGGAAAAAACTGTAAAATTCCTCAAAGGGGTCACCCGGAATAACAACCGGGAGTGGTTCCAGGCCCATAGGGAGGAATATTTGGATGCCAAGACCGAGTTCGAATCGTTCGTGAGGCGCCTCATCCCGCTGATGCAGGAAATGGACCCGGAAATTGGGCCCCTTGAAGTATCCGACTGTACTTACCGGATCTACCGGGACACCCGCTTTTCCCCGGACAAAACGCCCTACAAAAATCATATGGGGGCCTACATCAACCGCAAAGGCAAGAAAAGTCCGTTCGCCGGCTATTATTTCCACATTTCCCCCGCGGAAGGTTCGCTGTGGGGCGGAGGACTTTACTGCCCGGACCCGAAGATCCTCAAAGCCATACGGCAGGACATCTACGACAACATCGAAGAATTCCACACAATTATCGACGCGCCCTCTTTCGCGGGACGCTACCGTTTTTTCGAGGAGAACAAACTGAAAAAGGCCCCGCAGGGGTTCCCGGCAGACTGGCCGGACATAGAACTGTTGAAAAACCGCAATTTCGATGTATTTCAGCCGATCCCGGACGACGTGCTGAAGTCCGACCGGCTGGCGGAAAAAACCGTAGAAGCATTCGAAGCAATGAGGCCGCTGAACCATTTTTTCAATTACACCATCGAACAGGAAATCGAGCAGGGCGGCTCTTTCGCCCGCAGCATCACACATTCACTATAAATCAGCACGATCAACCAAACAGACCATGAAGACTAATCCTCCTTATCACACCCGGGATGGGTTCAAATGCAATATCGGCATCGGGGAAGTGAGAACCGCCCTGGAACACAACGGATTCGAAGTGTTCACCGCTGCCGACGCCACGGAAGCCAAAAAGATATTCTTCGAGATCGTCGGCCGGGAAAAACCTTCCAGCATCTCCTGGGGCGGCTCGATGACACTCGAAGATACAGGGATCATCCGCGCACTGGAACAGCAGACGGACTGTCTCTTATACACATCTCCGAGCCCACGAGACTCGACGTCATCTCGT
>CALJDR010000026.1 GCA_938023515.1 uncultured Flavobacteriales bacterium
CCCTCGATCCGTTTGCGGGTGCAAAGATAATACCTTTTTTCTACCCTTTCCAAATGTTTTTGACGAAATTTTCTAAAGTTTTTTGATAGCCTTTATTCTTCAATGTTTTAGCGCTAACCTATTTTTTTGTCCGGGCACCGGTTATTGGCTTTTTTGTTCTAATTTTGTCACACAAACGATGGACAAGACTACCATACATTACGCCGAGGTGCTTCTGCCCCTCAACCTGGACAAGAGCCTCACATACGTTCTTCCTCGAGAAACCGCCGTCGGCGACCATTTTGGAAAAAGGGTGGCTGTAGAGTTGCGCGGCGCTTTATATACAGGATTGATCGTCAGCCAAACACAAGTTCCCCCGGAAGGGTATTCTCCGAAAGAGATTATTGAAATTCTCGACATGGAATCGTCGGTAACCCCCGCCCAACTCAGATTATGGCAGTGGGTGGCGGAGTATTACGCTTGCCGTTTGGGCGACGTAATGCGGGCGGCAATGCCCGCGGCGATGATGCTGGAAAGTTCTACCCGAATAGAATTGGCAGCTCATAATATTCCGGAAAGCGAACTTTCCGACCGGGAATTCCTGGTGTGCGAAGCGTTAAGCAACAACAAAAACTTGTCGGTAGACGACATATCCCTCGTCATCCAACGAAAAAATGCGATCCCTGCCATCCGGAAAATGATCGGTCGGGGGTTGGTGCGGGTCTTTCGGGAATATTCGGAACGCTATAGTCCCAAAAAAGAAACCGTGGTCGGCCTATCCCCGGGATACGGGCAAAGCGACGAAAAACTGAAAGAAGCGTTCGAGGCCACCTCCCGTAGTGAAAAACAGCGGATGGTCCTGATCGCCATTTTGAGTGAAAGGGCCAAAGGCAATGATTTTATTTCCAAGAAAAAGATATTGGAAATATCCGGAGAAAAAAGTGCGGCGATAGATGCTTTGGTAAAAAAAGGGATATTGACCGTCGAGAAACGCGATACCGACCGGATAAAAGGGGTAGCTCCCTCGAAAGAAGCTAAAGAGCTTAGCTCCGAACAGGAAACAGTCCTGCAAAAGATACACGATGGGTTCGAACAAGGAAAAGTCGTTTTGTTGCACGGAGTGACCGGTTCCGGGAAAACAGAGATATATGCCCGGCTAATCCGGGAAACGTTAGAAAAAGGCCGGCAGGTGCTTTATTTGCTGCCTGAAATTGCCCTTACGACCCAATTAGTAAGCCGTATGAAGGCCTATTTTGGCGAAAAGACCGGGGTATATCACTCCCGCTACAACGATATGCAGCGGGCGGAAGTCTGGCAGCGCGTCCGGGGAAATGCCTCCAACCGGTTCGATCTTATATTAGGCGCAAGAAGCGCCGTATTTCTCCCTTTTGAAGACTTAGGGCTGATCATCGTGGACGAAGAGCACGAACCGAGCTATAAGCAGCAAGACCCCGCACCCCGCTACCATGGACGCGATACAGCTATATACCTGGGCAAACTGGCCGGAGCGAACATCCTGCTCGGTTCAGCTACTCCGGCGATAGAAAGCTACCACAATGCCTTAAACGGCAAATTCGCGCTGGCAGAACTCACCCAAAGGTATGGCAAGGTGGAAATGCCGGCCATTTCCGTGGTGGACATCAAAAATGCCTATACGTCCGGGCAGATGAAAGGCCATTTCTCGCTGGAACTGATCGAAGCAGTACGCAGTGCCTTGGAAAACGGCGAGCAGGCCATCCTGTTCCAGAACCGCCGGGGATATGCCCCAGTACTGCAATGCCGGGACTGCGGTTGGGTGCCTGAATGCCGGCACTGCGATGTGAGCCTCACCTACCACAAGACCTCCGGCTCGCTTCGATGCCACTACTGCGGTTATTCGGAAACTGTGCCTGCGACGTGTCCCTGCTGTGGTTCTCCCCGCTTGGACACGAAAGGTTTCGGCACCCAGCAGGTCGAAGACGAAGCTGAGAAAATATTCGAGGGGGCGCACATCCTGCGCATGGACACGGATACCACCAGTGGCAAGAATTCGTACCAAAACATCATACAAGCCTTCGAAGACCGGAAGGCGGATATCCTGATAGGCACCCAGATGATCGCCAAAGGGCTGGATTTCGATCATGTATCGGTAGTGGGCATCCTCAATGCGGACAATGTATTTAAAAACCCGGACTTCCGGGCCTTCGAGCGGGGCTATCAACTGCTCAGCCAGGTAGCGGGCCGCTCCGGGCGCAAAAAAAAGGGCCGGGTGATCATCCAGACCTATGAGCCAAACCATGAGGTGATCCGAAACGTACTCACCTCCGATTACGCCACCATGTACCGGGAAGTGTTGAAACTTCGGCGGGAATTCCTCTACCCTCCTTTCTGCCGGATGGTACGGATCGTACTGCGGCACAAAACACCCCAAACGCTCGACACGGCCGCCAATCTATTGGCCGCACGCATGCGGGAATTTTTCGGCACTGGGGTTTTGGGGCCGGATTATTACTATATTCCCCGCATCAACAGTCTTTTTATAAAGCACATGTATATAAAACTGCCCGAATCTGCCCCGCTGGGCTGGGCTAAGGAGGCAATCCGAAAATCCGCAGCCCTACTGACAGCGGAAAAAGCATTCCGCAGCGTCCGCATCACAATAGACGTGGACCCACAGTAACACATTCTAATAAACCTCTGCAATTTTAATGGAAGACATTTTACAAAAAGCCGCCGCAAATCAGCGGGTGGCCCGGGAAATCATCGAAAACACCGGCGTCGAACGCATCTGGAAGTCCATCGGAGCCGAGCCCAACCTGGTAGGTTCCCTGCGCATGGGACTATTGATGACCCACCGGGACGTCGATCTCCACATCTACTCCGACCATCTGGACCCGGCCGAAAGTTTTGCGGCCATGGCCCTTTTGGCGGCCGACCCCCGGATCAGGCGCATCGAATACACCAACCTGATCGAGACCGAGGAAAGATGCCTCGAATGGCATGCCTGGTACGAGCATACGGACGGTAACACCTGGCAGTTGGATATGATACATATCGAAAGAGGCTCCCGGTACGACGGGTACTTCGAGAACGTAGCCGACCGCATCGTCTCGGTACTCACACCGGAGATCACACTGGCCATCCTCACTCTGAAAAACGACACCCCGGAAACGGAAAAGATCGCCGGTATCGAATATTACCAGGCGGTGATCCGGGACGGGATACGGGGCTATGCCGATTTCGCCCGGTGGAGAAAAGAACATCCCCTCACAGGTATTGCCCATTGGGTTCCATAACCTTTCGTATCTCAAAAATCCGGTTAGCAACCCCTTTTAAAATTACAAAAAGATTCGGGATACGGCAAGTCTTAAAAATGAACAGGATTATTTTCTGGCCGGGGCAATGGCCTTGCTTTGCTCGTATTTCTTTTTTTCGCGCCCTTTCATTTCGCGCGTGATCAATCCGTAGTCCGCCTTCGCTATATAGACTGTATTATTTTCCAGTCGTTTTTCGCCTTCCGAGGTAGCAAAAACGGGGCGGTAATAATGTCTGGCTAAAGGGCTATCCTCCTCGCCGGTCAATACGGGATAGCTGATTGTAAAAAAGAAACCATGACCTTCACCCCCGAACGGTCCTGTCATGGCAATAGGCGTATCAGGGTAAACCATATCCCCCTCCCGCACCAAAAATCCACCCTTTTCGACACCCAGATAATTGGCTGTCGTACCATCGTCATGCACTATCGTTACCCGGTTTATTTTGGTTGTAAAAACCAACTCTGAATTATCCGGATTATCATAATTGTACTCAGTGCGTATCACTTGACCTTTACGGGCGGCATAGACAGTATCCCTTTTGTCTGTAAGGAAGGTTGTCGTAATAAAGGGGTGCTGTTCCCCATCGTTTATTTTGGAAAAAGCCCTGACTGTATTTTTGTGGACGGAATAAGGAAGGCGATACACAAAATTGGTGTCCCGGCGCGCTTTTGCATCACCTTCAATACACCAATAACGATAGCCCACCCTTCCAACTTTGGTTGGGTCTTCCTGTTTCAGTCGGAACACCTCACAAGGGGTACTGACTATCAAAACCTGTTTTACAGGACCTCCGAAATTATCAGCCTGCCTTACATCCAAATAGACGGAATAAACTCCAGGGGCTTTGCTTTTTACCCGAAAAATACAGTATCCTCCATTTTCCTCATTGAAGTCATCTTCAAGCTCAATTTGGGAATAAACAGGGATAACCCCGGAGAGGGCGAGTAGCAGCAGTATTCTTTTCATAATCCGGCAGTATTACAGAGACGATTTTACAAACTTATAAAAGAATTACAAAATTAACTGCCCACCGGAAAAGTATTATTCCTTCTTTCGCCTCTTTTTAACTGATATAACTCCACAGGGCCCGGCCTTTCATCACCCCATCATACACTTCCCGCACCGGCGCATTGCCCGGGGCCACGAGGTCCGGATCGGAGAAAAGAAGGTTCTGGGCCGCGCGCCGGGCCGTTTCGAGAATGTCCGTATCCTTGATCAGATCGGCGATCTTCAGGTTGGACATCCCACTTTGTTTTAAGCCCATAATATCTCCGTACCCCCGCAGGCGCATGTCCGTTTCGGCGATCTTGAAACCATCGTTGGTCTCCACCATCGTCTCTATGCGTTTCTTTGAATCCTGCCCCAATTTGTCGCCCGTCATCAGGATGCAGTAGGATTGCTCCCCTCCGCGGCCTACACGTCCGCGCAGCTGGTGCAATTGGGCCAACCCGAAACGTTCCGCGCTCTCGATCACCATCACCGAAGCGTTCGGGATATCGACGCCTACTTCGATGACCGTAGTAGAAACGAGTATATCGGTCTGCCCGGCCGCAAAATGGGCAATGGCCGCATCTTTGTCTTCGGATTTCATCTTGCCGTGCACTACGCCGACATAACGCCCATGCGCCCGGAAATACTCCTCCAGCACATCGTAACCGTCCATCAAGTTTTTGTAGTCCACTTTCTCCGAACCTTCTATCAGCGGATACACCACATACACCTGCCGGCCTTTATTTATCTCGGACAGCATGAAACCGAACACGGACAGCCGCGCCGACTCATACCGGTGGAACGTCTTGATCGGCCGGCGTCCGGCAGGGAGTTCGTCGATGACCGATACATCCAGGTCGCCGTACACGCTCATCGCCAGCGTACGAGGAATGGGCGTAGCTGTCATCACCAGGATATGGGGCGCATAGCCGTTTTTTCCCCACAGTTTGGAGCGCTGTTCCACCCCGAAACGGTGCTGCTCGTCGATCACGGCCAACCCTAAGTTGGCAAAAACGACCGCATCCTCTATCAACGCATGCGTTCCCACCAGGATATGAATCTCCCCGCTGCGGATTCCCTCCAGGATTTTCCGGCGGGCGCCCCCTTTGGTCGAACCGGTGAGCAACGCTACGCGGACAGGCATCCCGGACAGCATCCGGGAAAGGCTCTGGTAATGCTGAGTGGCCAGTATCTCGGTCGGTGCCATCATACAGGCCTGAAATCCGTTGTCCAGCGCCATGAGCATGGACAAAAGGGCCACCATCGTCTTTCCGGAGCCCACGTCGCCCTGCACCAGCCGGTTCATCTGGTATCCGGTAGCTACGTCGTGGCGTATCTCCCGCACGACCCGTTTCTGGGCCCCGGTGAGATCAAAGGGAATATGTTCGCTGTAAAAAGTATTGAAATAGTCGCCGACCTTATTGAACGGATAACCCGTTAGCTTCGTCTGGCGGATGACCTTGCGGCGAAGCAGCGCCAATTGCATAAAAAAGAATTCCTCGAATTTCATCCGGTAGCGCGCCCGCGCCAGTTCATCGGTCGTACGAGGAAAATGGATCGCCCGCAGGGCCTCCCGGCGGGACATCAGGCCCTCGGTCCGCATGATCTCCTCCGACAGCGTTTCCCGCACGAAAGGGAGCGCTTTTTCAAGGAATGCCGCGACCGCCGCGCCTACGACTTTCGCCGTAACGCCGCTTTTCTGCAGTTTTTCGCTGGACGGATAGACCGGCACCAGCGCGGAAAGAGGAGAGGCGCTGTGCTGTTCGACGGTCTCCATTTCCGGATGGGCGATATTGTACCGGCCGGCGAACAAAGCCGGCCGGCCAAAGATCACATATTCCTGCCCGGTGACAAGGCTTTTTTTGACCCATGGAAATCCTTTGAACCAGACCAGTTCGACCCGGCCCGTTTCATCGTAAAACTCGGCGGTGATCCGTGCAATGCGCCCGTTTTGCTTCACTTCCGACACCTGCCCCAGCCGCCCCCGGATCTGCACGTCGGCATCGGCATCGCGAATCTGGGACACGGTATAATACCGGGTCTTGTCTATATAACGGTAAGGGAAAAAATTGAGCAGATCGCCCGCATTGAACAACTCCATCTCGGTCCGAAGGGCCAAAGCGCGCCTGGGACCTATACCAGCCAGGTATTCGATCGGGGTTAGAAAGATATTACGGGGCGTATCCATTTCACAAAAATAACATTTTCGGGCGGCTTACCGCATACCCGGTTGAACTTAGGGTTCTTTTTTGAGTGCAGTCCCGGCCAGGGAATCGATCACCTCCCGGCCATCGGCCAGGGAATTGACGCCCGATATCCGCATTACAAGGCCATTTTGGCCCGTGCGCTGTTGCTTTTCCTCGAAGCGGCAGCGTCCGGCCTGATTTCCGCCCCATGCCAGGATCGAAGCGAAAATATCGGACTTGTAATAAGCAGACGATGAACTGTCTCTTATACACATCTGACGCTGCCGACGATACTCCTTGTGTAGA
>CALJDR010000027.1 GCA_938023515.1 uncultured Flavobacteriales bacterium
CTACACAAGGAGTATCGTCGGCAGCGTCAGATGTGTATAAGAGACAGGCAGTACGCAGCTTGATGCACCGCATGGGTATTTCGGACAGTGACCTGTATTATGACGGGGATAAGCCCCTGCTGCACAGCGAACGGCATATCAGCATTTCCCACTCGGGAACGATGGCCTGCGTGGCCCTGTCTGCCGACGAACCAGTGGGGATCGATATACAGGAGATAAAACCCCGGTTGTCTGCCGTCATGAAGTGGCTCCTGCGAGCTAAAAAGACGGAGCGGGAAGAGGATTTGGGCCTTATCCGCTCGGGCCTGCTCTGGACAGCCAAAGAGGCGATGTACAAGCTCGGCGGCGGAAAGGATGCCTATATGCGGGATCTGGAAGTAGTCCTCCCCGAGGGAGAGCCCGGGTTGGAAGGGTATCTTACCGGATACCAGAAGGCTGCAGAAGGCCGGAAGGACTATTGCATAGCCTACCGGGTGATGGACGGATATATATTCGCTGTGGCCTGGATGAAAACGAACGGATAAAGACTGTTAAAAAAAGAAAAATAACTAACAAAACCTACGGAGGGAAAACACTCCGGGACTGAATAAAAAAAATACAAAATAATGGCAAATATACTGGCAATAGTAGGGCGCCCGAACGTGGGCAAATCGACGCTTTTCAACCGCCTGACCCAGACCCGACAGGCTATCGTGGATTCGGTATCGGGGGTTACCCGCGACCGCCATTACGGCAAATGCGACTGGAACGGGGTAGAATTTTCGGTGATAGACACCGGAGGCTACGTAAGGGGTTCGGACGATGTATTCGAGGATGAGATCGCCAAACAGGTCCATCTGGCCATCGAGGAGGCTTCGGTCATCATTTTCATGGCCGATGCGCAGACCGGTATTACCTCGATGGATCAGGAAGTGGCCCAGATCCTGCGCCGCAGCAAAAAGCACGTGCTGTTGGTGGTAAATAAGGTCGATAGCTCTGTACACGAGGCCCTTACGGCAGATTTTTATTCGCTGGGGCTGGGGGAACCCTACTCCGTTTCGGCCATCAACGGCAGCGGTACGGGAGAGATACTGGACACTGTGGTCGACTATTTCCGCAAGGACGCCGTAGAAAAGCCTGAAAGCGCCCCGGAAGAGGAAGAAGAACAACTCCCCCGCTTCGCTATCGTAGGCCGCCCGAACGTGGGTAAATCTTCGCTGGTAAACGCCCTGCTGGGCGAGGCACGCAACATCGTGACCGATATCGCCGGCACGACCCGCGATTCGATAGACACCCTTTACAACAGGTACGGACAGCGTTTTTATCTGGTGGATACCGCCGGGCTGCGCAAAAAGAATAAAGTGGAGGAAGACCTTGAGTTTTATTCGGTAATGCGTTCCATACGTGCGATCGAGAATGCGGACGTATGTCTGCTCATCATAGATGCCACGCAAGGGTTCGAGGCGCAGGATATGAATATTTTCCATCTGGCGGACTCCAACAATAAGGGTATCGTCATCCTGGTGAACAAATGGGATCTGGTGGAAAAAACCAACTCCACTACCCGGGAATTCGAGAAGGCGATCCGGGAGAAGATAAGCCCGTTCACGGACGTGCCTATCGTATTTATCTCGGCGCTGGACAAACAGCGTATTTTCAAAGCTGTAGAAACGGCTGTGCAGGTCTATGAAAACCGTACACGCCGGATCAAGACCAGCGAACTGAACGACGTGATGATCCCCCTGATCGAGGCTACGCCTCCGCCTGCCACCAAAGGAAAATATATCCGTATCAAGTTCTGCACCCAGCTCCCTACCCATACGCCCAAGTTCGCGTTCTTCGCCAACCTGCCTCAGTATATCAAGGAGCCATACAAGCGTTTCATCGAGAATAAGCTGCGGGAGAACTTCGATTTCACGGGAGTCCCGATAGAAATCTACTTCCGAAAGAAATAACCCGAAAACGGCCCGATACACGGGCCGTTTTTCAATTGGTACTTTTAGTAAATCAGGTTCCGCACAGTGGTTTTTATGTTAACAGATCGTTTTTGTTCCATTGATAATCATTTTCAGCTCCCCAAAGCCTCTTATTCTGGCAAAAATAAGTACCTTAGCGCATTATTTTACATTCCAAGCATCCGAGATGAAACAAACTGAAAAACAGCGCAAACAGATCATCCTTCTTTCCGTTTCCGGGCCCGACCGCCCGGGCCTTACCAGTAGCCTGACCGGTATCCTGGGGCATTATAAAGTGGCTATACTCGACATCGGCCAATCGGACATCCACCAGACGCTCAATCTGGCGATCGTCTTTGAGATGGGCGAAGATGCCCAGTCCGCCCCCCTGCTGAAGGATATCCTGATGAAAAGCTACGAACTGGGACTGACCATCAAGTTCACGCCTCTTTCCCACGAGGAATACGTCGATTGGGCAGTGAACAAGAACAACTCCCGGTATATCATCACGGTGCTCGGACGCTACCTCACCGCCGCCGAGATCCACGAAGTGGCCAAAGTGATCGCCAGCAACAACCTCAATATACGGACTATCTACCGTCTGACCCATCGTCCCCTGCCGGACGATCCTGATCGCCGGGTGTGCCTGGAAATGAACGTCGAGGGGGCTATATCCGACCGTAGGAAGATGACCGCCGATTTTCTGGAAGTATCGTCCCGGGTGGGCGTCGATATCGCCTTCCAGCAGGACAATATGTACTACCGCAACCGCCGTTTGGTATGCTTCGACATGGATTCCACCCTTATCCAGACCGAAGTGATCGACGAGTTGGCCCGCCGCGCCGGTTCCGGCGAGGAAGTGAGCGCCATCACGGCCGCCGCCATGCGGGGCGAGATCGATTTCAAGGAGAGCTTTAAGCGCCGCATCAAGACGCTGGCCGGCCTTCCGGAGAGCGTGCTGAAAGAAGTCGCCCAAACCCTGCCTCTCACCGAAGGGGCCGAACGCCTGCTTTCCGCGTTGAAAATATACGGGTACAAGACGGCCATTATATCCGGTGGTTTTACGTATTTCGGCCAGCACTTGCAAAAAATGCTGGGTATCGATTACGTATTTGCCAATGAACTGGAGATCAAAGACGGCAAATTGACCGGCGGATACGTAGGGCCTATTGTGGACGGTGTGAAAAAAGCCGAATACCTGCGTTTGCTGGCCCAGATGGAAGGCCTGGCCACCGAACAGGTCATTGCATTGGGCGACGGGGCGAACGACCTGCTGATGCTCAATACAGCCGGGCTGGGGATCGCTTTCCAGGCGAAACCTATCGTGCGGGAAAGCGCCCAGCACAGTATATCTTCCCTCGGATTGGACGGCGTACTTTATTTACTTGGGTACCGTGACCGCCATATCGAAGACCTGATCAGCCGGAAGTAAACTATCCTATCATAACATCATGGCACAAGAAGAAGAAAAAGAGGGGACGGAGCTCCCCGAAAACGCTTTCCGACCGCTTCATCCGGGTGAAGAATATCATCCGGTCATGTCTCCCGACAAAACATACCCGGAAGTCACTTTCTGGTCTGTCAGTTGGGGAATCGTCATGGCTATCATTTTTTCGGCGGCTGCGGCATTCTTAGGGCTTAAGGTCGGACAGGTATTCGAGGCGGCAATCCCTATCGCTATCATTGCCGTAGGGCTTTCTTCGGGGTCGGGACGTAAAAACGCGCTCGGGGAGAACGTCATCATCCAGTCCATCGGGGCTTGCTCCGGTGTGATCGTGGCCGGGGCTATCTTTACCCTGCCCGCCCTTTACATTCTCCAGGCGACCAATCCGGAACTGACCATCAACTTTATGGAAGTATTCCTCAGTTCCCTGCTCGGAGGGATTCTCGGGATACTTTTCCTGATCCCTTTCCGAAAGTATTTCGTGAAGCAGATGCACGGCAAATATCCGTTCCCGGAAGCTACCGCTACCACGCAGGTGCTGATATCCGGTGAAAAGGGAGGCGCACAGGCCAAACCGTTGGTACTGGCGGGGCTTGTGGGCGGTGTATACGATTTCCTGCTGTCCACCTTCGGCTGGTGGTCGGAGGTGCTGCACTCCGACATCATTCCCTGGGGAGCCCAACTGGCCGAGAAAGCCAAAGTCGTTTTCCGGGTGAACACCGGGGCGGCGGTATTGGGACTCGGTTACATCGTGGGCCTGAAATACAGCACGATCATCTGTGCCGGTTCGCTGCTGGTATGGTTCGGTATCATTCCGCTGATGGGGGCTATTTTTCCCGATACGGTGCTTACTTTAGGCAATGAAGCCATTACCATGCCTGTGGGACAGATGTCCCCGGATTTGATATTCACCACCTATGCGCGCCATATCGGTATCGGAGGCATTGCGATGGCCGGGGTGATAGGCATTATCCGCTCATGGGGCGTGATCAAAGGGGCTGTGGGCCTTGCTTCCCGAGAAATGACGGGCAAAAAATCCGCCGAACAGGTCGAAAAAAGCACAAAACGCACCGAGCGCGACCTTTCGATGAAATTCATCGCTATTGCGAGCATCGTAGCGCTGGCGGCCACTTTCCTGTTCTTCTACCTGGGTGTGATACATAATTTACTGCAAGCTGTGATCGCGTTTGTCGTGGTGGCGGTCATCGCATTTTTGTTCACGACCGTAGCGGCCAATGCCATCGCGATCGTGGGAACCAACCCGGTATCGGGCATGACGCTGATGACCCTCATCGTGGCCTCGGTGATCCTGGTGGCGGTCGGGCTGAAAGGCACTTCGGGCATTATCGCCGCCCTTATCATCGGCGGCGTGGTCTGTACGGCCCTGTCGATGGCCGGAGGGTTCATCACCGACCTGAAGATAGGTTACTGGCTCGGCTCCACCCCGTCCAAGCAGGAAACTTGGAAATTCCTTGGAACGCTCGTTTCGGCGGCTACCGTAGGAGGCGTTATCCTGATATTGAACAAAGCGTACGGCTTTTCCCCGGACGGAGGACTGGCTGCTCCTCAGGCCAATGCCATGGCAGCCGTGATAGAACCCCTGATGCTGGGTAAAGGCGCACCCTGGATATTGTATGCGATCGGAGCCGGATTGGCCCTGCTGCTCACTTTCCTGGGTATCCCGGCGCTGGCTTTTGCGTTGGGAATGTTCATCCCCCTGGAACTCAATACCCCGCTGGTAATAGGCGGGTTAATCAGCTGGTACGTAAGCACCCGCAGCCAGGACGCTTCGGTCAATAAGGCCCGCAAGGAAAAAGGCACCCTGCTTGCTTCCGGATTTATTGCCGGAGGGGCACTGATGGGTGTCGTGAGTGCCGCAATGCGCTTTTTCGGATTTGGGTACAGCCATACGATGGGAGAAGGCACGATGCAGGCCTTGGGATTGTTCGTTTACCTCCTCCTGGTAGCCTTCCTGGTGGTTTACAGCATGAAGACAAGTAAAAAATATTGATCTTAGAGACAATAGGGCCGCCAAAAGACGGCCCTATTAAAACTTGTATGAAATCATGAAAAAACTACTTCTCTTTGCCGCTTTATGTACACTGGTTGGTGTCTTGGATCGGGTGTCTGCACAGGATGCCGCCGCCGTGATCGAACGCTATAACAAAATTATGGATGCCGGGCAGGCATATGTCGCTAAAACGAACATAATGGCAAAAAAATCCATAAGCACTATGATGTCGAGAATACCCTGTAAGGTTATTTTGAGTCATCCTACTCACCGTATGCGTTCAGAAGTGAAGATACATGGGTATAAAATGCGGGTAATTATCGACGGGGAAAAAGGATGGATGTCCTCGGGGACGGGCATGCAGCCTTTATCGGCCGAACAGATCGAAGATTTTAGAAAAAAGGTTGTAACCGACCTGTTTTCGGGGATGAGATGGGATACGGAAGGGTATGATTTTGAATTGTTGGAACCCCGGACGGAAAATGGAAAAAAATACGACGTAGTAAAGGCCATAGCCCAAAAGGAAGATGCTAAGAAGAAGGACCAGACTCTTTATTTTGATAACGCTACCGGTCTTCTTGCATTCATTGACCCCGCGCTCACTGACGGCAATCTGCCTATAATGAGGACGGTGTACGGAAATTATAAAACGGTCGGGGGATGTGTCTACCCGTCTGAGGTGAAGATAATGGTAAACGGAATGACATTCGGCGGCGTAACGACCACACTTGTGTCTGACTACCCGCTAAAGGACAAGATGTTTGCCGAACCGAAACAGGTAAATAAATAGAAACACTTAAATCAATTAATATGAAAAAATTACTCTTTCTTGTGTCTGTGCTTGCTATCGCCGGGATTTTCGGCCAGGTATCCGCCCAGAGTGCTGTATCCGTGATCGATCGTTATAACAAAGCGACCGGTATAGGATCGGCAGATGTCTCCAAATCGAACATGATGATGAAAATGACGATTTCCAATATGGGGATGACGATGCCTTACACCATCGTTATGGCCAATCCTACCCACCGGATGCGTATGGAAATGGAAGCCAACGGCCAAAAGATGCTCATCGTCGTTTCCGGGGACAAAGGATGGATGTCCATACCTGGTATGGGCGTTCAGCCCCTTCCGGCCGAACAGATCAAACAGTTCCAGGGGCAGGTAAATTTGCTGTCGAACATGAAATGGGATACAGAGAGTTTTGATTTCGAACTACTGCCCCAAGTAACGGAGAATGGAAAAAAATACGATGTGGTGCGCGCTAAGTCGAAGAAAGCGGATGCTTCCGGCAATGATCAGACCGTCTACTTCGATAATGCGACCGGCTTGGCCGCTTTTGTCGAAGCCGAAGCTGCGCCCGGACAGAATGCAAGGGTTTTGTTCGGAAATTATAAGACGGCGGGGAAACTCAAGTACCCTTCCGAACTGAAAACCCTGATGGGAGGAAAAGAGGCCTCCAAAATAACGATCGATGCGCTCGAGTTCGATTATCCGGTTAAGGATGAAATGTTCGCCGAACCCAAATAAGGTGATAAACAGACAAAAATAAAAAGGCCGGAATTTTTTCCCGGCCTTTTTATTTTTGTCTGTTATCCTGTTTTATTCCTTGGTCAGGATATAATTGTCGGCCAAGGCGCCTGTGATCTCCTGTTTGTTGGTGTCGAGACGGCGCAGGCGTTTTTCTTCTACTTTATAGTACTGATTTTCGCCGTCCTGTGTTTTCAGGGTAATCAGGTTTCCTTCCAGAGAATAACAGCCTTTATCGTCGAATGCGCTGTCGCGGTCGATATACACGGAACGAAGCGTGAACGTCGAGTCGGCCTTCAGGGTCAGGGTCGTAGCGATACCCGGGCCGTCGGCCGCAGGGAAGATCCCTACGTATGTGCCCAGATAATCAAGTGAATTGGCGGCGTTGTGAGTGTCTGTGACAGTCGCCTTGGTTTTTTCGGGAGCCTTTGCGGAATCGGAATTACCGCAGGCGGCAAACAGCAGGCATGCGCTTGCCATTACAAGGATCTTTCTCATAGTTTTTGAAAATTTATTGGTTCGGTCTAACAAAGGTATGTATTTTCCTGTTTTAAGGGGCCTTGCCTACGAACAATTTTCACGATTTTTTCCGGTAACTCCGCACGGCCCAGCCATTGAGTACCACGGCAAACCCCGACAAGGCGAGTATCTGCGGCCAAAGGTCGGACAGGTTGCTGCCTTTGAGATAGACCATGCGCATCGCTTCGATGAAATATTTCAACGGATTGCATGCCGCTATCACCTGTGCCCATTCAGGCATACTGCGCACCGAAGTGAAAAGTCCGCTCATCATTACCAATACCATGATGAAAAAGTACATAACGAACATCGCCTGCTGCATGGTCGACGAATAGTTGCTCACCACCAGCCCAAGGCCCGAGATTACCAGGATGAACAGGCAGGCGCAGAAATAGATCACATATAGGTGTCCACGGGGAACGATGCCGTATACCGCGGCGGCGATGATAAAGCAAATGCTCAGGATAAGTAGTCCCACCACCCAATACGGGATGAGTTTGGCCAGGATGAACGTAAATTTTCCTACCGGGGACACGTTTATCTGTTCTATCGTCCCTTTTTCCTTTTCGCCCACGATGTTCAGCGCCGGGAGGAACCCGCAGAGGATCGTCAGGAGCATCACCATCAGCGCCGGAATCATGAAAGCTTTGTAATCCAGGTGCGGGTTGAACAGGCTTTCGGACGATTGGGCGATATAGGGGCCCTGCCCGCCCGTGACGGCTATTTCTGCCCGTACTTCGGCGGCAAAATCGGCCACAATACTGCTCAGGTACGAAGATGCCAAAAGTCCCTTGGAACCGTTCACCGCATTGGAGGAGATCATCACTCTGGATTGTTTTTCCTTGACCAGGTCGCGTTCGAATCCTTGGGGAATCCGCAGGATGACATCCACATTCCCCTCTTCGATCCCTTCTAATGCCTGCGAAAAACTGCCGGGCATCGTTTCGAGGATGAAATAGTCCGAAGCGGCCGCCTTGTCCAGTAATCGGGAGGAATACGGGCTGTGATCGTCGTCCACTACCGCCAGGCGGATGTTCTTCACCTCCATCGAGGCGGCCCAAGGCAGCACCAGCATCATCATGATGGGAAAAACGACCAACATGCGCGGCAGGAAGGCATTGCGCACGAGTTGCTTGAACTCTTTTTCTATCAGGTATCTCAGTGTCATCTTACAGGCGGGCTTTGAATTTTTTCAGGCTCAGGACAGTCAGCAGCAGGGCCATCGAGGTCAGAATCCCCATTTCCCACACGATAAACCGTATATCCAGCCCTTCGATCATTACTTTCTTTACGCCCGAGATAAACCACCGGGCCGGGATGATGGTCGAAATGCCTTCCAGGATGGCCGGCATGCTTTCCACCGGGTATATCATGCCTGAAAGCAGGATCACAGGCATGATCATTGTCATACCCGAGGCGAGCATAGCCGCCAACTGGGTGCTGGTTACCGTCGATATCAGCAGCCCCAGTGAAAGGGCCACCAGGATATAGACTACGAACAGCACGGTGAGCAGACCCAGGTTCCCGGCTACCGGCACTCCCAGCACGAATACCGAGAGCAGCAGGATAGTCGCCAGGTTGACGCACGAAATAGCCAGATAAGGCACTACTTTGGCCAGGATGATATAAATGGGTTTCACGGGGGATACGAGCAGCACCTCCATCGTACCGGTCTCCTTTTCCCGTACGATGGACACCGAGGTCATCATCGCACAGATGATCAGCAGGATCATCCCGATCACGCCCGGCACGAAATTGTATGCGCTTTTCATCTGGGGATTGTACAGCAACTGGATGTTCGGGATTATCTGGTATGGTATCCCCGCCTGTCCGGACAGTTCCCGGCCGTAGTCGGAAAGGATGTTCGAGGCGTACCCGGTGAGCATCGTAGCGTAGTTAGGGTCCGTTCCGTCGGTGATCAGTTGCACCTTTGCGCCGCCCGGACGCAGCATATTGTCCTCGAAATTGCTCTCGAAGGCTACTACCAGGTCTGTTTCTCCCCGACGGAACAGGCTGTCCACTTCGGAGTAACTGCCGATACGGCGGGTTACGCCAAAATATTCGCTCGCGTCGATACGCTGGGCGATGCGCAGGGTGGATACATCCTTCGAGGGATCGAGCACCGCTACCCGGACGCCTTTTACTTCGGTGGAGATGGCGAAACCGAACAGGACGATCTGTACTACCGGAATGCCTATTACGATGAGCATAGTGCGCACATCCCGCAGGATATGCAGGAACTCCTTGTGAACGAGCGATAGGAATTGTTTCATGATCTAATCCGATTTTCGGGTCGCACGACGGGCGATGCGGCTGAAAACGCCGTCCATCGTCTCTTCTGCGAATTCTTTCTTCAGGTTGGCGGGGGTATCGAGAGCTTCTATCCGGCCGTCTACCATAATGGATACACGGTTGCAGTACTCCGCTTCGTCCATGTAATGGGTAGTTACGAAGACCGTGATCCCACTGTCGGCCGCGCGGTATATCAGTTCCCAGAACTGCCGGCGTGTGGCCGGGTCTACCCCGCCGGTAGGCTCGTCCAGAAAGACGACTGCCGGACGGTGGAATACCGCCACGGAAAAGGCCAGTTTTTGCTTCCATCCCAAGGGCAGGTCCCGCACCATCGCGTTGTGATGCTCCGAGAAACCGAGCGCGGACAGCGTTTCGTCGGTACGAGCGGCGATTTCAGCCCCGCTGAGCCCGTATATTCCGCCGAACAGCCGGATGTTCTCCCATACTTTTAAATCCTCGTAGAGCGAGAATTTCTGGCTCATATAACCGATATTCCGCTTGATCTGTTCGGCCTGTGTGTTGATATCGAATCCGGCGACTGAGCCCTTTCCGGACGTAGGCCGGGAAAGCCCGGTGAGCATCCGCATGGCTGTGGTCTTCCCCGCCCCGTTGGCCCCGAGGAAACCGAATATTTCCCCTTTGTACACTTCGAAGGATATACAGTCCACGGCGGTGAACGAACCGAAGCGTTTGGTCAGGTCTTCTGCGCGTATGGATAGCTCCCGGTTCATAGTGTGTTGTCCTGTGAAAGGTTCATGTAGCAGTCCTCGATGGTAGCGCGCACCGGTTTTACGGTTACTCCCCGGTGCCCCTGCGAGGCCAGGTAATCCGTCAGATTATTTTCGGTAAGCATTTTGTCTTCGACCGTGATGTGCAGGGAATCCCCGAAGGAAAAACAACTCCCGATCCCGGGATAGGCACGCAGCAGTTGCAACAGGGCGAACATATTTTCCCCCGTTACGGCCCACAGGGTCCGGTCGAAGGAATCTACGATATGCCCCGGCGAATCGGTGAGCAGGAACCGGCCTTCCCGGGCCAGGGCTATCCGGTCGCAAAGCGCCGCCTCGTCCATATAAGGGGTCGATACCACCACGGCGATCCCCTGCGCTTTCAGTTTGCGGAGCATCTCCCACAGTTCTTTCCGGGATATCGGGTCGACCCCTGTGGTGGGTTCGTCCAGAAACAATACCGAAGGACGGTGGATCAGCGCGCAGCACAAGGCCAGTTTCTGCTTCATGCCGCCGGAGAGTTTGCCGGCCCGGCGCGTTTTGAAAGGCTCTATCTGCTGGTAAATGTCTTTGATAAAATCGTAGTTGTCCTGGACGGTCGTCCCGAAAAGGGTGGCGAAGAATGTAAGGTTCTCCTCGACGCTTAGGTCCTGGTAGAGAGAAAACCGCCCCGGCATATACCCTATCCGGGCGCGTATCTGCCGGTAGTCTTTCACCACGTCCAGCCCGTCCACAGCGGCGGTTCCTTTGTCGGGCAGCAGCAGAGTGGTCAGAATGCGTAGCAATGTGGTCTTCCCCGCCCCGTCCGGGCCTACCAGGCCGAACAGTTCGCCTTCGGGCACTTCCAGGCTCACGCCTTTCAAGGCGGGAACCGTGCCGTAATTCTTTTCGAGGCCTTGGGCCGTGACCGCGTACTTCATGTTATTCCGAAAGTTTGACTTCGCCGTACATCCCTATCTTGATGTATCCGTCGTTCGGCACGGCGATTTTGACGGCATACACCAGGTCGGCGCGTTCGTCCTTGGTCTGGATGGTCTTCGGGGTGAATTCGGCCTTATCCGCGATCCATTTCACCGTTCCCGGATACTCCTTGCGGATATCGTCCCCGTAGTCGGAGAATACCTTCACCTGCTGCCCGATCTTCACATCGGCCAGCTGCGAGGACGTGATATAGGCTCTCAGGTACATATTGTCTGTGTCGGCCACTTTGAACAAGGCTTTTCCCGGGGCGGCCAGTTCGCCCGCCTGCGCGTAATTGGCCAGTACGGTGCCGTCTATCGGGCTGGACAGGATGCTTTTGCGGATCATATCCTCGATGGCGGCCACCTGTATCTCCAGGGCCGAACTCTCTTCCGTGATGCTGGTGTTGCTGTTTTGCAGGGTAGATATCTGGGCGGCCAGTTTCTTTTCCAACACCGCGATCTGCGAATCGAGGTCGTCTATCTGTTTCTGGGTGGAAGCGTTGCTGGCCAGCAGTTTCTCGTTCCGGCGTTTTTCAAACTGTGCCTTGGCGATTTCCTCCCGGGTCGATGCGATCTGTTTGGAGACGTCCTGTGCCCGGCTGCGTACCGAACGGGCGTTGGCCGTCAGCTGCATTTTCTGCAGGTAAAGCTGGGTCGTATCGATGTATCCCACCTGCTCTCCGGCTTTCAGGGCGGTTCCTTCGTCCACGTCGTATTGCATGATACGACCGCTGACTTCCGCCGAGACGATCACTTCGGTCGCTTCGAAAGTCCCTGTGGCATCGAATCCGCTGCCTTTTCCGCAGGCACACAACAGGGAAAGGAGCCCCGCTGCGAGTAAATATTTTCCGTTTGTTCTCATGGTATCGTTTTTATTCGTTGATGGTATTCTTGTACTGGTAGGCGGAGAGCAATAACTGCACCTGATGCGCAGCGCGATCCTGCCGGGCCATATCCTGGGCGGTAACCTGTCGGAGCATCTCGATGACCGACATCGTTCCTTCGGCTACTTTGGCCAGGGCTGACTGACAGATACTGCCTCGCAGTTCCACGATACGGTCGTCGTCCTCGAGGAGTTTACGGTATTTTTCGATTTCCTGCGTCTGCTCGGTGGCTGTCAGATGGGTATTGAACAGGAACGTTTTCCGCTGTACGTCTACCTGGTCGCGCTGGAGTTCGATCAGCCGCATATCGTTCCGGCGGGTGTAAAGACCGCCAAAATCCCATTTCAGGCGCACTCCGGCGATATAGTAAGCTGAAAATTCATCTTTGAGGAAATTGAGCCCCGGATTGGCATAGGCTCCCTGTACGAACGCGCCGATCTTGGGCAGGTTCCGGGCGTTCACCGATGTTTTGCGGGCATCCAGTTGTTTTTCCAGTGCGGCAAAAAGGCTCAATTCCGGCCGGTCTATAGCGGCAGCAGCGGGTACGTCGGGCATTTGCGGGCAGGTCAGGGTATCAGACGCCGCGATTTCCTGGCCGATGAACGCCGAAAGCATCCGGATGTAAGCCACCCGGGAGAATGTCAATTCTTTCTGCGTCTGTACGGCGGACAATTGTTCCACTTTTACGGCATCGAGATCAGTCTGATTGGCAATGCCGTTGGCGATGTAGGCTTCCACCTGTGTGTAGTTCCGGCCCAGTTCCTGTTGCAGGAGGCTGTTCTGCTTCAGTTTTTCGTCCAGCAGCAGGATCCCGAAAAAGAGCTGGTTCACCCGCTCGCGGATCGCGTAAAGGTCTACGTCTGTCTGGACAGCATCCACTTCGGCCTGCGCTTTAACCTGCTTCCGCTGCGAACGGATACTGCCCCCGTCCCAGATCGTCTGGTCGAGTTCCGCCATGATCTGGTACTGGTCTTTGCGGGCCCCGACGTCCACGCCCGGTATTTCGATCGGGATCTGTGTAACCTCGGACTGGTAGCTGGCTTTCCCAGACAGGCTTACCTGCGGCAGGTAACCTTTTGAAGCATTGGCCAGGTTGTAACGCGCCGTGCGCTCCACCAGGCCGTACTGGCGGACGAGCGGATAGTTTTCCCGGGCCATATCCTGGCACTGCTCCACCGTCAGCTGCCCATACGCGCCTTTCAGGGGCAATACAGCTAAGATAAAGGCCAGTAGCGGGAATATCGGTCTGTTTTTCATATTATTGACATTATTGTTTAACTCACTTGTTAGTATTTGGATAAAAAAATATCATTTTTGGATCCGCCGCAGGATCATTTCTACGTTCTCGGCTTTTCGGCGGGCTAAGAAGTCTTCCCCGCCGTGGAGTGTATCGTTCATGAATTTCACCATGGTGCGGGATACGAAAGGGAAAAGGTTGAGTGCTATCACGTCCTGTATCAGGTCCAGAGGATGGATGGGCGCTATATGGCCGGCTTTTACCTCCAGTTCAATAGCCCGGGCCAACTTTTCGGCGATGAGCCTGAACGAAGGCAGGAACGCCTTTTTGCAAATATCCCGGCGCTCGGCGCTGGCCTCCATTTCGGAGAAAATAAAGCGCGGCAGCCGCGGATTGGCCGCGATGAAATCAAAATGGGTTTCCACCGCTATCTTGATCTTTTCAGCGAAAGGAATGTCCCGGTCTACGATCGGAAGCAGGGACTGAGACATCATATGTACCTTGGATTCAAAAACCTTGTTAAACAGTTTTTCTTTTGTGCCGAAGTAATAATGCAGCATCGCATGCGTGACCCCGGCCTTGCGGGCGATGTCCGTCGTTTTGCTCTGGGCATAGCCTTTTTCGAGGAATTCCTCCTCGGCGGCTTCGACAATCAGTCTGGCGGTATTCTCCCCTTTTTTCATGGCGGTTCGTTTGCCGCAAAGGTATAAACAAAAACTAACACGTTTGTTAGTTTTGATTGAAAAAATATTGGAACAAACAAAAAAAGGCCTTATGAATACTCACAAAGCCTTTTAATGACCTAAAATTTAACTTTTTAGAAAGCGGTCCGGTACACGGAAAGTATTTCCTCCACCGAAGTGTCCCTCGGGTTGCCTCCGGTACAAACGTCTGCGAAGGCCGATTCGGAAAGTGCCGGCAAATCTTCCTCCTTTACGCCGATCTCCTTCAGGTGCAAGGGTATCTTTACGTCCGAGGACAGCTTGCGCACGGCATCGACTGCCGCTTTGCGGTATTCGGCCTGCGACATCTTCTCCGTACCCTCCACGCCCATCGCTTTGGCGATAGCCCGGTATTTCTCCCCTGTTGCCGGGGCGTTGTATTCCATGACATAGGGCAGCAGCACCGCATTGGCGATCCCGTGCGGGGTTCCGTAAAAAGCGCCCAGCGGGTGCGCCATCGAATGGACGATGCCCAGTCCTACGTTCGAGAAGCCCATTCCGGCTATATATTGGCCCAGAGCCATTCCTTCGCGCCCTTCGGGGGTATTGTCCACCGCCCCGCGCAAATGTTCACTGATCAGTTCGATAGCTTTCAGATGCACCATATCGGTGAGTTCCCAAGCCCCCTTAGTGATATATCCTTCGATAGCATGTGTCAGCGCGTCCATTCCGGTAGCCGCCGTCAGTCCTTTGGGCATCGAGGACATCATGCCCGAATCGACGATAGCCACCACCGGAATATCATGCGGATCTACGCAGACGAACTTGCGTTTGCGCTCTTCGTCTGTGATCACGTAATTGATGGTCACTTCCGCCGCCGTGCCTGCCGTAGTGGGGATGGCGATGATGGGCAGCGCCTTGTTGCGGGTCGCTACCGCCCCTTCGAGGGATCGTACGTCCTCGTGTTCGGGATTGGCCATGATGATGCCCACCGCTTTGGCCGTATCGATGGACGAACCGCCGCCGATAGCGATCAGGTAATCGGCCCCGCTCTTGCGGAAAGCTCCGATCGCCTGCTTTACATTGCCGATGGTCGGGTTAGGCTTTACGTCGTCGAATATTTCATAAGGCATCCCTGCCTGCGACAAAATACCGGTCACCCGGTCTACGACCTTGAATTTCACGAGATCTTTGTCGGTAACGATAAGGGCCTTTTTCAGCCCCCGGGTTTTGACCTCATCGGGGATTACACTGACCGAGCCTGCCCCGAAATACGAAGTCTCGTTGAGGATCATTCTGGATATTGCCATGATAATTGAAATTGAGAACGGTTAATGATACAATCCCGTAAAAATAACCATTCCCGGGACACGATACCCCTTCCCCGCCGGAAAAATTGCCGAGAAAATGCAGAAACAAATCCGCCTGATAGTTTAGGGGTAAGAGATGTGGTATTTGCGGATCATTTCGAGGTCCTGTTTCTTCAGCGAAAGGCTGTCCAGGGCTTCGGGCAGGTTGTGGTCGTTCAGGTAATGCCGTTTTTTGGGCACGAAAAGCGGGCTGGAAAGGGCCAGCGAATCATTGGCATACGGAGTGTCGATGCCTGCAATATCAAGGAACGTGTAAAATATGTTCTTGGTGCTTACAGGCAGGTTTTTGTTGTTTTGTACGGCGGCTACTTCGGCGGGCCATTGCTGTTCGTACTGGGGAGAGAACCACCACAGGTACGGGATGTGTATCTGGTAGTAGGTCGGTATCGGGGAGGCGTGCAGGAATCTCCGGCGCGAATCGTCCAACAGGTCTTCGCCGTGGTCGGCGCAGTAGAATACGGCCGCCGGCACATCGAACGAAGCGACGGTATGTATCACGTCCGCCAGAAATTCATCCGTATAGCGGATGGAATTGTCGTAGGCATTGATCAGCTTTTCCCGCTCGCGCACGGCTACCACTTTTACATCGTCCGGCTTGTAATACGAGCCGGATGCCGGATAGCGCTCGTTGTAGTTGAAATGCGAACCATGGGTGTGCATCACTACCAGGAGCTTAGGGCCGCCTTTTTCGATGATAGTTTTCAGGCTGTCGGCCAGCACTTTATCGAATGCAGCTTTGTTGCCCGACACGAAATTCTTGTATTCGTCCCCCTGATGGGCGAAATAATCGATGAACGAACGGTTGGGCAGCTGGTTGGACATGAATACCGTCCGGAAACCGGCTTCCTTGAATGCAGCCAGGATGCCTTTGGTTGTATATACTTTGGAATAGTCGTCCGCCGAGGCCATCGAAAGAATCATCGGTACGCTTTTGTGCGTGGTGTTGGATTGGGTGAGCGCATCCGGGAAAGCGATAAGGCCCGGTATCTTTTCCAGTTCGGGCGTGGTATTGCGCTGGTATCCGTACAGACCGAAATTGGCCGCGCGGGCCGTTTCCCCGATCACCATTACGTACACTTCGCGCAGGGAGTCCGGATGGGCGGCCTGAGCCTCGAAACTAAAGTCTCGGGAAGATTTGAAATAATCTTCGCTTTTCGACCAGCTGTGAGCCGCAAAGCCCATATTGTAGAATATATTGGCCGGAAATACGTCGTCCATGATCTTCACCCGCCCCACCAGGCAAAGCGGAACGGAAACCACAGCGATAATGCCTGCGATTGTGAGTTTGGACAGGCGGAATTTCCGGGACAGTTTTTCTTTCAGCCGGATCGAACGCACGCCTATTATCAGGGTCGGGATGTAAAGCACACAAACTCCCAGGATAGCCGGCATCAGTTTGCCCAGCAGCTCCCCTACTTCGCCGGGATTGGTGGTAAACAAATTGAGGAACATATCCGAGGCGATGATCGACCGTCCGAACAGATACAGGAGCACGAGCTGGAACGCGCCCAGCACATAGAGCCACACCAATACCCACGCCGAGGTGCCCGGGCGGCGGCATATCGTCATCAGTGCCATGTAAAAGGCCAGCGGGAGCGACAGGAACGGTATCCGGCCCCACGATTCGATGTCTTCCGTAAAGAAAAGGAACACGTTGGGAACCATCAGTATCGCCACAAAAAACCAGTATAAATGTTTCTGGCCTTTGAACCAGAGATCGATCTTCTTAAAATGCTTCATTGATATTGAAAATAAATCCGCTGCCATTGCGTCCGAAACCGAGGTCCAGACGGATGTTCACGCGTTTTTTGAATTCCCAGCGGTAGCCCACCCCGAAATTGGGCAGGGTCTGCGACCATTGAAAACTCCCGAAATCCTTGAATACGTTCCCGGCTCCCGCCCAAAAAGCGAGGCTGTTGCGCCGCCATACCCGCTGGCGAAGTTCTACCTGCCCTTCGACGATATTATTGTCGCGGTAGCGGCCGTCGTAATAGCCGCGCATCCGGTACGACCCGCCCAGACTGGCCATCATCGTCCAGGGAACCCGGCCGTAATTGTTCTGCGAATGGAAGTCGAATCCCAACACGCCTCCTTTCCATACTTTCTTGTAATAGTCGAAGATGATATCCGTCCGGGAAAAAGCGTATTTATTGCCCAGAAAAGCGGGGTAAAACCGCTGTTCCCCTTTCACGTAAAACCCTTTGGCCGGGGCGGTGTTCACGTCCCGGGAGTCGTATACGATAGAAAAACCGAGGCCGATACTCTGTGTCACCCTGTCCTGGCCGTCCAACAGATCGATCCGGTCGAATTTCTTTCCTTCCGCATAAGTGTAACCGGCCAACGGACCGATGTACAGGTTACGCGTGGTACGGATCAGGAAATTGACATTTGCACTGTATTGCTCCCGGGTAAATTTACTCTCGTTGTCGTCGTTGTTCCCGTTATCATACCCTATGCCCCAGAACGTACCGGGGAAGGAGTAAAAGTTCAGATTGTATAGCAGTCGGTATTTATCCTGCGGCCAGATATTGATCCCCCGGATACCGATCAGGTAAAAGCCGGAAGTAGATATGTTCCCGTAAATAGATACGTCGGACGGGGCCAGCAGCGAATCTGCCGGATCCATCCGGTACAGTCCGGCGGCTACCAGGCCGATACCGAATTTGGTATCCTCGGAGTAGTTCGGTCCTCCAATAATACTGAAATCGAATTTTTTGTACGGTTTATCCTTGTTGGCGTCGGCGAAGTAATCGATGAATTTACGCCACAGGGTCTTTTTCTGTGCCGTGTCGGAAACGGCCACGGTATCCTTTTTCTCTTCGTCCGCCGGTTGCAAAGCAGCGATATTCTCTGCTTTCACACCTGCGCACAGGATGCAGAGGACGATGCTGAAGATTTTTTTTGCCATGCTTTTGCCGACAGTTTTCAGGTTGATTTTTTGGGTCTTTCCCCTATGGGGAACGGCTGGGCAAAGGTAAATAAATAATCCGACACACGGATGTGCCCGGAGTCGTTAAATGACATTCAGAACATAAAAACAACGGTTCGTCCTAACAGAATTTTCATACATTTGTAGAATATAGGATGCGCCTCAGCATAATTCAAAGCAAGCTTTAATTCTGCATTCGGCTTTCACTATATTTGTATTTAGTACGAAGGATATGGAAAATACGAAAGCCCGGTATTTCCGGTATACATTGCATTTCAGGGAACCCGCCGGCACTTCGCGTGGGGTGCTACGGGAAAAGGATACTTGGTTCCTGCTGCTTTCCCGGGGGGATGTATCTGCCTTAGGGGAATGTGCGATGTTCCGGGGGCTGTCGTGTGACGATGTACCCGGCTACGAAGGAAAACTGGATGAAGTGTGCCGCGCCATAAACCGGGGCGAAGTGGTCGATTTCGCTTCCCTGGCCGACTACCCTTCCATTCGTTTCGGCTTGGAATGTGCCCATGGGACGCTTTTAGCCCGGGAAGAGGGGAAAGAATTCCTGGCTTCCGATTTTACGGCCGGCTTGGCCGCCATCCCGGTGAACGGGCTGGTCTGGATGGGGGATTTCGAGCGTATGGCGCGCCGGTTGGAAGAAAAGATTGAGGCGGGATACCGCTGTATCAAAATAAAGATAGGGGCTATCGATTTCGGGGAAGAACTCACCCTGCTGCATCGAATCCGGCAGCGATACAACGAGAACGACATCGAAATACGGGTGGATGCCAACGGCGCTTTTTCCCCGGGCGATGCCTTGGAACGGTTAAAATGCCTGTCGGATTTCCGCCTGCATTCCATAGAACAGCCTATCCGGGCCGGACAATGGGCACAAATGGCCCGTTTGTGCCGGGAGACTCCTCTGCCCATTGCGTTGGACGAGGAACTGATCGGGGTGAATATCCCGGAAGAAAAACGCCGCCTGATGGAGGAAATAAAGCCCCAATATATTGTCCTGAAACCCTCGCTGGTGGGAGGCATGGCATCCTGCCGGGAGTGGATAGACCTTGCCGAAGCCTCCGTAGCAGGATTTTGGCTGACATCCGCCCTCGAATCGAATGTGGGATTGGATGCTATAGCTCGTTTTTCTTATCTTTGCAAACCTGCTATTCCGCAGGGCCTGGGTACGGGCGCCCTCTACACCGATAATGTAGACTACCCTTTCGAAATACAGGGAGGGATGTTCCGTATCACGGGAAAGGTGCCCGGTGCGGAGCGCGTGCTCGAGGCCTTACGAAAACAGAATTGATACATGGACGACCCGAAAAAAATATCTGTTATAGTTCCCGTTTACAACCGTCCCGATGAGACGGATGCGCTGTTAGGGAGCATTGCCGCCCAGACGGAGCACGATCTGCCCTACGAGATACTCATCATAGAGGACGGATCGGCTGTCACTTCCGAAGACGTATGCCGCAAATGGGCAGAAACCCTTCCGGTGAAATACTTCGCCAAGGAGAATTCAGGCCCCGGCGATTCCCGGAATTACGCGATGGAGCGTGCCAAAGGAGAATATTTCGTGATCCTCGATTCGGACGTCCTGCTCCCCGCCGATTATTTCAAGACACTCGGGAAAATCCTTTCCCGGACGTATGTCCCGGACGCTTTCGCCGGCCCGGACTGCGCCCACGAATCCTTTACGGACGTACAGAAAGCGATCAATTATGCCATGACGTCGTTCTTTACCACTGGAGGCCTGCGGGGCAGCTCCAAGACCAATGTCAGCGGAAAGCACCAGCTGCGCAGCTACAATATGGTAGTCTCCGCCGCAGCCTTCAAACGGGCCGGGGGATTTGCCCGCCAGCGGGTCGGAGAGGATATCGAATACACCCAGCGCCTGTGGAGCAACGACCTGAAAACGGCTTGGTACCCTGAATTTTTCGTATACCATAAGCGTAGGGATACCCTGAAACAGTTTTTCCACCAGACGATGGCCTTCGGGATGGCCCGCCCTATCCTCAACCGGATGTTCCCGGGTACGGCGCGCCTCACCTATATGTTCCCGTCCTTTTTCCTCATATTTATGATCGTGTCTATCCTGGCGGGTATATTCGCCCCGGTATTGCTTGCCCCTCTGTTGCTGTACCTGGTAGTGATTTTCTTTTCCGCTTGGTATCTGAATAAAAGTTTTAAGGTGGGCGCCCTGTCGGTGGCTGCTTCCATCGTGCAATTTACGGGATACGGCTGGGGATTCATTTATTCCAATTGCCGGATGCTTTACCTGGACGACGTAGCCAAGGTATTCCCGTACATGTTCAAACATTAAGTAACCAATCCAATCCAGTTGTTATTATGACTATCAAAAGACTTATTATGTCCGCTCTGTTCGCTTTTGCGGGCATCACCTCTTTCGCCCAGTCCAAAGAAGCCCTTTGGATAGAATACTACCCGGATTTCCAAGTGGGCCGTTGGCGCCTGACCCCGGAAATAAGCTACCGGAGTGTGGATTTCAGCGGCTCCCATGTCGCTTATTTCCGTCCTACCGCCACCTATGGGGTCAATAAATACCTGTCGGTGGCCGGATCGCTGGCCTATTTCGTTTCGTGGAACGATTTTACCGTCAATAAACACGAATGGTCCATCTACCAGAATCTGGCGACCCGTACGCCGTCTTTGGCCGGCTTTTACCTCGGTCTCAATGTCCGAATGGAAGAGATATTCGCCAAAACTTCCCTCGACCCCGACCATACGTTCGGCCTGCGCCTGCGTTGGTCTCCGAGGCTGACGTACGACCTGCCGTTCTGGACGGACAAAAAGCTTTCCCTGTCGGTCTTTGCGGAGACATATAATTTCCTGACGGCCTCGCAGGCCAATTATTTCCGCAACGGGTTGGACCTGGGCGCCGGATTTACCGTCTCCCCCGTCAAAAAGATCGATGTGATATTCGAATACCGCCGCCAGCGCAGCTACCGCCCCGGCCCGGATGCTTTCTCGAACCTGTTCCGCTTTATGATACGGCACAGTATCCTTTGATACGGTTTTTCCGGAATACTCTATACGGCAATGTTTTCATTGCCGTTTTTTATTTTATACTTTTGGATGATATAGGATGGCCGCATATCGGCTTTCACTATATTTGAAGAATACAGGATACGGTTCGGACATCCTACCGAATAAATTCGCCGGATGCCGCTCACCTTTCACTATATTTGTCCAAAGACCCTACAACCATGAAAAAACTAAAAGGAAACGGGATCAAAATCCTGAAAACGATTCATTTGTTATTCGCCTTTATGTGGATCGGCGGGGCTTTGTCCATGAATTTACTGCTGCTGACCACCGCCCCACTGGAAAGCTACGAGATGTACATGCGTTCGCTGTCCCTGATGTTGGTGGACGACTGGCTGATCATTCCCGGGGCGATGGGGTGCCTCTTTACAGGCCTTATCTATGGCATCTGGACCCTCTGGGGATTTTTCAAGCACCGGTGGCTCACTGTGAAATGGGTGCTTACCGTAGCGATGATCCTGTTGGGAACGTTCCTGATGGGCCCTTGGGTGGACGGAAACGTCTATGCCGTACAGGATATTCCCGATTATACCCCGGACAATACCGTATTTTTCCATAACGTATCGCAGACTATCCTTTGGGGTTCCATCCAGTTGGCGCTCCTGTTGGGAGTAGTCGTTATTTCCGTATTTAAACCGTGGAAAACAATAAAGAAACTATGAAAACGAAGATTAAAGAAGGGTCGCTGCTCCACTCGGACGATACGGTCTACGATTATGTAGACAGTTTTGACTATGTGATCGCCGATCCGGAAGACAAAATCGATATCCTCGACGTAGCGGAAGCCTTCAAAAAGCCGGGGCCGAAATGGGTCGCCCGGTTGTTTACCCTGCGAAACCGGATCGTATCGGTGTTCGGGCTTAAAACGCCGGCCATGATCGAAAAGAAAGACGACGGTGAAAATAAGTGGGAGATTGGTTCCCAATCCGGGATATTCAAGGTGTTCGGCCGCACGGACCGGGAAATGCTCCTGGGAGAGGACGACAAGCACTTGGACGTAAGGGTATCCTTGTTCTTGGAACAAAACGGCCCCGGTGAAAAAAGGATAACGGTCACTACCGCCGTCAAACTCAACAATCGGTTGGGACGATGCTATTTTTTCGTGATCAAACCGTTCCACTGTACGATCGTCCCGGCCATGATGAAGCAAAATTTCCGGCAATTGGCCTCAAAACCTAAATAACAACCCTATTTCCTTTCCCGGAAATAGGCCCAACTAAAAATCCCCCTCGCAAAACAAATGCGAAGGGGATTTGCCGTTTATTTACGGCTCTATCAGATATTATATATCGTCAGGATTGTTTTTTGACCTCTTTGGCCCATGAGTCTTTTAATCCTACTGTCCGGTTGAACACCAAATGTTCCGGCGCAGAATCGGAGTCCACGCAGAAATAGCCCAAGCGGTGGAACTGCATCCGGTCGCCCACTTTAAAACGGGCCGCCGAAGGTTCCATTTTGCACCCGGTGAGTATTTTCAGGGAGTCCGGGTTGAGGAACTCCTTGAAATCGCGGTCTTTGTGCCCGTCCGGCATTTCGTCGTTGAACAGCCGGTCGTACAGGCGCACTTCGGCTTCGACTGCCGTAGGAACCGATACCCAATGCAGGGTGCCTTTCACCTTGCGCATCGAGGATTCGGAACCGGAACCCGACAGGCTCTCCGGATCGTAGGTGCAGTGTATTTCGGTGATGTTTCCGGCGGCATCTTTCACCACGCTTTCCGCCTTGATGATATAGGCGCTCTTCAGGCGCACTTCCCCGCCGAGTTTCAGGCGGAAGAACTTGTTGGGCGCTTCTTCCTTGAAATCTTCGCGCTCGATATACAGTTCGCGCGAGAAAGGCACTTCCCGGGATCCGGCCTCTTGGTCTTCCGGGTTATTTTCCGTGCGAAGCATTTCGCTCTTTCCTTCCGGATAGTTGTCTATCACTACCTTGACCGGGTCGAGCACGGCCATGATACGTGGGGCCACGCGGTTCAGGTGTTCCCGGATCGAGAATTCCAGCAACGCGACGTCGATCACGTTCTCGCGGCGGGCTACGCCTATCGTCTCGCAGAACTTACGGATGGATTCCGGCGTGTATCCCCTGCGCCGCAGGGCCGATACGGTCGGCATGCGCGGGTCGTCCCAGCCGTTGACATAGCCTCCTTTTACCAGCTCGAGCAATTTGCGCTTGCTCATCACCGTATAAGATAGGTTCAGGCGGGCGAACTCATACTGGCGGGGGCGGATATCGCCCGGAGTATATACCTGATCGAGCAGCCACTCGTACAATGGGCGGTGCACTTCAAATTCCAGCGTACAGATGGAATGGGTGATCCCTTCTATATAGTCGGACTGACCGTGAGCATAGTCGTACATCGGGTAGATACACCATTTGTCTCCGGTACGGTCGTGGGACTTATGGATGATCCGGTACATGATCGGGTCGCGCATATGCATATTGGGCGAGGCCATATCTATCTTGGCACGAAGTACCGCCTCTCCGTCGGCATACTCGCCGCGGCGCATCTTCTCGAATTCCACGAGATTTTCCTCCACCGGCGTATTGCGGTAGGGGCTTTCCTGCCCGGGTTCGGTCGGCTCGCCTTTCTGGGCGGCTATCTGCTCGCTGGTCTGTTTATCGACATAGGCTTTGCCTTTCTTGATCATTTCCACCGCCCACAGGTAGAGCTGGTCGAAATAATCGGAAGTATAGCGCACCGCTCCATCCCAATGGAAGCCGAGCCACTCGACGTCGCGTTTGATGGAATCGACGTATTCCTGCTCTTCTTTGGCGGGATTGGTATCGTCGAAACGCAGGTTTACCGGCGAAGCGAATTTTTTACCCAGCCCGAAGTTCAGGCAGATGCTTTTCGCATGGCCGATATGCAGGTATCCGTTGGGTTCCGGCGGAAAACGGGTGCGCACATGCGAACCGTTCTTGCCGTTTGCCACATCCTCCTCTATGATGTTCTCCAGAAAATTCAGGGGGGCGCTGGCGCCTTCCGCTTCCGGAGCTGTTTTTTCCTTGTCCTCAGCCATTTTCGTTCGAATGATTATTGATAGGTTGCGAAATTACGTATTTTACCGCGATTTTTTCAAAACGGACGCCCAAAAAAAATTATCTTTGCTTTTTAACTCTTATAAACAAGCCAATATATGCTACGCAAGATCGTTCTTTCGGCCTTAGTTGCCCTCTTTTTCGCGCCGGCCGCCTTTGCGGCGGAAGGCATGTGGATTCCCCTGTTCCTTAAAAAGCTCAACGAATCGCAGATGCAGTCCCTCGGGATGAAAATATCGGCCGAGGATATTTACAGCCTCAACCGGAGCAGCATCAAGGACGCCGTCGTGCTTTTCGGCGGGGGCTGTACCGGCGAAGTGGTTTCTCCCCAGGGGCTGCTGCTGACCAACCACCACTGCGGGTATTCGGTCATCGCCTCCCACTCTACCTTGGACAACAATATCCTGGAGAACGGCTTTTTTGCTAAAGACAAATCGGAAGAACTGATAAACCCGTCGCTCTCGGTTACATTCGTCAAGCGGATCGAGGAAGTAACGGACCAGGTGCTCAAAGGGGTGAAAGAATCGATGACCCCGGCCGAAAAACAAAAGAAAATAAAGGAGAATATCGAAAAGGTCAAAAAGGACGCCAAGATCGAAAAATGGCAGAACGTAGAACTCAAGCCTTTTTTCAAGGACAACCGCTACTTCCTTTTCGTCCGCGAGACGTTCAACGACGTGCGGTTAGTAGGCTGCCCGCCTGCCTCGATCGGAAAATTCGGCTCCGAGACGGACAACTGGGTATGGCCCCGCCATACCGGTGATTTTTCGGTATTCCGCATCTATGCCGACAAGGACAACCGGCCGGCAGATCCTTCGGCGGATAACGTCCCCTACCGTCCGGATTATTTCCTGCCTGTTTCGCTCGGCGGCATTTCCGAGGACGATTTTACCCTCGTATTCGGCTTCCCCGGCCGCACCGACGAATACCTTCCGGGTATCGCCCTGGAACAAACGGCCAACCACCGCAATCCGGTAAAGGTAGGCCTGCGCGACATTGCCCTGAAATCATGGAACCAGGAGATGGCCGCCAACGATACGATCAAACTCCTGCTGGCCAACCGCTACGTTTCGGCAGCCAACGCCTGGAAGAAATGGCAAGGCGAGTCGCAGGGACTCAACCGCACCCGCGCCACCGAAAAAAAAGATGTTTACGAAGCTGCATTCCGGGATTCACTGGCTAAATACCCGGAACTGGGGAAAGTTTACGGGCACCTTTTGCCCGACCTTTATAAAGCTTACGAAGAGTTGTTGCCCTATGGTGTGGCGTACGATGCCACCTCGGAATACAATTACCTGAACGATGCCTGCGCATTAATGGGTACCCTTTCGCGTTATCTGACCTTCGTACGGCAGGGCAAAGCTACCCCCGAACGGACGGATAGTCTGAAAAAACGGGCGCTGACATTTGCCGATCCCCGCACTGTCGCCATCGACCGGAAAACATTCCCCCTGCTTACTCTTTTCTATTGCGGTGCGATGCCCGAACAATTCCTTCCTGCAGCCGTAAAAGAACAGATGCAGCACTATGAAGGCGATTTCGAGGCATTGGGTAAAAAACTATACGCTTCCCCGCTCTTTTCGGCCCAGGGGCTGGACCGGGTGTTCGAGATGAAGGATGCCGGAAAACTGTCCGACTACCTGAACGGGGACGACGCTTATCGTTTCTTCCGCTCCATTATCGAAGAGTATAATAAAGAGGTGGCTCCCCGCTATGGGGAATTGAACACCAAAATCGCCTACCTGATGAAGGACTATATGAAAGCCCAGATGGAGGTCTTCCCGGACAAGGCTTTCTTCCCCGATGCCAATATGACCCTCCGTGCCTCCTATGGGCAGGTGAAAGGCATGCAGGCGCGCGACGGGCTGGCCTATCTGCCGCAGACGTTCCTCGAGGGTGTGATGGAGAAATACGTTCCGGGCGACCGGGAATTCGACGTACCGGAAAAACTGATAGAATTGTACAAAAACAAGGATTACGGCCGTTACGGCCAGGACGGGCGTCTGCCGGTATGTTTCATTGCGACCAACCATACCTCGGGCGGGAATTCCGGTTCGCCGGTGCTCAATGCCAATGGGGAATTGATCGGTCTGAATTTCGACCGCCTGTGGGAAGGCACGATGAGCGATTTGAGCTACGATGCTTCCATCTGCCGGAATATCATGGTAGATATCCGCTATGTGCTGTTCCTGATGGACAAACTGGGCGGCGCCGGTTATCTGGTGGACGAAATGACCGTCCGGGAATAACGGAAAGAAAAGAACTTCGCACAATAAAAAAGGCCCTGAATTTTCAGGGCCTTTTTAGTGGGTAATATCAAGCGGGATCAGCCGCGGGCAGCGATGATCACCTTGAATTCGTCCGCTTTCAGGGAAGCGCCGCCTATCAGGCCGCCGTCCACGTCGGGCTGGGCGAACAGAGAGGCTGCGTTTTTGGCGTTGCAGGAACCGCCGTACAGGATGGATACATCCTCGGCTACCTGTTTGCCGTATTTGTTTTCCACTACCTTGCGGATATGGGCGTGCATTTCCTCGGCCTGTTCCGGAGTGGCGGTAAGGCCCGTTCCGATGGCCCATACGGGCTCGTATGCCAGGACGATGTTGTTCCAGGCCAATTCCGGAAGGTGGAACAAAGCTTTTTGGATCTGCTCTTCCACCACCTTGAAATGCTCTCCGGCTTCGCGCTGGGCCAGCACTTCGCCGATACAGAAGATCACTTCCATATTTTCTGCCAAGGCGGCATCTACTTTTTCAGCCAGGAATTCGTCGGTCTCGCCGAAATACTGGCGGCGTTCGGAATGGCCGAGGATCACTTTGGAGGCGCCGGCCGATTTGGCGATAGGAGCCGATACTTCACCCGTGTAGGCGCCGCTGGGCTTCGGATAGATATTCTGGGCGGCTACGGCCACTACCGTACCTTTGAGTTCCTGTGCGACAGGATATATGTTGGTGAACACCGGGGCTACCACCACTTCGACCCCGCACATGTGCCAGTCGGCGATGGAGGCTTTTATTTCCTTGGCCAGTTCGATGCTCTCCTGGAGATTCTTGTTCATCTTCCAGTTTCCTGCTACAATTTTTCTTCTCATTTTTCTATCGTTTTATGGTTATTTTTCTATGTGATTCGGCCCGTCAGGCGCGGATGCGCGGATCGAGCCACGAATAAATGATATCTACGAATATATTTATCACGATGAATATGCTGGCGATCACCAGCACCGAACCCATCACTACCGGCAGGTCCATCGAATTCAGGGCATCCACGATCGCCTTGCCCAGACCGTTCCAGGCAAAAATATATTCGATGAACACCGCACCGGCCAGCATACCGGCAAACCAACCCGAAGCGGCGGTTATCACCGGGTTCAGGGCGTTTTTCAGGGCGTGTTTCAGAATCACGGCATAGGTGCTCAAACCCTTGGCACGGGCGGTACGTATATAGTCCTGGCTCATTACGTCCAGCAGCGAACCGCGCATCAGCTGTATCACTACCGCCAGCGGGCGCATCCCCAAAGTGAGCGCCGGCAGGATGATCGCCGCCAGGGTAAGGTATTCCCCCCGGCCTAAATTATCGATCGAATAAAGGTTCCCCGTCATCGACAGCCCTGTATAATCGTGCAGCAGGAATCCGAATATCCACGCTACGATAATGGCCGCAAAGAACGACGGAAGGCTCATCCCGATACTTCCGAATACCGATACGGCCCGGTCGAACCACGAATCGCGCCACAGAGCCGCCAAAATACCCATGAAGATGCCCAGCAACATAGCCAAAGCCATCGCCACGATGGCCAACACGACTGTATTGGGAAGGGTCTGCCCGATCACGCTGCTCACGTTCAGTCCGTCTCTTTGATAAGACTGGCGCAGGTAAGGGAATTTCAGGATAAGGCTGTATTTGCCCAGCGGAAGCAGTTTTACATAGGAATATTTATCGCCCGGATAGGTATAATTGCCGGGAGTATTGCTGTTGATGGATATCGGCGAAAGGTCGTTTATATAATACAGGTACTGGAGAGGGAGCGGTTTATCGAACCCGTATTTCGCCCGGATCGCCTGGAGTTGCGCTTCGTCTTCCCGCTGGTCCAGCATCATCCGCGCCGGATCGGAGGGAATGGCCTGAAAAAGGATGAAAACGATGGTTGCCAGTCCCCAAAGCGTCGCCAGGGCCTGCAGTATTTTCTTAAGTGCGAGTCTGAACATTTGTCGTCTTTACATCAATCATGGAGTTCGTAACAACTCCGCTTGGAAACAATGACCCCATTTTTGAGTTCTACCACACCGGGGTTGGCCCGCATGATCGTCTTAAGTGTAACCGGATCGGTAAAACATACCGGTATTTCGATGCCGAATTCCTCGATATAGATATTATTGTCGGTATTGGACAGCAAATAGGCTGGAATACCTTTCAGGGCCACATAAGCGTTGACCGCCTTCCACTTTTCGGCTTTGGATTCGGCCATATTGAAGCAAGTAATCAGCAACACATGGTCCATCGCCAGCAGGGAATCGGTAATGTCCTGCCCGTCGGGCGCCATGACCGAAAATCCGGTGATCTCCGGCAGTTTTCCGCTTACCAGCCGGGTATCGCGCGATACGAACTGGGCATCCGGTATATTCCAGGGTTCCTCGTCGTCCGTGAATTTCTTTTTCTTCCCATCTACCAGGTAAGTCCAGACATGTTCGAAGACCGGTGCATTATCGCCCGTGGGCAATTCCATGGATTTTTTGATATCTACGCCTACCTTGTAAGGGCGGAAATCAACAATAGGTTCATAGCGGAGCACATAATAAATGACCGCCAGCGAGAAAGCGAATATCAATGCGATCACGCTCATCGACTTACGGAAGCCCACGCTCGGTTTGATAAAACGCTGCCACATGATCAGCACGATCACGGCCGCCAGTATCAAGATGTTTTTCGCGAAAGAAACCCAAGGGGGCAGTTTGATCGCCTCACCGAAGCAACCGCAATCCGATACGTTGCCGGTGACAGCCGAATAGAACGTGAGGAACGTAAAACCGGCATTGAGTGCCAAAAGCGTCCAAAGGGCGAATGTTTTGAAACGTCCCATTAGCAGGATAGCCCCCAGGATGATTTCGAGGGTTATCAGCATGCCGGCCATATCCACCACAAAAGAAGGGCGAACAGATATGTCGAAAATACCGGCTGAGAAATATTCTTCTATTTTAAAAACGAGCCCGAGTGGGTCGTTGAGCTTTATAAGACCCGAAAACACGAACAACAGCCCCAGCACGATCCGGATAACTGTTGTGGCGGTCTTTTTCCGACCGCGGATCATGCCTGCGTCCTTATTATTGCCACTCATCGTTTTCCATTAGTTTTATAAGCGCAAATACCGAATAATTGAGCATGTCGTAATAATTGGCATCGATACCTTCAGACACTTTTGTCAGGCCGCCGTTGTCTTCTATTTGTTTTACGCGCAGGATCTTTTGCAGGATAATATCGCACAGCGACGCGATGCGCATCGAACGCCAGGCTTCACCATAGTCGTGGTTCTTGCGCTCCATTAAAGTTTTGGCCTCGGCGGCAAACTTAAGGTAAAGGGCATCCACCTCTGCATGGGACATATCCGGCCGTTCGGCCACACCCTTCTCTATCTGGATCAGGGCGATGATGCAGTAATTGACGATTGCTACAAAACCATCAACTTCCCCCTCGTCCACCATCCGGATGCCGGATTGCTGCAGGGAACGTATGCGCTGTGCTTTAATAAATATCTGGTCGGTCAATGACGGCAAGCGCAGGATGCGCCATGCCGGACCGTAGTCGGCCAGTTTTTTGGAAAAAAGGCTGTGACATCGCTCTATCACCGCGTCGAACTGCGACGAGGTGTCCGGAGCCTGATTTGCCGCGGATGCGCTCATAGACGATCTATATCCCTTTTGTTTTGATTTTCAAAGGTAGTGATTTTTGCCGTCCCCGGCAATCAGTCCGGGATAAAACAAATAAAAAATCTGGTAAAACACCGAATTTTCACATTTTCTTAATTAACGTCGATCTTCAGAGCCGTTTTACCCTTGGCTGAGCCTCTGTTTTATCGTCAAAAAAGCGCACAGAGAATGTCTGTGCGCTTTAAAAGGATCTTTCAGAAAATTACCAGACATCCGCCGTGGCGAAAACTCCAAGCGCTAATATAAGGATCAGGATGTACAGACAGATCACTATGCCTATCATGATCAGATACGCCTTGGCCCAGTTGGAACGGTTCCGGTTTTCCGTATCGCTCACCGCCCATACGATGAGCAGCACCAAATTGGCGATCGGGATGAGCATCAGCAACATCGTGCCCAGCCACTGGCCGACGGTCATCACTTTTTCGTTGGGGGCCGACTGGAAATACGCCTGGTCTGCCGGATTTTGATAAGGTTCTTGCATGCGATTTATGTGTTTTTGTTAGGATTACTTAGCGGTGCTAAAGTAATGATTTTTAGCATAGGCTAAAGTAGCCGGATTCCTAAAATTTCACCCGGATTTTGCTTGATTTTGCCGTTTAAACAATAATAACTCCCTTTTCAAAATGAAAATGCATTCCTGCCGTAATTGTGGTGATGAATTCATGGGCCGGTACCGGCCCCGATGCGGTCTGCCTTGGACAAGTTTGCGATTCCGGGATTAGGATCCTCATTTTGACAGGTATGAGCGCCGCTATTTTCTGTTTCCTGTTGGGTATCAGCCGAACACGGGCCTTATTCAGCGCCTTGGCGGAAAATGAGATAAGCTATATCTTGATTTTTACCAGTCATACTACTGGCAACAATTCTATATTTTCTAATATTCCACCTTTAAAAAACGCTTTTCGCAATGGCGGCTACGTTGTCCGGACGGCCCATCGTATAGAAATGAATGGCAGGTACACCAGCCTTGATCAGTTCCCGGCATTGGGCTTCGGACCACTCGATACCCACTTGGCGCACCGCTTCGTTGTCCGGCGCGCTTTCTACTGCCCGGGATAGTTCTTCCGGAATATTCACCCCGAATATCTGGGGCAGCATGGATAGTTGGGCCTTGGTGGAAAAAGGTTTCAGTCCGGCTACGATGGGCACATCGATACCTGCCTGCCTGCATTTTTCTACAAATGCGAAGTATTTGCTGTTATCGAAGAACATTTGGGTGACGATATAACCGGCACCGGCCTCCACTTTCTCTTTCAAATGGTCGATATCGGACTGGACGTTGGGCGCTTCAGCGTGTTTTTCCGGATATCCCGCCACCCCGATGCAGAAATCGGTCGGTGCCGGGTGTTCCACTTCCCCGGAAAGGTATTTTCCCCCGTTCATCCCCGCGATCTGGCGGACAAGCTCGCAGGCATGCGTATGACCGTTCCCATGCGGGCGGAACGTGTGTTCGCCCTTTATGTTGTCCCCTCGCAAGGCCAGCACATTGTCTATCCCCAGAAAATTCATCTCGATCAGCGCGTCTTCCGTTTCGTCGGCGGAGAACCCCCCGCATATCAGGTGAGGTACGGCATCAATCCCGTACCGGGCGGTAATGGCAGCCGATATGCCGATTGTTCCGGGACGCTTGCGGACGACCTTACGTTCCAGCAAGCCCCCCTCCCGCTCGATGAATTTGACTTCTTCGCGGTGATAGGTAACGTTTATATAAGACGGGGCATACTCTCGCAGCACGTCTATCGTCCGGTAAATGGACGCGATAGTCTCCCCTTTCAGGGGTGGGAGCAGTTCGAAGGCAAACAGGGTGCGTCCCTGTTGGAATTTTTCCGTGATCTTCATGTCTTCCTTTCGTTTTCTGTCTGCAAAGATGGGATTTTTTTGCCGATAAGACATCACAGGCGGCGTTTTTGTTGTTATTTTTTGCCGCTGGGCCGCAAAAAGCGTACCTTTGTAGAATATAGTGCTTTTCAGACAAATGGAACGAAAGGATATAAGAAAAGAGATACGGGAGCGCATCCTGGTGCTGGACGGGGCTACCGGCACCCTTATTCAGACCCTCGGGTTGCAGGAAGACGATTTTACCCTGGAAAAATACGGCTCCCTTCGGGGACTGAACGATATTTTGTGCCTCACCCGTCCCGAAGCCGTCGCCGAAGTACACCGACAATATCTGGAATCCGGAGCGGACATAATATCCACCAATACGTTTAATGCCAACGCTATATCGTTGGCCGAATACGGGGTGTCGGATTTAGTACCCCAAATAAATGCCGAAGCGGCCCGCATCGCCCGCCGTGTGGCGGACGAATTCGCTGCGGATGGAAAACCGCGCTTCGTAGCAGGAGTCGTAGGCCCTACCGGGCGTACAGCGTCCATCTCTCCCGATGTGGCCGATCCGGCAGCGCGCAATGTGACTTTCGACGAACTTTTCGATACGTATAGCAGCCAAATACGGACGTTGGCCGACAACGGCGCCGACCTGATTTTAATAGAAACGGTATTCGACAGCCTGAACGCCAAAGCGGCCGTTCGCGCTGCCAAAAGCGTCTGCGAGTTGCCCGTGATGCTGTCGGGAACTATTACCGATGCCAGCGGGCGCCTGCTCTCCGGGCAGACCATCGAGGCTTTCTACGCTTCGTTCGCCCGGACGGGGATCTTTTCGATAGGCCTGAACTGCGCCCTGGGGGCCGACCAGATGCTTCCCTTTATCGGGGAACTCTCCCGTATCGCCGCCCTGCCCGTTTCCTGCCATCCCAACGCCGGCCTTCCGGACGGCTTCGGCGGATATGCCCAAACGATGTCCCAGATGGCCGCTTCGGTCGAAAAATACCTGCAGCAAGGGCTGGTAAACATCATCGGGGGATGCTGCGGCACGACGCCGGAATACATAAAATATCTCGTTCAAATAGCGGCCAAATATCCGCCCCGCGCCATTCCCGAAGAATCCCACAAAACGGTGCTGGCCGGGCTGGAACCCCTCACGATAGAACCTTCGGCCAATTTCGTCAACGTGGGCGAACGGGCCAACGTAGCGGGAAGCGCCAAATTCGCCCGCCTGGTCCGGGAGGAAAAATGGGACGAAGCCGTCGAGATCGTCCGCCATCAGGTGGAGGACGGTGCCCAGGTGATCGACGTGTGCATGGACGCCCCGATGATCGAAGCCCGCGAGGCGATGACGCATTTCCTGCGGCTGCTGGCTTCGGAGCCGGATATCGCGCGCCTGCCGCTGATGATAGACTCCTCTTCGTGGGAGGTACTCATGGACGGCATGAAGTCCGTACAGGGCAAGCATATCGTCAATTCCATTTCGCTCAAAGAAGGCGAAGCGGCTTTTCTGGAAAAATCCCGGACGATACACGCCATGGGCTGTGCCGCCGTGATGATGCTTTTCGACGAAAAAGGACAGGCCGACACCTACGAACGTAAAATGGAGGTGGCGCGGCGCATGTACCGCCTGGCCACCGAAGACGGTTTCCCTCCCCAGGACATCGTTTTCGACCTCAATGTACTGGCCGTAGCCACCGGCATGAAAGAACACGACCGGTATGCGGCCGACTTTATCCGCGCTTGCCGGGACATCAAACAGGAATTCCCGCTGATAAAGGTCAGCGGAGGTGTGAGCAACCTTTCCTTCTCCTTCCGGGGCAACAATACCGTCCGGGAGGCGATGCATTCGGTATTCCTGTACCACGCCATCGCTGCCGGCATGGATATGGGCATCGTCAATGCGGGAATGCTCCAGGTGTACAGCGAAATAGAGCCCGAGCTCCTCTCTTTGGTAGAGGATGTGATCCTTGCCCGGCGGGAAGACGCGGCCGAGCGGCTGATAGAATATGCCCAGCACATGCAGCCGGGCGAACCGGGGACGCGGAAAGCGGCGGAAACCGCCACTCCGGAGTCCCTCTACCCCGATGTGTGCGATCGCCTGCAATACAAGATCGTTAAGGGGCTGCCCGAAGGGGCCGATACCGATGCGCTGGAAGCGCTCCGAATAAAAGGCGCCCCGGTAAAAGTCATCGACGAGGTGCTGATGAAAGGCATGGAAAAAGTAGGTGAACTGTTCGGCCAGGGCAAAATGTTCCTCCCCCAGGTGGTCAAAAGCGCCCGGGTGATGAAACGCGCCGTCGATGCCATCACGCCTTTCATGGAGAAAAAAGACACGTCGGAAAACAAGAAACTGCTTATCGCCACTGTCAAGGGCGACGTACACGATATCGGGAAGAACATCGTTTCAGTCGTGATGGCCTGCAACGGATACCAGGTAACCGATCTGGGTGTGATGGTTTCCCCGGAAGAGATCGTCTGCCAGACCCGCAAGACCAAAGCCGATCTGGTAGGACTTTCAGGCCTTATCACCCCTTCGCTGGAAGAAATGGCCGCTACGGTACGCGCGTTGGAAGAGGCCGGCGTACACGTGCCCGTCATCGTCGGGGGGGCCACCACCTCGGAACTCCATACGGCCGTAAAGATCGCCCCGCTGTACGGCGGTACGGTCGCCCGGGCCAAGGACGCTTCGCACACGGTGCGCCTGGCGGCCGATCTGCTGGCCGGGACGGATATCAAAGCGCAGCAAGCCGAAATAAGGGCTGCTTATGAAAAGCAATCCGAAGAGAAAAAACCGCTCGTCCCTATCGAGCAGGCCCGCGCCAAAGCGCCGTCCTATAACCTTTCCAAGGCAGTTCATCCGGCCCAGACAGGACGGTTCGAATTCATCGACTTCCCTCTGGAGGTACTCCGCCAACGGATCGATTGGACCTATTATTTCTACGAATGGGGCATGCGGGGACAATATCCCGCCCTTCTTTCCGATCTGGAAAAAGGCGAAGAAGCCCGCCGGATCCACGAGGAGGCGAATGCGGTACTGGATGATATAATCGCCAAAAAAGCACTGAAAGCCAATGCGGTAGCTGGGATATTTTCCGCAAAGGCACAGGGAGACGATATCGTGCTGGAAGACGGCACCGTGTACCCCCATCTGCGCAACCAGACCACCTCTTTCAAATGCCTGTCCGACTTCCTTTCCCCCGACGGGGATTTCATCGGTGCGTTCGCCGCTACCGCAGGCATAGGGTTGGACGACTATATCCGGGGGTTGGACGATTATGGCTCCATTACGGCCAAAATATTGGCCAACCGGCTGGCGGAGGCTTTCTCGGAAGAAATATTCGAACGTATGCGGACGCAACTGTGGAAATTCGGGGACGGAGGTATCCGCCCGGCCTGCGGTTATCCCACCCTGCCCGACCATACCGGAAAACGCATCATCTTCGACCTGCTCGGCACCGAGAAGACAACCGGTATCCGCCTGACCGAAAATTATATGATGAAACCTGAAGCCAGCGTATCGGGCCTTATCTTTGCCCGGCCCGAGGCTCACTATTTCGATGTGGGACGCATCGGGGAAGATCAGGTACGGGACTATGCCCGCCGCCGGGGCATCACGGAACAAGAAGCCAAAAAATATACCGCCGAAAGACTATGAGTACCCGAAAGAAAGAGATCGCCGACGTAAAAGAAACGGCCCGGGATGCAGTAAAATCCCTCGAAAGCCTGAAAAACCCGGTAAACGCCGCCGGAATGGCGCATTTCGGAATCAACACGAAAAATGCCCTGGGCGTCAGCGTGAAGGATGTCCGCGCCCTGGCGAAAAAGATTGGAAAAAGCACGCCGCTGGCCCTGGAGCTGATGCGGGAGAAATACCACGAGGCCCACATATTGGCCTTTGTCGTGATGCGGGGCGAGGAACTTTCCGAAGAACAAATGGACGATATGGCCGCCACGTTGGATTCGTGGGACACGTGCGATATTTTCTGCGGGGAAATCGCAGTTCATCCGCTGGCCTTCCGCAAAGCGCTCCACTGGGTAAAGGACGACCGGGAATTCGTCCGTCGGGCCGGCTTTTCGCTGATCGCCCGGATGGCGGTACGGTGTAAGGATATGCCGGACGAAGCGTTCCAGGCACTTCTGGCCATCATCGAGCATTACAGCGGCGACCCGCGTCCGATGGTGGGCAAAGCGATCGACTGGGCCCTTCGGCAGATCGGCAAACGATCTACTTTCATCCATCCGTACGCCCTTTCACTGGCTGAAAAAATGGCCGCCGCGCCGGATAAACATACGCGCCGCATCGGCCGGGTATCGGCCCGCGAGCTTTCCGATCCGAAAATCATCGCTCGGCTGAAGCCCCATAGCGTGTGGCCCGAAGAGGGTGTGGTGGAGATAGACGGCTACTGCTGATGCGATTATGGTCGCTCCATCCGCGTTATCTCGACGCCAAAGGCCTTACCGCTTGCTGGCGGGAGGGGCTTCTGGCCCGCAGCGTGCTCCGGGGTGAAACATCGGGCTATAAACAGCATCCCCAACTCGAACGCTTTCGCCGTGCACCCGACCCGCTGGCTGCGATAGAAGCCTATCTCGGTGGGATATTGGACGAGGCGGTAAAACGGGGATACTGCTTCGACGCCTCCAAGATAACCCATTGCCCGGAAATACCCCGGATAGCGGTCACAGAGGGGCAGCTTCTTTACGAACGGGAACATTTGCGCAGGAAACTATCCGTACGGGATGTCCCGGCGATGGAACGGCTCAAGAGGGAGGGAACACCTGCAGTCCATCCGCTGTTCACCGTGGTACCCGGAGAGATCGAGCCTTGGGAGCGGCCCGTGCCCGGGCTGGGCGAAAGGATAATATCCGGCCATACCACCGGTTCTAAATAAATAAAGTAAAGAACAAAATGCCTACCGAAATAGAACGCAAATTTCTCGTCGCCGGCGATTTCAGTCCGTTTGTCCGCACGTCACAGCGCATCGCCCAAGGGTACCTTTGCACCGATCCGGAGAAAACCGTCCGGGTACGGCTGAAAGGGGATAAAGGCTTCCTCACCCTGAAAGGCGCCGGAAACGCGTCGGGCGCCAGCCGACATGAATGGGAGTATGAAATTCCGGCGCAGGATGCCCAAGAACTGCTCGCCCTGTGCACGGCGGGGATCATTGACAAAACGCGGCATTATGTACCGGCCGGAAAACACACGTTCGAAGTGGATGTATTCCACGGGGACAACGAAGGGCTTGTCGTAGCAGAAATCGAACTGGAGGACGAGCTCGAGGCCTTCGAGCACCCGGCGTGGCTGGGAAAAGAAGTCACAGGCGATGCAAGGTACTACAACGCTTCCCTCTCCAAAAATCCTTATAAAGACTGGAAATAACGCAAAACCTTATACGATAAAAAAGCCCCGCTGAATAGCGGGGCTTTGACTATTGGCCGGATGTTACACCAGCTTGTTTTTCACTAAGTATTCCGCGATCTGTACGGCATTGGTCGCCGCGCCTTTGCGCAGGTTGTCTGCCACCACCCACATGTTCAGGGTATTGGGCTGCGATTCGTCCCGGCGCAGACGTCCTACGAACACTTCGTCCCTTTCGTGCGCGTTGAGCGGCATCGGGTAGACATTGCTTTTCGGATCGTCCTGTACCACCACCCCCGGCATTTCGGAGAGGATCTTTTTTACTTCGTCCATCGTAAAATCCTGGGCGAATTCTACGTTCACCGATTCGGAGTGCCCGCCGATAGTCGGTACGCGTACGGTCGTAGCAGTCGTGCGGATGGAATCGTCCCGCAGAATCTTGCAAGTCTCGTTGACCATCTTCATCTCTTCCTTGGTATAACCGCTGTCCAGGAACGAATCGATGTGCGGCAGAATATTGAGGTCTATCTGGTAAGGATATACTTTATCCACCTGCTTGCCTTCGCGTTCACCGAACATCTGGTCTACGGCCGCCTTTCCGGTACCGGTGACCGACTGGAACGTGGTGACCACTACCCGGCGGATGCCGTAGCGTTTGTGCAGCGGGGCCAGGGCGAGTACCATCTGTATGGTCGAGCAGTTCGGGTTGGCAATGATCTTATCCTCTTTGGTCAGTACATCGGCGTTGATCTCGGGCACGATCAGTTTTTTGGTCGGGTCCATACGCCAGGCAGACGAATTGTCCACCACGGTAGTGCCTACCTCGGCGAATTTAGGCGCCCATTCGAGCGACGTGCCGCCACCGGCGGAAAAGATCGCGATATCGGGCCGGGCAGCGACCGCCTCGGCCATTCCCATCACTTTATACGCCTTGCCTTTATAGATTATTTCTTTCCCGACGGACTTCTGGGAAGCCACCGGCAGGAGTTCTGTCAACGGGAAGTTGCGCTCCGAGAGCACCTGGAGCATTTTCGAGCCCACCAGGCCCGTAGCTCCTACTACTGCTACTTTCATTTCCGGTAAATTTTTGTTTTTCGATTTTTATTCAACGTGCAAATATACGTTGCATATCCGTTACTTGTACTATCAAAACCGTGTAGTTTTGTTGTTTTTTTAACTTCCCGGCTGACGATACCTCATTTGATGTTGTTCTCGTTGGCCCAGCGGATGTATTTGCGCCGGTTCTTGTTGTGTTCTGCCAGCGAAGAAGCAAATTCGTGATATCCGGAACGGTCGACCGAAGCGCACATATAGATGTATTTGTGGGGCGTATAGTCCAGCACTGCGTCGATCGAAGAAATATCCGGAATGTTGATGGGTGCCGGCGGAAGGCCTTTGTTCGCGTAGGTATTGAACGGCGATTTTATTTTCAGATCCGACAGGTAGACCCGGCGGATGGGCTCCGTGTATTTCCCGGACAGGCGCATGGCGAAAATGACCGTCGGGTCGCTCTGTAGGCGGATCCCTTTTTTCAGGCGGTTGATATAGAGGCCTGCTACCACCGGACGCTCATCCGTTTTGGCCGTTTCGGCCTGTACGATAGAGGCCAGGGTACTAACCTGGATCGGCGTCAGCCCTTCGGTTGCGGCCTTTTCCCGGCGGCTTTCGTTCCAAAAACGGTCGTATTCGCGCAGCATCCGTCCGAAAAACTCTTCGGCGGAAGTGTTCCAGTAGAAATTGTACGTATTGGGGATAAAAACGCTCAGTACGGTCAGGCTGTCCAACCCGAGGCTGTCGAGCACGGCCTTATCCTGGAACGCCGCCATCAGGGACAAAGAATCGGCCTCTATCTGGCGGGACACCGTTCCGGCCAGCGTTTGGAGCCCGCGCGTGCCGTTGAACCGTACGGCGACCTCCACTCCATGCCCCACAAAGAACATCTTGATAGCCTCGTAGGTACTCATTCCGTCCTCTAAAATGAATTTTCCGGCATGCACGTCGCCCTTTTTCCGGGCGGCATATTCCGTCATTTTTCCCAGCAGGAACGTATGGCGCAGATGGGGTCTCAATAGTTCGGCCAATCCCTCCGGAGTAGTTCCGGTGGGGACATAAACCGCGATCCCCTTGTCCCCGGCCTCTACGCTGGGCCCGAAGACCGCACGGGCGGTAAAACCGCCGGCTGCCACCAGAATGAGTATCACGGCCAATACAGCGAGGCCTATCCGCTTATTTTTCTTCTTTCTTGCCATTATAGTTTTTCCGGATTACGGGCCGCAAATTCATCGGCTATGATCTGATATACGTTTACATCGGTGTACTGTCCGCTTACCAGCATCCAGTCGCGGTTGATCCCGCACAGGCTGAACCCCAGCCGGTCGAACAGGGCCTTGGACCTTTCGTTGGTTTCGGGGACTTCGGCCCAGAGCTGGTGCAGGTTGAATGCACTGAAAGCATATTCCATTACCAGTGTCAGGGCTTCGTCGGCATAACCTTTCCCCCGCTCCCCGGCCGGATATATCACCACGCCCACACCGGCCCGCCGGTGCAATGGAGAGAAGTCGAACAGGTCGGCAAACCCGACGGCCCGGCCTCCCCGGCGCAGGCAGATAACGAGTCGTAACTGCCTTTCGGCAAAGAAGTCAGGCACTTTAGCCTCCAGTATTTTTTCAAGGGTGAACCGCGAGAACGGTACCCGGGTATCGCATACGCTCCACATGTCCGAATCGTTCTCTACCTGCATGAAATACGACAGGTCGTCGGGCTCCAGAGCCCTGAGCACTAGTTTTTTTGATTGAAGCCTTATCATCGTTCCTTTTCGTTGCAAAAAATCCCGTCGAACACTTTCTCAGCCGGCCCGGTCAGGCGGATATCCGTATATCGGCCGCCGCTTTCCAGCCGGAAATCCACTTCCAGACATCCTCCCGGAGCTTTTAAGTACACCTTTTCGCCCGATACAACTCCCATACTGTGGGCCGCCACTGCCGCCGCGACTGTACCTGTCCCGCAGGCGAGCGTTTCATCCTCCACCCCGCGTTCGTATGTGCGCAGGAGCAGTTTTCCATTTTCCTCCTGAACGAAATTGACGTTCGTGCCGCCCCTGGGAGCAAAATGCTCATTATTTCGGATAGCCCGGCCAAAGCGGGCTACGTCCAGCGATGCCAAGCTTTCTTTTATCATCGATACATAGTGCGGAGAGCCCGTATCGAGGAAACAATTCCACAGAGGAACAATATCCTCATAAGATATACCATTCTCCATTGCTGTTACAGATGTTACGTCGTTCATCCCTAATTGTACGGCCTTTCCTTTGAAAACGGCCTTATGCATCCCATCCACAGCCCGAAATTCCACCGCTTGGCCGTCGCCGATGCCCAGATCGCGCGCAAAAGCAGCGATACAGCGGCCGCCGTTGCCGCACATGGTGCTCTCCCGGCCGTCGCTATTGTAATATACCATGGCAAAATCGGCCGCAGGATCCTCCCGGAGGAGGATCAGGCCGTCCGCCCCGATGCCGTACCGGCGGTCGCACAGGCGTCCCACCAGCGAAGTATCCTCCCGGGGGAAAATCCCCCGGCGGTCGTCCACCATCACGAAATCGTTCCCGGCACCCTGATATTTCGAGAATTCCAGTTTCATTTGTCTTCTTTTTTCCGGCGGTAAATGTCGCCATAATAAATCAAAAGTAAAATGCGTATATCGAAATTTTTTAGGCGCCCAAACAGATATAATGCGTAATTTTGTATTGTCAATAGCAAAATGCGCATTTATGGACAAGCCCCTGGTTATCATACCTACCTACAATGAGATAGAGAACGTCGAGAACATCATTTTGGCGGTGATCAATATCCCCTCCCCACAGTTCGATATCCTGATCGTGGATGACAATTCCCCGGACGGCACGGCCGATGTGGTAAAAAGGCTCCAGCGGGAATTTCCCGAACGCCTGCACCTGCTGTCCCGCAGTGAAAAGAACGGGCTGGGGCGCGCTTATATTGCCGGGTTCAATTGGGCCCTGGAACACGGATACCCGTACATGATCGAAATGGATGCGGACTTCTCGCACAATCCGGCCGACCTTCCCCGCCTGTATGCCGCCTGCCACGACGACGGGGCGGATGTAGCCGTAGGCTCCCGGTATGTATGCGGTGTGAACGTGATCAACTGGCCTATGCGCCGGGTGCTGATGTCCTATTTCGCGTCCAAATACGTGCGGCTGATCACCGGTATGCGCATCAACGACGCTACGGCCGGGTTCGTATGTTACCGGGCGGAGGTTCTTCGCAAGATTGGCCTCGACCAGGTGAAATTCGTAGGCTATGCGTTCCAGATAGAAATGAAATTCCGGGCGTGGAAATACGGCTTCAATATCGTGGAAGTGCCTATCGTGTTCACCGACCGGACGGCCGGCACCTCGAAAATGAGCGGGGGCATCTTCTTCGAGGCTGCTTTCGGGGTGATACGCCTCAAGGTCAATTCATGGTTCAAGAAATGGAAATAAACGACCGGGAAACGATCGAGCGTGAGGCACAGAAAGCCGCCGAGGTCATCCGCCAGGGAGGGATCATCGTCTACCCTACGGATACGATCTGGGGGATAGGCTGCGACGCGACGGACGAAAAGGCCGTGGAAAAAGTTTTCGCCCTGAAAAAACGGACAGAAAGCAAGAGCCTCATCGTGCTGGTGGGTTCCGAAGACGGCCTGCTGCGCACCGTAAAAACAGTTCCGGAACCAGCATGGGACATTATCCAATATTCGGAACGCCCGGTGACCATCATCTATGATCATCCCGTAGGAGTAGCCAAAAATGCCCTGGCCGAGGACGGAAGCCTCGGTATCCGGATGACGAGCGACGAATTCTGCCGCCGGCTGTTGGAAAAAATGCGCCGGCCCTTGATATCGACCTCCGCCAACGTAAGTGGACAACCCTCCCCGGCTTGTTTTGCCGAGATAGATCCGGAGGTTCTTTCCGGTGCCGATTATGTGGTGAATTATCGCCGGGGCGATACCCGCAAAGCCCAGGCGTCGACCATCATTAAACTGACGGACGACTGTCGGGTGACGATTATCCGGAAATAATATCGTCGGTTTTTACCGCAAGGCGTTTTCTTCCGTCCCGTCGGGGTCACCCGGATTCCACTTTCTTTTGCTGGCTCAAAAGAAAGTGGCAAAGAAAACAGCCTTGCGGGCCAGATGGTTTGCATCGCTCTCTTTACGCCCCGAAAGGGCCTTAAAGCATTGGGCGTCGTGTTCCAGCCCTTCCGGGGCTGTTCGCTTGCAAACGCAGCGGCCCTTTTCGTTCACCCGCCCGGAGCGTCTGTTTCCCTCACGCAGCGGTAGCAAGCGAGGGAAACTGTCAGCGCAGGGCAAAAGCGAGTTTTCTTTGTAACTTTCTTTTGGCAAGACAAAAGAAAGTTAAGTCCGTGCCCGGACAGGGCAGAAAGAAAAGTATGATAAGGATTAAAAGGAGGACATAAACAGAAAAATACGGAAAGAATCCCTGAATGTTAATTTTTTGAGGTAAGGGCATAAAAAATGGCAAGCGACCCACATCGCACCGCTACGACCGTCGTGCCCTTGCTGCGTTCCCACCCTGGGGGGTTGGACAGGAGCTGGTCGTGTGGGACTTGCCGGGGCAAAGATAGGAAAATATTCGACATTCATCGAATATTTTATGCATTTTATCGCAATACGGGCGCTGTTTTTGCTATAAAGCCGTATCTTTGAAGTATTAAAGGAAATAAGGAGAGATTCAAATATGAAACTAATAAGGAACGTACGGGTGATATCCCCCGATATCGATTATAAATACGCTAACATTATCATCGACGGGGAATATATCAAATCCGTCACTGAAAAGGAGGTCAATCCCGAGAACTTCGACGACATCATCGAGGGGGAAGGCCTTATAGCCTACCCGGGATTTATCGACGAACATACCCACGGAGCCGTCGGGTACGACGTGTGCGACGGAAGGGCCGAAAGTGTGGACAAAATCGCCGAAGCACGCCTGAAAGAAGGTGTTACGATGTTCCTACCCACCACCCTTACCCAGCCGAACGACGTATTGGTAAAAGCGGCCGAAGCAGTGGCCGAATACCGCCGCAACGAACGCTGGGCGGAAGCGCCGGGTATGCACATCGAAGGGCCCTACATCAACTGCGCCTACAAGGGAGCGCAAAATCCCGAATTCATCCGCCTGCCGGATACGGAAGAGATCAGGCAGCTCAACGCCATCGCCCCGGTGAAGATCGTCACGGTTGCCCCGGAAGTGGAGGGCGCGATGGAATTCATCTCCGATATGCGGGAAATGGGTGTCGTTACATCCGCCGGACATTCCGGAGCGACATATGCCGATTTCATCCAGGCCAAAGCGGCCGGACTGACGCACCTGACGCACTTCTTCAATCAAATGTCCCCGCTTCACCACCGGGAAATCGGACTGGTAGGCGCCGGATTTGCGGATAACGACGTGAAGATCGAGCTGATCTGCGACAAACTGCACGTAAAACCGGATATCATCAAGATCGTGTTCAACGTAAAACCAGTGGGACAGATCCTGCTGATCACCGACTCGCTGCTTGCTTCCGGCCTGCCGGACGGGAAATACGTGATGGGCGGCTTGGAGATGATCCTTAAAAACCACGAAGCGCGCCTGCCGTCGGGTAACCTGATGGGCAGCACGCTGCCTTACCAGTACGGGCTGCGCAACGTGTACGAGATCACAGGCATCCCGTTGAAAGAACTGGTAAAGACCACCTCCTGGAACCAGGCACAGAGCCTCGGCCTGCACGAAGTGGGCAAGATCGAAAAAGGTTTCAAGGCCAACATCGCCCTGCTGGACGACAAATTCAACGTGGCCGGCACGATGGTCAAAGGAAACCTGCTCTACAAAAACGAAACATTCAATTTATAATAGAATAATTAGTTGTTAGGACGACTAAGCGCTGTTTTTCTCCTCGGGAGGGCGGCGCTTTGTCAATTTATTGGCCCAGCGCCCCTTAAATGGGTGAAAGGCCAAATTTCACAATATAAATTTTCGCAATTTTAATACTTTCAGTAAATTTGCCGCGCCGGCTTTCGGAATACCGCACAGGAATACCTGTACGGCATAATCGGTCTAAACGCCGTTCTTCCGGCCGGAAAACAGAGTAATAACCAATTGACTGTAAATACAATGAGTTTGAAAATCGTAGTATTGGCCAAGCAAGTGCCGGATACCCGGAACGTGGGCAAAGATGCCATGAAGGCCGACGGTACTATCAACCGTGCCGTGCTGCCGGCTATCTTCAACCCCGAAGACCTCAACGCCCTCGAACAGGCATTGCGTATCAAAGACGCCCACCCCGGCTCGACCGTGACCGTGCTCACTATGGGCCCGGGCCGCGCCGCAGACATCATCCGCGAAGGTCTCTTCCGCGGAGCCGACGGCGGATACCTGCTCACCGACCGCGCTTTTGCCGGAGCCGATACGCTGGCCACTTCCTACGCGTTGTCCATGGCCATCCGGAAGATCAAGGATTTCGACCTGATCATCGGCGGCCGCCAGGCTATCGACGGCGACACCGCTCAGGTAGGCCCTCAGGTAGCGGAAAAACTGGGAATCACCCAGGTGACCTATGCCGAAGAGATCCAGAAAGTGGAAAACGGCCGCGCTACGGTAAAACGCCGCATAGACGGCGGTGTGGAAGTCGTTGAGGCTCCCCTGCCGCTGGTGGTAACGGTCAACGGTTCAGCAGCCCCCTGCCGTCCGCGCAACGCCAGACTCGTTCAGAAATACAAACACGCCAAAACCATTACGGAAAAACAGCAGGGCGCCACGGACTATATCGGTCTTTGCGACAAGCGCGACTACCTGAACCTGGCCGAATGGAGCGTGGCCGATGTGAACGGCGATTTGGCCCAGTGCGGCCTGGCCGGTTCCCCTACCAAGGTGAAGACCGTGGAGAACATCGTCTTCCAGGCGAAAGAGAACAAGACCATCTCCGCTTCGGACACCGAGGTCGAAGACCTGGTCAAAGAACTCCTGGCCAATCACACTATCGGTTAACCTAGCAAAAAACGGAAAAGACATGAACAACTTATTTGTATACTGCGAAATAGAAGGCGGCGTTGTCCGCGAGGTAAGCCTCGAACTGCTCACCAAAGGGCGCTCGCTGGCCGATAGGCTGGGCTGCAAACTCGAGGCCATCGTAGTCGGCGAAAACCTGAAAGACATCGAAAAACAGGTGATGAAATACGGCGTAGACGTCCTGCACGTATTCGACGGCAAGGGCTTGGCCCCTTACACTTCCCTGCCCCACACTTCGGCACTGGTGAACCTCTTCAAAGAAGAAAAACCCCAGATATGCCTGATGGGCGCCACCGTGATCGGCCGCGACCTCGGTCCCCGCGTTTCCTCCGCCCTGAAGAGCGGACTGACGGCGGACTGCACGGCGCTGGAGATCGGCGACCACGAAGACAAGAAGGAAGGCAAATCGTATAAAGACCTGCTTTACCAGATCCGCCCGGCATTCGGAGGAAACATCGTTGCGACGATCGTCAATCCGGAAAACCGCCCCCAGATGGCTACCGTGCGCGAAGGTGTGATGAAAAAACAGGTACTGGCCGAGAACTACCAGGGTGAGGTTAAACACCACGACGTGAAAAAATACATCCCGGGCACCGACTTCATCGTTGAGGTGATCGAACGCCACGTGGAAAAATCGAAAGTCAATATCAAGGGTTCCCCCATCATCATCTCGGGGGGCTACGGTATGGGCTCCAAGGAGAACTTCCAGCTACTCTTCGAACTGGCCGACGTACTGAAAGCCGAAGTGGGCGCCTCCCGCGCGGCAGTGGACGCCGGTTTCTGCGAACACGAACGCCAGATCGGACAGACGGGTGTAACCGTTCGTCCCAAATTGTACATTGCCTGCGGTATATCGGGGCAGATACAGCACATCGCGGGCATGCAGGAAAGTTCGATGGTCATTTCCATCAACACCGACCCGGCTGCGCCTATCAATGCGATCGCCGACTATGTGATCAACGGCCCGGTAGAGGAAGTCGTTCCCAAGATGATCAAGTATTACAAACAAAATTCGAAGTAAGAAAATGGCAAACTTTTATACAGATACCCCGGAACTGAAGTTCCAGCTCGCCAATCCCCTGATGAAGCGGATCGTGGAGCTGAAAGAACGCGGATTTGCCGATAAGGACGCATACGATTACGCCCCGGTAGACCACGAAGATACCATCGACAGCTACGACAAAGTGCTGGAGATCGTCGGCGAGATCTGCGCCGAAACGATAGCCCCCAACGCCGAGGGCGTAGACCACGAAGGCCCCCAGGTAGTGAACGGACGCGTACAGTACGCTTCCGGCACTCAGGAAAACATCAAAGCTACGGTAGACGCCGGGCTGATGGGTATGTCGATGCCCCGTCGTTACGGCGGGCTGAACTTCCCCACTACCCCCTACCTGATCGCCGCCGACATGGTATCCCGTGCCGACGCCGGCTTCGAAAACATTTGGGCCCTGCAGGATTGCGCCGAAACGCTCTACGAATTCGGTAACGAAGAACAGCGCGCCCGTTTCATACCCCGCATATGCGCCGGAGAGACGATGTCGATGGACCTGACCGAACCGGACGCCGGTTCCGACCTTCAGTCCGTAATGCTCAAGGCTACGTACAGCGAAAAGGACGGCTGCTGGCTGCTCAACGGTGTAAAACGTTTTATCACCAACGGCGACTCCCACGTGCATCTGGTTCTGGCCCGCTCGGAAGATGGGACCAAAGACGGACGCGGACTTTCGATGTTCATCTACGACCGCAACCAGGGAGGTGTAACGGTACGCCGCATCGAGAACAAGATGGGTATCAAAGGTTCGCCGACCTGCGAACTGGTTTATAAGAACGCAAAAGCGGAGCTTTGCGGCGAACGCCGCCTGGGCCTTATCAAATACGTGATGGCCCTGATGAACGGCGCCCGCCTGGGTATCGCCGCACAGTCGGTAGGTATCTCGCAGGCCGCCTACAACGAGGCCCTGTCGTACGCCAAAGACCGCAAACAGTTCGGGAAATCCATCATCGAATTCCCGGCCGTATACGATATGCTCTCCACAATGAAGGCCAAACTGGACGCTTCCCGCGCCCTGCTTTACGAAACGGCCCGTTACGTGGACATCTATAAAGCGCTGGACGATATCTCCCGCGAACGCGCGCTCACGCCGGAAGAAAAGGCCGAAGCGAAGGCTTATTCCCGCCTGGCAGACTCCTTCACCCCGCTGGTGAAAGGTATGGGCAGCGAATTCGCCAACCAGAATGCATACGACTGCATCCAGGTGCACGGCGGTTCCGGATTCATGAAAGACTACGCCTGTGAACGCATCTACCGTGACGCGCGTATCACTTCCATCTACGAAGGCACCACGCAGCTCCAGGTCGTAGCCGCTATCCGCTACGTCACCACGAAGGCTTACCTGGCCCGCATGCGCGAATTCGAACAGACCACCCAGGTAGCCCCCGAGTTTGAAGGGCTGATGAACCGCATCAAAGCCATGGCCGACAAGTACGAGCAGGCCGTGAACAAAGCCACCGAAAACAAAGACAACGAGCAGATCGAGTTCTTCGCCCGCCGTCTGGTGGAAATGTCCGCCTACATCATCATGGCTCACCTGCTGGTGCGCGACGCTTCGCAGAACGCCGAACTGTTCGGCGAATCGGCCAACGTGTTCACCCGCTGGGCTGAGGCCGAAGTGGACAAACACGCCAACTTCATCGGCCAGTTCTCGCTGGACGAACTCGCATTCTACCGCAAGTAAACCGACTCACGTCCTCATACGGCAAAGCCGCGCCCTTTTGGGTGCGGCTTTTTTCAGGCCCTGCCGGGAAAAAGGAGAAAACCACTTGCTCTTTATTTCTTTTTTGACTATATTAGAGAATATGTAATCGAATTAGAAGAAGACGATGAAGAAAGCAAAAGCACCCAGCGCCAAGACACAGGCCAGAAAAGCGAAAGAAGCCGCTATGATCGCCTGGGCAAAACAACAACATGCGCAGTTCCGGGCGGACCTGCGGGAGATGTTCGCCCGGGAAAGGCAAAAGAAACAGCAGGAGCCGGGTGGTCCCGGCGGAACAGGAATTACAGGGCAAAATCAGATACCGGCGCCCCGGGTGATTCCGACAGAACAGGAAATGAAGGCCGTTTCAGAAGCAGCGAGGAAGTATATCGATTCGCTGGATACGCCGCAGGGAAAACTGGGCACTACCCCAACGGCCCCGAAAATGACGCCGGACAAAAACTCGCTGTCCCGGAAGGTAGATGCCCTGCTCCAGCAAAAGAAACAAGGGCCGGCGCTGATGGATACGGCGCCTAAACCGGCGGGAGAGATGCGGCAATACCTGGTATATGACCCCGCGAAATACAAGGATAAATGGGAGGCATCCCAATATACTACAAAATTAATTCCATATGTAGTAGATATAAAAAACGCGTCCAGAGATGAGGTCGATTATTTAAATAGGGCATTGGCAAATTATGCAAATAATGCCCGATTGTACAGCTACACTGTTACCCTTCCTCAGCAAATACAATTCACTGATAATTCAGCAAAACAATTAGAATCCAAAAATCCAAACATAAAATACCAGGCCGTATTTGCTGCAAATACTAATTTGAAACAAACTATTCCCTACAACGGGAATGAAGTCCCTTACCTTGGAAAAATGGAGATAGTTCCCGGCTTTAACCTGAACACCCTCGAACAGGACAGCCAACAAGCCAAATCCCGCGGCGAAGCCTCCACGTCCAGCAAATACCACCGGTTCAACCACGAAATGGGCCATAACGAACACCGGGCCACCTATCCGGACTCATTCCTCCACCCGGACAAAAGGATCGCGGACGGAGCTGACGAATCCTACATTTACAGCCACGTAAGCCATTACCCCCGGACGTATTGGGGAAAAGACTATACGACATACATCCAGGAAGTATTCGCAGAAATATGGGCGATGGTGGTAAACGGGGATACGCTCGACGCAGGGGTGCAGGAGATTTTTAACCGGATCAAAGAAAACCGGCCGAAATAATTTATATTTGTGGGAAACAATCCCGAATAAAATGAAAAGACTCCTGCTGGCCGTACTGGGAATGCTCCTCTACCAAGGTGCGTACGCGCAGTTATTTGATGGTCTTTGTGTGGATAAGAAAGGGCTTGAACTAAGTATTTATTCACAATATCAGGGAGACGAGGGCACGATGCTTACCGCCCCCCCCCTAAAATACATGACAGTCGAAAACCGCTTTTACGGCTGGACCCATAAAATGGTAATGGGCTATATCGACGACCACATAGCCGTCAGGGAACAATTGGACAGTACAGACCGGAAAACCTGGATTGCGTTCGAAGATTCGATGTTCCAAAAAGGGAAACAGCTTTTTGCCCGCTATTCGGACAAAGCGGATACGCTGTACGACGCATCCTATGCCGAAAAACTGGAAACCATCCGGCAAATGATCGGGGAGGATGTGTATTTCATGCTGGGGGCCGTCAAACCGGGAAACCGCCTGTGGATCGTCCGGTTCAAACCACGGCGTATCTGGGCGAACAAGCGCTGGGCGGTGTCGGGCCCGACGGTGGTGATCGGCTCCGAAGAAGATGTAAAAAAGGCGGAAGACCTGAAAGTTTTGAAGTGATCGCTTAGGAGCCATTAAAATACACTGCTTTATTTGGAATATCCGGATATTAGGGGTACATTCGGTGACTGCGAATCAACCCAAACCGTACCATGACCGAACTGTTCCAACTCTACCCCTGGCTGCTGCCCCTCGTTATTTTCTTCGGACGAATCTGCGACGTGACTCTCGGCACGCTGCGCATTATCTTCGTATCGAAAGGGGAGCGAAAAAAAGCCCCCATCGTCGGCTTTTTCGAGGTGTTCATTTGGGTGGTGATCATTTCCCAGATATTCTCCCATGCCAACGATATCATTGCTTATCTGGCTTATGCGGCCGGATATGCAGCAGGCAACTACGTGGGTATCCTGGTAGAGAACAAGATCGCGTTCGGATTTCAGCTTTTCCGCGTCTACACGAAAAAAAGCGGAACCGAACTCACAAAATTACTGAACAAAAACGGTTTCGGTTCGACACTCCTTAAAGGAGAAGGCGCCGTATCGGGCGTAGATATCATCGAAACGGTCATCAGCCGGAAAGCGGAAAAAAAAGTCACCGAAATCATCGATGAATTCGACCCGGATGCATTCCGTATGGTAGTGGATATCCGTTCCAAACAGAAGGGCATCTTCTCTTTCGTCACCCCTGCCTTTATGCCCCGTCTGGGTAAATAAAACAGGCTTAAGGATATTTCTCACGGCGAAATCTTTTTCGGCAGGATTGTAGTATCAAAAAAAATTTATCGAAAAAAACATCCGATGCTTGACATCGCCGGCTATTTAACCTATATTTGTCAATATATGCAATAACAGGTTCCATGAACGGCAAACGCATCAAAGCGACCGCAGCATTCTTTTTCACTGCCCTGGCATCAGTCATGATGCTTACAGGTAGTGTTTTGCCGCATCACCACCATGGAAAATCCGTATGCATGGACATCACCCATTGTCTGGACCACGGTGCAATAATGCCGGGCAACGACTACCACGAACAAAATGGGGATAACCATACCGATACGGAAGTACATTGCATCCTCAACGTTACTTACTATCTTCAGCAACAGGACAAACAACAAATTGAATTCGCTGTCGCCGACCAGGCAGGCAACGATATTCAATCCGGTTTCGCATACTTCATCCTGCCTTATGCCTATGCGGCTCCTATGCCGTCCCATGTAGGAAACGGACCCCGTTTTGCAGCTATTTACGTCCGTTCCCACCAGGATTTTATTGCACAGGCATCGGGTCTGCGCGCACCTCCTTTTTTCATCATCTGACTTTTCTAAGTCCATTCCCCTACCCCAGGAGCTTCTCCTGAGGCAGTCGATTTTATGTATCAAATCTTAGTTTTAATACCAAACGATGAAAAAATATTGCCTGGCGGCCCTGGCTCTGTGCTACATAGCCTGCGGCAGCCCCAAAGTCGCCCAAAACGACCACGACGACCACGATCACGGCGCTGAACATATCCATGCGGAAGGCGAAGCAGATCATGCACACAGCGATCACGAAGGCCCCTGCGACCACGACCATGGAGCGGAAAGTGCGGGCGCAACCCATACCGACGAAATCGTATTTACCCAAAAGCAGGCCGAAATGGGCCTCTTCGAATTGGCGAAAGTCGAAAAAGCGGCATTCGCTCCCGTTATAAAAGCGAGCGGGCAGATACTGTCCTCCCCATCCGACTTCCGGGCGGTAGTAGCCCCTTCGGCCGGTGTGGTCGTATTGGGTAACGGGATCAGTCAGGGGGCTTACGTAGCCGCCGGTACTCCCCTGCTCCACATATCTTCGAAAAACATGGCCGACGGGGATACTTACACCCGTATAAAGGCCGACTACGAATATGCCGCCGCCCAATGGGAACGCGCGGAAAAACTGATAAAAGACCGTATTATCACCCAGAGCGAATACCGGCAGGCCAAGAAAGACTACGAAACCGCCCGTCTGGCCTATGAAGCGGTGAAAGGTTCGGATGCATCCGGCATCGCCGTCCGTACCCCGTTCTCCGGTTATATCAAGAGCGTGGACGTCTCGTCCGGCGCTTTTGCGGATAAAGGAACCCAACTGCTCTCCATGGTGAAGACCAGCCGCAGCCATCTGCGGGCGGACGTCCCCCAGAAATATTATTCCCTGCTGCCCCAAGTGGCCTCGGCGGTATTTTCCACCGAAGATTCGGCCGTACACGATACGGACAGTCTCCGGGGCAAAGTCGTATCCTATTCCCGTTCCGTATCGCCGTCGGGCCTTTTGACCCTCACGATGGAATACGACGGAGTAGCCGACGTGCCGGAAGGGGCCTTCGTACAGGTGAGCCTTCGTTTGAAAGACAAAAAAGAGACGATTACCGTCCCGATGAGCGCGGTCACGGAAGAACAGGGTTCGTATTTCGTCTATGTACAATTGGACGAAGAAGGCTACCAGAAGCGCCCCATAACGCTCGGACAAAACGATGGGCTGCGGGCCGAAGTGCTTTCCGGACTCCACGAAGGGGAAACAATCGTCAGCCAGGGGGCTTATCGGGTGAAACTGGCCTCAGCTTCGGGCGCCATTCCCCACGGACACGAACATTAAGCGGATACCGTAATATATCTTTTCGAACACGATGCTCAACAAGATCATACATTACAGTATCCACAACCGTATACTGGTCATCCTGGCCTCCGCCCTGCTGCTCGTAGCCGGGACGGTCGTATCCAGGAACATGGAGGTCGATATTTTCCCCGACCTGAACGCTCCCACCGTCACGGTGCTTACCGAAGCGCCGGGTCTGGCCCCCGAAGAAGTGGAGAAGATCGTTACCTTCCCCCTCGAAACGGCGCTGAACGGCGCCACCGACGTACGCCGCGTCCGCAGTTCCTCCACCACCGGTTTTTCGGTGTTGTGGGTGGAATTCGACTGGGGTACCGACATCTACAAAGCCCGGCAGATCGTCTCCGAAAAACTGTCTACCGTGACGGATGAATTTCCGGAAACGGTAGGCAAACCCACGCTCGGCCCGCAGTCCTCCATTCTGGGGGAAATGCTCATCGTTTCGCTCACCTCGGACAGCACTTCGCTGGAGGAACTGCGCACAATCGCCGACTGGACTTTCCGTCCGCGCCTGCTGTCTACCAGCGGCGTGGCGCAGGCTACCGTGATAGGCGGGGATATCAAAGAATACCAGATCCTGATGAACCCGGCCAAGATGAAGTATTACGGCGTAACCCTCGACGAGATTACCCAAGCCACGCAAGGATTCAACCAGAATTCCTCCGGCGGAGTACTCTACCAATGGGGCAACGAATACATCGTCCGCGGGGTAACGGCTACCGATAAACCGGAAGAAATGGCCCGCGCCGTGATCAAGACAGTCGACGGACAGCCGGTAACCCTGGGCGACGTGGCCGAAGTGCGCACCGGCGGAAAAACCCCGCTGTTGGGACTGGCCTCGGAGAAAGGACACCCGGCAGTGCTAATCACCGTGACCAAACAGCCGTCTACCAATACGATCGAACTGACCAAAAAGTTGGATGAATCCATTGCCGAACTGTCGTCCAAACTGCCGGCGGGCATCCATGTGTCGACCGACATTTTCCGGCAGGCCAACTTTATCGAAAGTTCGATAGACAATGTACAGAAAGCCCTGTTCGAAGGGGCCATATTCGTGGTGATCGTGCTCTTCCTCTTTTTGATGAGCACCCGCACCACCCTGATATCGCTCATCGCCCTGCCGCTGTCCCTGCTTACCGCCATATTGGTGCTCAAAGCGATGGGAATGACCATCAACACGATGAGCCTGGGAGGTATGGCCATCGCCATCGGTTCGCTGGTAGACGACGCCATCATCGACGTGGAGAACGTATACAAACGATTGCGGGAGAACCATTCCCTGCCAAAAGACCAGCGAAAAGGCAACCTGGCTGTGGTATTCGACGCTTCGGTGGAAATACGGAGTTCTGTGGTGAATGCCACCATCATCACCATCGTGGCATTCATCCCGTTGTTCTTCCTTTCGGGCATGGAGGGACGTATGCTGCGCCCGCTGGGTATCGCATTCATCGTATCGCTTTTTGCCTCGATGATCGTCGCGGTGACCCTCACCCCGGTACTTTGCTCGGTGCTGCTCACCGGCGATAAAACGCTGACCAAGGCCGAAAAGGAACCGCCGGTATCCGCGTGGCTGAAAAAACGTTACCGCGGGGCCCTCGAATGGGTGATGGCCCGCAAACGCGCCGTACTGGCGGCCATGTGCGTCCTTTTCCTGGCGGCTATCGTAGCCTTTACGACCATGGGGCGCAGCTTCCTGCCGGGCTTCAACGAAGGTTCGCTGACTATCAACGTAGCGACCATGCCCGGTATTTCCCTGCCGGAAAGCGACCGGATCGGGAAAACGGTAGAGGAAATACTGCTCACCGTACCCGAAATACAGACTGTAGCCCGCAAGACGGGACGCGCCGAACTGGACGAACATGCCCTGGGCGTGAACGCCTCGGAGATCGAAGCGCCTTTCGTGCTCGACAAACGCTCCCGGGCGGAATTCATGGCCGACGTGCGCGAAAAACTCGGCCAGGTGAAGGGTATCAACGTAGAAATAGGCCAGCCCATTTCCCACCGTATCGATGCCATGCTCTCGGGAACGAAGGCCAATATCGCCATCAAGCTCTTCGGGGACGACCTGAACAAGATGTTCGCCATCGGGCAGGACATCAAGTCCAAAATAGGCGGCGTGGAAGGCATAGCCGACCTGACCGTCGAACCGCAGATCGAACGCGCCCAGCTCCAGATCGTACCGCGCCGCGACATGCTGGCCAAATACGGCATCACGCTGGCGGAATTCTCGGAATTCATCGAGACCTCCCTCTCGGGCCGTGTAGTATCGCAGGTGTACGACCAGGGCCGCACATACGACGTAACCCTGAAATCGGACGACGAATCGCGGGGTTCCATCGAAGCTATTTCGGAACTGTACATCGATTCCCCCGGCGGGAAAGTGCCGCTGGAACAGGTAGCAGAGATACGCTCCGCCGCCGGGCCCAACACCATATCGCGGGAGAACGTGCGGCGTAAGATCGTCATCTCGGCCAACGTATCCTCGGGCGATTTGCGCGGTGTGGTGAACGACATCCAAAAGATCATCGCCACCCAGGTGGATATGCCACAGGGATACCATGTGGAGTACGGCGGACAGTTCGAAAGCGAACAGGAAGCCTCGAATACCCTGTCGCTCACCTCGCTCCTGTCGCTGATCATCATCTTCCTGCTGTTGTACCAGGAATTCCGAAGCGTAAAACTATCGGGAATCATCATGCTCAATATGCCGTTCGCTATGATAGGCGGTGTGGCGGCCATCTGGTTCTCTTCGGGGATCATCAGTATCCCGGCCATCATCGGGTTCATCTCGCTGCTGGGTATAGCCACCCGCAACGGCATCCTGCTGGTATCGCGCTATAACCAATTGATTGCGGACGGGGAAAGCCTCGACAGGGCTGTGATGCACGGCTCGATGGACCGACTGAACCCTATCCTGATGACGGCCCTATCTTCCGCTCTGGCGCTCATCCCGCTGGCTCTGGGAGGAGACCTGCCCGGCAACGAGATACAGAGCCCGATGGCCAAGGTCATTCTGGGCGGACTGCTCACCTCGACCCTGCTCAACATCTTCATCATCCCGATCGTATATACATTGATCAACCGAAAACCGCGAACGATATGATAAAATATATATTTTCCCTGGCCGTCGTGGCCGTCTTTTCAGGCGGCGCGGCCGCCCAGAACCGGAGCCTTTCCGAAGCGGATATCCTGCGGGCCGTAGAACAGCACTCCCCGGCCCTCCAAAGCGCCCAGGCAACTGCCCAAGCAGGCCGTCTGGAAGCCCGCACGGGCAATACCCTGCCGGACCCTGAATTGGGATACACCCACCAGTGGGGCTCTTCCGGGGCATCGGGACAGGACGAATTCACCGCCTCGCAGGGCTTCGATTTTCCCACCGCTTACCTGCAACGGGGAAAAGCCGCCAAGGCTAAAACGGAAGTTGCCGACGCTGCCTACCGGGAACTCCGCATGGGTATCCTGCTCCAGGCCCGGCTGGCCGTACAGGAAATCGTCTACCTGAAAAAGCGGATGGCTACGGACAGCCTCCGCCTGGCCGATGCCCTATTTGCCCAGGGTATCGCCCAAAAACAGGCGGAAACAGGCGATATTACTTCAATTGAGGAGAACCGGATCGAATTCCAAACCCTTTCAGCCCGCAACAACCTCGTGCGTACCCGGATGTCTCTGGAAACAGCGCTGGCTACCCTGTCGGCCATGGCGGGCACTGCCCTGACGGAAGACACGGAGATCGTCCCGATACCCCTTCCCGCTCTTGCGGCACTGGATGAAACCCTGAACAAAGCCTATGCGGCCGATCCGGGCCTCTCGGGTGCTAAAGCGACGGAAAAAGCCAGCCTGATGGAACGCAAACTCGCCACTTCGCTGGCCCTGCCCAAATTCAGCGCAGGTTACAAATACTCCTCTTCGGACGGATTCAAGTTCAACGGAGTGACGGTCGGCATGAGCCTGCCCATCTTCGAAAGCCGGAACACTATCAAACTGGCCCGCGCCCGCCTGGCGGAAGCAGAAGCCGTATCCCATGCCTTGCAAACCACGCTGACCACTGAAGTGAACACCAAGTATTCGCAAGCCAAACGGTTGGCTGCTATGTCCGGTTTTTACCGGGAAAGCGGGGACGGCGCCGCAAAATCCGCCCTGCTGAAAAAAGCGTTGGATGCCGGAAGTATGACTATTCTGGAATACTTCACCGAACTGGACCCGGTTTATCGGAATATGGACGAGTTCAATGAACTATCGTATAATTACAATACGCTGGTAATCGAATTGGGCAAATACAGCCTGTAGTATTCCCATATCTCATTTCTAAAAGCCTGTTCTAAAAAGAGCGGGCTTTTAGCTTTTCCTAATTTACGCCCATCCTCACCGTGTATTTTCCGGCGTACCGCCGGAGCGCGGCTTTGCCGCGCACTGTTGGGGGCATTGCCCGCAGGAAAGCGAAGAAACCCGGCGTATTTCCGGTTTTTTAGCGTAAATTTGCACCCTGAAACCGATGGAAAAAAACGAACAGTGGAACGACCGCCAGCGCCTGCTGGTGAAAGACCCGGGGATCGACCGCCTGGCCGATGCCAACGTCCTGGTCGTCGGGCTGGGAGGCGTAGGCGGATTTGCCGCAGAATTCCTCGCACGGGCCGGTATAGGCCGGATGACTATCGTGGACGCGGACACTGTCTCCATAACCAACATCAACCGCCAGATAGCCGCCCTCCACTCGACCGTAGGACATTCCAAAGCGAGTGTGATCGCCGAACGTCTGAAAGACATCAACTCCACCCTCGAATTGACCGTCGTGGAGAAATTCCTCCAGCCTCAGGATGCCTATGCTTTGGTGGAAGAAAAATACGATTACGTAGCCGACTGTATCGACAGCCTGAGCCCCAAACTGGCCCTGATACGCTCCTGCATGGATCAAAAGATACCGCTGGTCAGTGCGATGGGTGCCGGAGGGCGGCTGGACGCCTCCGCTATACGGGTAGCGGATATTTCGAAATCCAAAAACTGCCCGCTGGCCCGCAGCATCCGCAAGCGGCTGAGCCAGGAGACCGGACAAAAGCCCCGGGGCTTCTACGCCGTGTACAGCGAAGAACTGCCCGATGAAACAAGCATGCAAACCGTCGAAGGGGAGGAATATAAACGGTCCTATTACGGGACCATCTCGTACATGCCCGCCGCATTCGGCTTACATGCCGCCGCCCACATCATACAGGCCCTACTAAAAGAATAACCGAAAACCCGATACAGATATGGATGGGAAACAAGACCTCGACCTGAGCAACGAACGCCGCTCATATGAAAAATTCCATCTGGACGAGCGCTCCGTCACAGACAACCCCATGGATCTCTTCCAGGGTTGGTACAATATGGCGGATGCAAGCGACCTGATCGAAGAGGCAAATGCGATGACCCTGGCTACCATCCGCCCCGAAGGCACTCCCCGCTCACGCGTAGTGCTGCTCAAACGCTTTACGTGGGAAGGATTCTATTTCTATACCAACTACCACAGCGAAAAAGGCCGCGACATTGCCGGGAACCCGGCGGTGTGCCTATCCTTTTTCTGGGATGCGCTCGAACGTCAGGTCATCATCGAGGGCACGGCCGAAATAGCCCCCGAAAGTGCTTCGGACGGATATTTCGCTACTCGCCCCCGCGGATCGAGATTGGGTGCCTGGGCCTCCGACCAAAGCGAAGTCGTTCCCTCCCGGGAATTTCTGGACAAACGGTTGGAAGAGTTCGAAAAGAAATACGAAGGGCAGGACGTACCCCGTCCCCCGCATTGTGGCCTGTATCTGGTGCGCCCTACGGTCATCGAATTCTGGCAGGGGCGCCCGAACCGGATGCACGACAGGCTGCGGTACTCCCTGCAAGAGGATTTTTCGTGGAAGCTGGAACGGCTGGCGCCATAGGAATTAGAGACAAAATGGAGCGGTAATCGTCGGCTTTTACCGCAAGTCCTTCCTAACTGCCCTGTCCGGGCACGGAC
>CALJDR010000028.1 GCA_938023515.1 uncultured Flavobacteriales bacterium
AAAAGAAAGTTAATACCGGGTGACCCCGGACAGGGCAATTAGAGAATTAAAAGGACAAATAAAAAGAGATCCCGCCGACAAAAAGTCCGCGGGATTTCCTGTGGTTAGGAAAAATGTTTTACAATACTTTGTCCACCGGTGTGTAGTCAAGCCCGAAAGCTTCGGATACCGCCTTGTACACCACCTTGCCTTTTACGATGTTCAGGCCTTTTTTCAGGTCTTCATTCTCCGCGCAGGCCTTTTTCCAACCTTTGTTGGCCAGTTGGAGGGCGTAAGGCAGCGTGGCGTTCGTCAGGGCATAGGTCGAAGTCAAAGGGACAGCCCCCGGCATATTGGCCACGCAGTAATGTACCACCCCGTCTACCGTGAAGGTCGGCTTGTTGTGCGTGGTAGGTTTGCAGGTCTCTACGCACCCTCCCTGGTCTACGGCTACGTCTACGATGACGGCGCCTTTTTTCATCGATTTGAACATGTCTTTCTTGACGAGTTTGGGGGCCTTTGCACCGGGGATCAGCACTGAACCTATCACTAAGTCGGCATCCTTTATTTCGGCGCGTATATTGAATTCGCTGGACATGAGGGTCTTTACGTTTGCCGCCATGACATCGTCCAGGTAGCGCAGGCGGGGCAGAGAGATATCGGTAATGGTGACGTCGGCCCCCATTCCGGCGGCCATCTTGGCGGCCTGTGTGCCTACGGTACCGCCTCCGATTACCAGTACTTTAGCCGGTTTTACGCCCGGTACACCGCCCAGCAGGATACCGCGGCCCCCGAACGGTTTTTCGAGGTATTTTGCGCCTTCCTGGATGGAGAGCCGTCCGGCCACTTCCGACATCGGGTGAAGCAGAGGGAGGCTATGATCGGCTTTTTCTACCGTTTCATAGGCCAGGCACACACCGCCCTGTTTTATCATGGCGTGGGTAAGCGGTTCGGACGAAGCGAAATGGAAATACGTGAATACGAGCTGGTCTTTCTTTATCAGAGAGTATTCAGGTTCGATGGGTTCTTTTACTTTGATGATCATGTCGGTCTCCCGGTAGGTGTCCTCTATGGTGGGGAGGATCTTCGCCCCGGCTTTTTCATAGTCTTTGTCGCTGATTCCGCTTCCGACGCCGGCTGTGTGTTGTACGTACACCTCATGGCCGTTCTTCACCAGTTCCATCACACCGGATGGGGTGATGGCCACCCGGTTTTCATTGTTCTTGATTTCTTTTGGGATACCTATTTTCATTGTTCTAGCATTGGTTAATAAAATTAATATGAAAGTGTTGTTTGTACACCACAATAATAAAGATTTTCCGGAATACAAAGTCGATTTTTTTTTGTTTTTTTTGCCTCTAGGCCGTTCTCTGAGTGCATTTTCCGAGAAAATTTTCCGGAGGAAGCGTATATTGCGTATCTTTGTATGGTATCCGCTCCCGCGGATAGGAACATCTAACCTGTTAGGAATCATGAAAAAAGTCGTTTACATAGGGGCCGTAGTCGTGGTGCTGGCGGCTGCAATAGGGTGGGCCGTGCGCTACAATGCCCGGGCCTGCAATTATGAGTACCAGGTGGTAAGCCGTACGGACGAGAATTGTAAGGATTCTTCCGATTGCACGTCTTTCTACCTGAGCTATCCGGTCTTTGCTAAAAAACTGTTCTCTTCGGTGGCAGTGGACAGCATCAACGCTTCGGTATACCGCCAGATGGCCGGCCCGGAAGCGAAGACTACCGAGCAGTTGGCCGACGAATTTTTCGAAGGATATAAAAGCTATATAGCCGACCGGCTGGAAATCGCCCGGGAAGAAGGCGACAGTACGATGGCCGGTTTCATCCCCGGATGGTACTACAATGCCGAGTGCTTCGTCGTGGTCAACGGCCCGAAGCTGATCGTAACAGGGCTTAAGTTCAGCCAGTTCGAGGGAGGGGCCCATGGACTGTACGGGATGTCGTATTCCAATTACGATATGGCGACCGGACGGATGCTCACTCTGGACGATGTTTTCTCCGATACCCTGGCGCTCGACAAGAAAATGACGGAACTGTTCATCGGACAGAAGGAATTGGATGCTAATATTCCTTTGTCCGAGCAGGGTTATTTCATCGATAACAACCTGCTCCCCCTTACGCAGAATTTCGCCCTGACCCCCGAGGGTGTGGTCTTCTATTACAATGTGTATGAGATTGCGCCGTATTCCGACGGGCCGTCCTGTGTCAAGGTTCCGTACGAGGAGTTGTCGGATATTCTGAAATTCAAGCCCGATTTTGAAGGAGCGGAGGTTTTCTCTTCCGATCTTGACGCTTAAATCCTTATGAAAAGAAATATCCGGATCGTATTTTTTTTCCTGTTCATCCTTTCGGCTGTCGGTTGCACCCGAAAGGGGTTATCTTTCGATATGGCCGGGATACACCGGTATGAACAGGGATGCGATTCGCTGCAAAGTGCGGTATGCGCTTCCGTAAACCTGAGGTATCCCGTATTTAAAGGAGAGGATCAAAAGGCGGTGGCCGAAGCCGATTCTTTGGTAAAGGCGGTTCTTTACGGAGATATGGATAATGCCGAGATGCTTTGCACCCGTTTTTTCGCCCGTTGGGGGATGGTTCGGGATAGTCTGTCCATTGACAGTTGCACGCAGAACGGGGAGCATATCCATGACGAGGATGAATTTCCAGCCCCTTGGTATTATAACGCCGTTTTGGAAGCCGATGGGGTGCGTGGGAAATGGATGTCGTTCCGGTATCGGGTCACGACCAATTCACCTTTTGGAGTGGTTCACTCGCCCGCTAAATACTATACAATCGATAGACAGACCGGAGTTTTGATAAGTGTCGGGGAAGCATTTGCCGATACGCTGGAACTACGTCGGATGCTTACGAGGGTCTTTTTGCAGCAGGCGGGGGCTACCAACGGTATTCCCCTGGCAGAGCAGGGGATCAACCTCCCTGCCGACGGCTTTTTACCCCTTACGAACGATTTTGCATTGGGCGCCGACGGAGCGACGTTCCATTACGACATGAATAAAATAGCGCCTAATATTCTGCCGGACGGGGATGTTTTCCTGCCGGAAAATATGGTGAGTTCCTTATACAAACTCTAACAAAGATGGTGGCTGGGTTCGATCTGAAGGCGGGAATTGAGCAGGCGCTCTCCGGCGGTGCGTTCCTGGGTCTGGTGCCCGGAAGTACCGAGGACGATCTTGATGACCTTTTCGGCCAGCCCGAACGGGTGGTAGTGAAAAAGGGGAATAAGACGATCGAGTTTCCTGCCATTGAATTCGTATTCGAGAACCACAGGCTTCACCAGATCACGGTAAAAATAACGGACGAAGGCCAAGCTGTGGCCATCCGGGAATTACTGGAAAAATACGGGAGCGAAACAGCCGACGAACTCCCTCCGTATTTCCGCTGCGTCCGGTTGTCGGCCGGGGAGCAGGCCCACGCAGAGGTTCTGGTCACCATGCCCTGCAAGGGGGGCGGCATCATCGCTGTAGCTGTGGTTTTTCCGGCCGTCTGCACCCGGACGGTCGAGTTGGAACTCCCGGCCGATGTATATGCCCAATTGGTCGCTCTGTCCAATGCCACCCGCCGGACCGTCGGCAGCCTGTGTGCCGGGATGATCCAGGCTGGGCTGTCGAAAGAAGAAAAAGACAAACATTGATATTCCATGTATAAAGCACTTATACGTCCGATACTTTTCCGGTTCTCACCCGAAAAAGCTCATACGTTCACTTTTTTTGTGCTGCGCATCGCCCAGAAGATACCTTTCGGGCTCGCGATTTTATCCGCCCTTTTTTCCCGGAAGCGTCCGGCGTTGGTCAAAGAAGTGTTCGGGATTAAGTTCCCTTCCCCGGTAGGTATCGCTGCCGGGCTCGACAAAGATGCCCAGGCATTCGATGCGTTGGGGGCGCTGGGATTTTCATTCGTCGAGATCGGTACGGTAACCCCCCTGCCACAGCCGGGCAATCCGGCCCCGCGGTTGTTTCGCCTGGTGGCCGACCATAGCCTGATCAACCGGATGGGGTTCAATAACTCCGGGGTGGAAGAAGTGGTGAAAAATCTAAGAAAACGCCGCACGGATGTGATCATCGGGGGAAATATCGGCAAAAACAAAGTTACCCCCAACGAAGATGCGGTATCGGATTACCTCAAATGTTTCGATGCGCTTTACCCTTATGTCGATTATTTTGCGGTCAACGTGTCGTCGCCCAATACGCCCGGCTTGCGCGAACTGCAGCAGCGCGGTCCGCTCACAGAGATATTGTCTGCTCTCCAGGCGCACAATTCGTCCCGGGAGGCCCGCAAGCCGATCCTTTTGAAGATAGCCCCCGACCTGACGGATGAACAGCTGGACGATATCATCGAGATCGTGGCCGAAACCCATATAGATGGGATTATCGCTACCAATACGACCATCAGCCGGGAGATGATCTTTGCCACGCCTATGCGCCGTGTAGAGCGGATGGGAGCCGGCGGACTGTCCGGTTCGCTGCTTACCGAGCGCGCGACGGAAGTGATTCGCTACCTGCACGACCGCAGCGGGGGGGCATTCCCCATCATAGGCGTAGGAGGTATCATGACGCCGGAGGATGCCATCGAGAAACTGGAAGCCGGAGCGAGCCTGGTACAGCTTTATACGGGATTCATCTACGAAGGCCCGGCTCTGGTAGGGCGTATCGACAAGGCGGTGGAGAAGTGGATGGGAGTGAAGATCGATTAGATCGCATCGAAAGAGGAAAATATATCTGTGCTGTAAAAAATCCCGCGATTACCGCGGGATTTTTGTTTTATAAAGCGTTTGCCAGCACCTGCCGGCATTTTACGGCGTCTTTGCCCAACTGTTCCTTCAGGTTGTCGATGGAACTGAACTTTACTTCGGAGCGTATCCATGCGACGATTTCCACCGCGAGGGACTGCCCGTAGATGTCGCGGTCGAAATCGAAGATGTTTACCTCGACCGAGCGGCCCGGATAATCGTCCATCGTCGGGCGGATGCCTATATTCATCATTCCGCCGAATGCCTGTCCGTCCAGAAGGACACGGACGGCATATACCCCGTCCGGAGGCAGTAGTTTCGATGTTTCTACGATTTCGATATTGGCGGTCGGGTAGCCGATCGTACGGCCCAACTGTTTGCCGCGCACGACCTTCCCGTGGAGGCTGTACGGCCTTCCCAACAGTTTTTCCGCCAGTAAGACGTCCCCTCCTTCGACTGCGCGGCGTACCGAAGAAGAACTGACCGTGATACCGTTGTACTCCATGCGGGGCACCAGGATAGGTTCTACAGGATAGGTGCTTCCGTTTTCCCGGAGGAATTCGTAGGCGTTCTTCTTTTCCCGGCCGAAACTATGGTCGTATCCCGTGACGATGGCCTTGGCCCCGAGAATGCCGATGAGGTAGTCCCGGAGGAATTCTTCCGCCGTCAGGGCTGCAAAAGCCTGCGAAAAGGGTTGTATGATCAGAATGTCGACACCAGCCTGTTCGATCATCGCGGCTTTTTCTGTTTCGTCGGACAGCAGCCGGAGGTCGCCCTGTGGGCAGAAGAAGGCGCGGGGGTGTGGACGGAAGGTCACGACGGTACTTTTTGCCCCCAGAGACCGGGCTTTGTCGGTCAGTATCCTCAACAGTTCGGCATGGGCGGTATGGATACCGTCGAACGTGCCGACGGTCACTACAGTGCCGCCGGGGATGTCCTCGCTCTTTATCCGGTCGAATCCTTCGTATATCTTCATCGTCTGTTCAGTTTCACGTTCTTCAGGTATTCCAGCGAATCGGGCCCGATGCAGAACAGTAGGTCGGCGATGCTGAGGTTCTCCTGAAATCCGAATTTATTCTCGAACACTTGGGTATAAGGGGCGAATTCCGTCCGCCCCGGCTGTTTCGGGGAGAAAGCCTTCCGCAGGTCCAGGGTATCTTCCGGAGTCTCTTCGTAGCTGGAGGTCGTTTCCGGTTCACCCGGAATGCCCAACAGGTCGCACACCAGGCGGTGGGCCTGCAGGTTGAAATCCAAAAGCTGTGCCGTATGTTCCCCGAAATAAAGCGTCCGGAAACGGTCTTCGTAATATTCGAAATAGGGGGAAGTTCGGTAGGCAGTCTCCAGCGAACGGAAATGCTGCTGGGGCCAGCGGAATTCCAGCACGGTCAGCGCTTCGGACATTCTCTGGTGGCCAGGGCCTTGTTCGGTATGCACGATGGGTATCGTCACGGCCTGGGAGCCGTTCGCTCCTCCGATGTAGGTACGAGACCGGTAAGATTGTTTCTGGTAATTTTCGTACGTGTCGATCACCGGCCGTTCGGCCTGCACCCAATGGGCGTAATACTCCACCGGGGCGAGATAGGCGCTGGAAAACAAGGTCTTCATCGCTTCGATCCCGGTTTTTTGGGCTCCTTATCGGCCTTTTTCTTTTTCCGCAGGATCTTGTAGGCTCCGTAAAGTACGCCTCCTGCAATGACTATAGGCCAGAAATACGATTTGACAGGATTGTCGCTGCCCGGGAACGAGAATACCCGTTCGGTGCGGATGCGTTTGAACAGCGGGGTCGATCCGTCGTCCGGGGCAATGCTCAGCCAGATCATGGCTGGGGTGCCTACGATATGGTCGTGCGGTACATACCCCCAATAGCGGGAGTCGAGCGAATTGTGCCGGTTGTCCCCCATCATGAAGTAGTAGTCTTGGCGGATCGTGTACTCGTTGGCCGGGGCACCGTTTATCCATATCTGTCCGTCCCTCACTTCCAGCGAATTGCCCTCGTATTTGGCGATGACGTCACGGTATTGGGGGAGGTTTTCCAGGGTCAGGGCGATGCGGTCGCCTTTCTTGGGGATATACAGAGGTCCATAGTTGTCCACGTTGTATGATGCCCCTTCGGGGAACATATTTCTGTCGTGTTCTCCGGGCTGAAGGATCACTTTTTCAACCTGTATGCCGGGGAAAGTGGCCCATACTTTTTCCAAATTCTCGTCGGAAAGGTTGGCAAAGACTATTTCGGTGCCTTTGGCCCGGTCGTAATCCACGAAAGTCACTTCCAGGCCCATTTTGAGCAGATAATTGTAAAAGGAATTGGGGAGTTCCAGGCGGTATTCCCACTGGGGCTCGGCCCGCAGGTTCCACTCCTGTTCTTTGCCGTTGATATACAGTACACCCTGACGTATTTCCAGGGAATCTCCCGCGATGGCCACGCACCGTTTGATGTAGTTCATCCGTTTGTCGATCGGCTTTTCGGCGCTGTCTGCCGGCCAGTTGAACACTACGATATCGTTGCGTTTTATTTTACGCAGAGCGGGCAGCCGCAGGTAGGGCAGCCTCACGCCTTTTATATAGGAACGGGTTTTTACCACAGGGATGGTATCGTGTACCAGCGGAAAGGACAACGGCGTCATAGCGATGCGCGTGCCGTAACTCATTTTATTAACGAACAGGAAGTCGCCTATCAGCATCGTGCTCTCCATCGAGGAGGAGGGAATCGTATACGCCTCATAAGTAAAAGCTTTTATGGCCGAGGCGGCTACGGTCGCAAATACGATAGCACCGAGGATACTCGAATCGAGGGCGTTGCGGTGTTCCTTGTATTTGCTGTCGTAAACGGCTTTCCCGCTGTAACTTATCCATGCCAGGTACAGGCCCAAGGTAAGGAAGGTGAGCAGCACCTCCCAGAACCGGCGGAACCCGAAGGCCCGACAGGTATCCGACCATATGACCAGTGCCATCACATTACCCACTACAGGGATATACCTGTCTCTTATACACATCTCCGAGCCCACGAGACTCGACGTCA